>LUYZ01000064.1 GCA_001603425.1 Bacteroidales bacterium Bact_08
ATTATTATACTCATAAATCTCTTTAGGAGAGTCCAATAGTTGAAAATGTTTATTATCTAACCCACCTATCATAGATTTAAAACTAAATACTTCTCTAATCCCCATTTTTTTTAACAAAGGAACTCTTTTAAATATAAGCCCATTTAATCTATACTCTACATATCCATGTATATACTTATCATGCATGAACTCCATACTATTTACCATATTGTAATTATAACTAGTAAACCCATATGTAATATTTGCCCTAGGTATATCTAATAAAGGATATGGAACTTTTCCAAAAATATAACCAGCTTCAAAAGCGTAGTCCAACTTTGTTTGCCCTAAATAGAAATAGTGCTTTATACTCGAGTGAGAACTAACATATCTCTCCTTTCTATCACCTACAGAATTTTCTCCAACTGAGAGAGAGAGATTAATTATCGGCTTAGGAGTACTTAGATATATTCTTCTATAGCCATAATCTAGATACTTCTCCTCCCAAGACCATCTAATATTTAATTGATACTCTTTGTTATTAAAAGAGCTCAAGTCTGTTTTATTTACTTTAAATGGGAAAAAATAGGGAGAAAAAAAGTTTTGATTTTTTAATGCCGATTTTACTGTAAGCCCTGTTCTTATCTCTTTTTCAAAAGAGAAGAGAGCTCGTTCGCGTCGGAAGATCTCAAAAAGATCTTCTCTCTTAAAAATGTACGATATCAAATTACTTTCAGAAGTGTGTTGCTTATTTTCATATAGATATAAAATCTTTTCATTTTCACCAATTTGGATCATATCATCGGTATACTCTAGTTGAATTAGAGATCTTCTAGAAGTTGGCAAAATATATCCAAAACCAATTCTTCCCAACCACTCTCTATTTTTAGTTCCATACCCTATACCTGCCCATATACTAAAATCCTTAAACAGATCGGAAGATGTTCGCCCTCCAAAATATAAATGTGTACCCTCTACTTCATTAAAATTTAGCATGTAATCATAAGGGCCCAATTCAAATTTACCTATATTATAATATCCAGTTAATGACATCTGAGCAACTTTATCCAAAAGTTTAATAAATGGAAGATTATTCATTGAATCAATTGCTTGAATAAACATTATATCTGCGTCATTTAACTCTGCTGGCCTAACACTATTCCAATAGTCATAGTCTCTAGAAGAGTACCCTATATCTCGAGTTGACTCATAACTTAATCTTCTGTGACTTAACTTAAAACTCATGTCTGGATTCAAGTCCACATCGGTAAATATCATTGTATTATAACTCTTTAACTCGACTCTTTGTCTATTCTTGCTTAACTCTACTGGCATATAATCTATAGTAGAAATAATCTGGGATCTATCATAAAACGGAAGAGAATCTTGGGTCATTTTATAAGATACAGATATCTCTAACCCTTTTATAAAATTTAAATGTGATAAATTATTTAGCTTGGTATTAATATTGACAATTGAGTAGTTAGAACTCTCTATATCCATCTCTCCAGTAAAAGTATTATCTCCTGCCCTCTTTGGTCTAAACCTCACTTTGTATATCAAATGATTATCTTGCTTAGTTGAATCAATTAGAAAATAGTTGTAATAAAACCAACCATTTGGATGTAAAGGGGAGATAAAATTTTGATTAAACATCTCCATTGACGATGAATAAAAATTTACACCTACATCTAATCCAGCAGTCATTCCAGAAATCTCTGTGTCGCTCAATAATCCTAAACCAACGGTATTATCTGCTTCAACTGTAGATTTGAGCATTAAAGGATTCTTTCTATATTGATTAAATACAATCTGTTCAGAAAAATATACAGGTAAATACCTTGTACTATCTGAATCATATTTAAATATAGATTTTGAGTTATCAAAGACTCTCCATTTTGTCATTTTGTCTGAGACATTATTAATTCTATAGTCCCATCTTGTATATCTGCGATAATTGTATTGAGGATAATTATCTGGATTATTTCTTTCGATATTTTTCTGTATATTAGATAGTAATCTTTTAATTGGACCATAGTCTGGTTTAACTATTACCTCTTTTAAGTTAACAATATCTTGTACTAGAATAATATTTAACTCATTTATCTCTCCTGTTTTAATATTCACTTTTTGAGTAATATACCCCATATAGGAGACTGTTAGAACACTATAATCTGTATCTATTTTTATATAAAACTCCCCATCAATATCTGTGGTAGAGGCAATATTTGTTCCTTGGAAATACAGATGAACAAAAGGTAAAGGTTCTGAACTTTCACTGTCCAGAACCTTCCCTTTAATAATAGTATCTTTTGCAAATATATTAAATGCGTAAAAGATACTAAAGAACACCAATAACCATTTTTTTCTAAAAACGTTCATCAATTTTACATAACTAAAACCGATGCAAGTTAATTTTATTTAAAAATGGCAATAACCCAATATTGATTGAAATGGTTATTATTATAACTTAAGTAGCAAAAAAAGATATTGAGAAAACTAGTTCAATAACCATTTCTGCCAAAACTCAATCGTTGCCTTGTGTGAATGACTGCCATGATAACCTCTATATCCATGGAAAGCACCTGGATATAGCATTAAATCAAATAATTTATTCTCTTTTTGAAGAGCATCAATCAATTGTATAGTGTTTTGCATATGGACATTATCATCTGCTGTTCCATGCGTTAAATAGAGTCTAGATCCCAAATCATCTCTATACTTTTTTACCTTATTAATAACGGCGCTGCTGTTATATCCATCTGGATTGTTATCTGGTCTATCCATATATCGCTCTGTATAATGCGTATCATATAGTTGCCAATCATAGACTCCAGCTCCAGCAATACCATATTTAAAATAATCTGCCCCATCAGTTAAGGCTAAAGCAGTCATAGTACCACCGTAGCTAAATCCAGTAATTCCTATTTTCTCTGAGTTGACATATGGTAGTGATGAGAAATATTTAGCCCACTCAATATAGTCTAAAAGCTCATAATGGCCCAAATTTCTATGAATATAATTTATACCTCTTTTACCAAAATGTCCAGATGCTCTGTTATCCACAGATACTTGTATTACTCCCATTTTAGAAAGCTCTCTTCTAATATCGGGAACTCCTCTCCAAGTGTCCATAACATATGTAGAATTTGGTCCTCCATAAATATAAAATATAACTGGATATTTTTTTGTAGTGTCAAAATTTTCTGGGTATAATATATTTCCAGGAAGGTCAAACCCTTCTGGAGTGGTCAAAGAGATCATTTTTGGAGCATTATATTTTTCAACAGAAAAATCTTCTTTAGCTGAATTAAAAAGAGTTATGTAACTCCCTTTTTTTACTGCCGATCCTTTTGATGCCCACAAAAGATTTATCTTTGTTGGAACAGAGCTATTAGATACCATTGAGACAATATTTTTACCATCTGGAGAGATCATAATATTCATATGATTATAGTCCCCAACAGATAATTTTTCTATTTTAGATGAGCTCTTGGACCAATTAACTCTATAAATATCATTTCTAATTGAGACATCTCTTCTAGCACTAAATATGATCTCTCTCTTTTTCTCATCTAAACTTAGAATATTCACACCCCAATTATCACCTGTAGTAATCTGTCTAAACTCTTTTCCATCAAATGATTGATAATATATCTGCTGCCATAAACTAAAATCTCTTACAAAATAGAAACCATTATCTCCAAACTTGATATCGGTAATCCAATCTATCCAAGTATCTTGTTTTTCTTTATATATACTCTCTTTGCTACCAGTATTTCTATCAACAGCATAAAGAGTTAAATTACTCTGATCTCTATCCATCCACTGAACCATCAATTTAGATCCATCAATATTCCAAAAAGGAGTCCCAAAATACTGATCCTCGAGAGGATCAAAATCTGCCCACAAAATATCACCGCCCTTTGAACCAACAAATCCTAATCTGACCTCAGGATTTTTATCTCCAGCTTTAGGATATCTTGTCTCTGTAATAGAACCATGCTTACCTTTTGAGTCATATATTGGAAACATTGGAATAACAGAGTCATCGAATCTATAAAAAGTTAGCAATTCACTATTCGGTGACCACCAAAATGCTCTATAGTTCCCTGCTCTTCCAAATATCTCTTCATAGTAAACCCAAGAGGCATACCCATTCATTATAACATCTGTTCCATCAAACGTTAGCTGATACTCACTACCTGAATCTACATCGATTGTAAAAAGATTATTATCTCTTGTAAAAGCTACCAACTTAAAATTAGGAGATAGAATTGGATTTTTCTCTTCACTCTTGGTTGATGTTAGTCTCTTCTCTTCTCCTTGGGCAGATTTAAAATAGATATCTCCATTTTTAATAGATACAGAAGGAGTTGCTACTGGAGAAACAGGAAGATCTATCTTCTCCTTTGATTGTTTACTAATATTAAATCTATAGTATACCTGTTTTTTATCCTCTACTTGAGATAAAATAAGATTACTATTATCTTCCCAAGAAACAATATTGGGAATAGGTTGAATTTTGCTATTCTGAGCATAAATAATAGATAGTTTTACTAATAAAAAAAGCAGCAAAACAGATACTTTTGTTAAAAACTTGACGTTCATAAAGAAATTTATTTATTAATTTTCAAAAAATCGTTTGTCAAAATTAACAAAATAAACTTTATCCACCGCTCTTGTTATTGCAGTATATAGCCACTTTAAATCGTCCTCTGATATTTCTGCTCCCCAGAAAGGTGTGTCAATAAAAACATGTTTCCATTGTCCACCTTGGGATTTATGACATGTAATTGCATTTGCATATTTAATTTGCAACGCATTAAAATATTCATCTTCTCTAATTTTCTGCTCCCTTTTTCTTTTACTCTTAATATGGGAATACTCTTCGCTTAAACCAGCATATAGCTGCTTATATGAATCAAAGGGTAAACTTGCAGATTCACTATCTAAAGTATCTAGAATTATCTTAGCATCAACCTCCATATTATTATAATCTGCAAACAGAAGAGTCGCTTGAGCAAAATTCAATCCATACTTAGATTCATATTTGGATACTCTTACAAGTTCGGCAACATCTCCATTAGCAATAAATTCCACATCCTCACCAGAGTTAGAGAAATTATAACAATTTTTCACCACCATTAATTTATCTCCAACTGTCAGTTTATCCTCTTTATATAAAATTGTGGATCTTATTCCAGCGTTATATTTATTTGCCCTTCTATTTGAGCGACACAAAACAATCGTATTATCGGCTCCCACTATATCATAACTAATTGTTATCTTTTCAATTAAATCTGCACCAGTAATTCTCTCAACATCATCAAAATTTTTAAGTTCTAGTTTAGGAATTGTATTATCTAAACTCTCTATTTTATCTCTAATTAAGGTAGCATTAAATAAAATACCAGAATCTTGGGCTTGCCTTACTACATCTTTTAATTGAATTTCAATAACATCTGCATACTTACTTAGATAACTATTATTGAGAGCATTAGATATCTGCTCTCCGACAGGAGGTAGCTGAGCAGAATCTCCTATAAGTAATAACTTATTATTAGAATTAGATCTTAAATAAAATACTAGATCATCCAGCAGATCTCCAGAACCAAATATATTATTCTCTTTGCTTGCAGAGGAGATTAATGATGCCTCATCAACAATAAAAAAAGTATCTCTATTTTTATTTATATCTAAAGAGAAATTCCCAATGCCATCTTTAACAGATTTTTGCCGATAGATCTGTTTGTGAATTGTATATGCTTTATTGCCTGTATAATTTGACAAAACCTTGGCAGCCCTACCAGTAGGCGCCAACAATATATATTTATGACCATACTCTTTTAAATAGGAGACTAGAGATAGAAGTGATGATGTTTTACCTGTGCCAGCATAACCCTTTAATAAAAAAACATCTCGATTTTCATTAAATTCTCCAGCAACAAACTTTGCTAATATAGAAAAAAAAGCATCCTGACATTTTGTGGGAACAAAACCTAAGTTATGCTTAAATCTCTCATATATAAAATTATCAATAGCCATATTTTAATGTCCCGAATAGAACCACTTATTAGAAAAAACAATTAATATTGAGTAAATCTCTAACCTGCCTAATAACATTTGTAATGATAATATTATTTTTCCTAAATAAGGAAAATGGGCATAATTAGAGAGTGACCCCACAGACCCAAAACCAGGACCAACATTACCCAAAGAAGCAACAGATGATGATAACGAATCTGTTAAAGATAGCCCTAAAGATGATAGTAGTAATGAACAAAAGAGAACCAAACCCACATAAATTACAATATACAAGTTCACAGAATAAACAATATCTCTATCTAAATTAGTATTCCTTATTTTAACAGGTAAAACGGCATTTGGGTGCAACTGTTTTTTTAGCTGTACTCTCACAGATTTGAAAAAAATCAAAACTCTATCTGCCTTCAATCCTCCAGTAGTTGATCCAGAACAAGCACATTGAAAAGAGAAATATATTAGTATTAATATGGAAAAGGGAGGCCAAACAGAGCTGTCGGCATTAGCAAAACCAGTGGTTGTTCCAATAGATACAACTTGAAAAACTCCATACCTAAATGCTTCTGCCCATGAATAATCAGAAAAATTAAATTTTGTATTTAATGAAACCAAAATTGAGCCAATTACCAAAGAGATTAGATAAAACTTGACTATAGGAGATCTAAATATATCTGAGACCCTTCCCAAAACTAAAGTGTACAAAAGCCCAAAATGCATTCCAGAAAGAATCATAAATATGATAACAACAACCTCTACACCTAATGAATCATAAGATAAAATTGATAAATTTCTAGTACTAAATCCCCCCGTAGAGACCGTACTAAAAGAGTGATTAATTGCATCAAATAGATCCATTCCCACAATAACCAATAATATAGCTTCTAGGACAGTCAATCCTAAATACACAAAAGATATTACTCTTATAGTCTCCTTTGTCTTGAACCGATAATTTTCTTTAGAGAGAGAAGAGATCTCCATTTTAGTTAGCTTCATTCTAAAAGTACTTACAGATGGTAATACCAAAAGCATAAAGAGAACAACTCCCAATCCTCCAAGCCAATGAGTGGAGCTTCTCCAAAAAAGAAGACCTTTTGGAACAGATTCAATATCATTAAGTATGGTAGCTCCAGTTGTGGTATAACCAGAAACACTTTCGAACCAAGCATCTACAGGTGTAAATTCTCCTCCGTATAGAATATAGGGTAACATACCAAAAAGACATGATAATATCCAAGAGAAAACTACAATAGTGAAACCCTCTTTTATATTAATTTCATATGTTTGCTTCACAAAAATAAGAGGAAATACTCCAACAAATGTGGTTATAAGGGCACTAAGCACCAACGGAGTAAAAGATACATCCACATCGTACAAAAATGAAACAAATGCAGAAATATACATAAAAAGTGCATTTAGCAATAGGGCTATACCTATATTTTTTGATATAACTTTAAGATTCATCTACTTTAAAGATCTCTCTGCTTTTAATTTTTTATTCTCATCAATAATACTTTTCACCTCATTATTGATCTCTTGTATTTCATCGTCATTATCAAATTTAACATTGTACGATTTTCTATTCTCTCTATAACATTTTATACCTTTAGATATCAGAAGAACTGGCGAAATAAAATATAGATTCACAAAATAGTTAAATAACAGAACCAAAACAATACCGGCGGTAACAGCTATAATTCCAGGCATAATACTTCTATAGTATCCATCCTGAAGTTTAATTGTATTATCTAACAGGGCCTTTTGTGTAATAGATCCTAAATTCTTTTTATGACGCCTTAATTCATTATAAACAGGCATAAACTCATGATAATACCAATCCGATTTAGATAGAGAGTCAAAATCTGAAATAAATACAGCTTTAGATACTACATCCAAATAATTAGTATACGCTATTTCTAATGAATCGGCAATTAAAACCTCTGAATCCGATCTAAAATTCTCTTTTATACTAGATATATAATTCTTAAACCTATCATCTTGATAAAGAGTATGCCTAGAAGAGAGCAATGAGTCACCAAATGTGCTACTGAGTAATATGAAATTATACTCGTCTGTTAGCTCCATTATCTTCCTAGAAGTATTAATACTACTAATATTGGCATTCATTAATTCTGTAACAGAATTTTTGATCCTATTAAATTCAAATAATGCTATAACACTAGAAATAAAAAGTATAGCCCCTATTATAAAAAATCCCAGTGAGATTTTCTTTCTAATTCCCATTACTTATATAATTATATGGCACAAATATACAAAAAGGGCGACACTAATCTTTGGATTAGGCCCCCCTTTTAAATTATTTATTGCTAAACTACTTAACAGTATCCATATGAGCAATCATCTCAAGCACTTTATTTGAGTATCCCCACTCATTATCGTACCATGAAACAACCTTTACAAAGTTTGAATTAAGCATAATACCTGCATCTGCATCAAAAATAGAGGTTCTTGGATCTGTGATAAAATCGCTAGATACTACAGCCTCTTCTGTATAACCAAGAATGCCTTTTAACTCATTTTCCGATGCATTTTTAATTACCGATTTAATCTCTTCATAAGTTGTTCCTTTCTCTAGTCTACAAGTTAAATCTACAACAGAAACATTTACTGTAGGAACTCTGAAAGACATACCAGTTAATTTACCATTCATTTCTGGAATAACCTTACCAACGGCCTTTGCAGCACCAGTAGATGAAGGGATAATATTTGCAGCAGCAGCTCTACCACCTCTCCAATCTTTTGCAGAAGGTGCATCAACTGTTTTTTGAGTATTTGTAGTTGCGTGAACTGTTGTCATTAAACCTTCTACAATACCAAAGTTATCATTTAAAACCTTAACTATTGGAGCTAAACAGTTGGTAGTACAAGATGCATTAGATACAAATTGCTCTCCAGCATATTTTTTATGATTAACTCCATAAACAAACATTGGAGTATCATCTTTTGATGGTGCAGACATAATCACTCTCTTAGCACCACCTTCAATATGAGCTTGACAAAGCTCTTTGGTTAAAAACAGACCAGTAGACTCAACAACATACTCTGCATTTACATCTCCCCACTTAATATCGGCTGGATTCTTTTGAGCAGTAACTCTAATTTCATTACCATTTACAATTAGTTTACCATCTTTTACCTCTACCGTTCCATTAAACCTTCCATGAACTGTATCATATTTAAGCATATATGCCATATAATCTACATCAATCAAGTCATTTATTGCAACAACCTGAATATCTTCTCTCTGCTGAGCAGCACGAAATACCAAACGACCTATACGGCCAAAACCATTGATACCAATTTTGATTTTACTCATATCTAAAATATTTAAATTTGAACTACTTACAATGTATTGTGGAATAAAAAGCGTTGCAAAGTTAATAATTTTTAATTTATGCAACTATTTTCTATGCCCATATTCTGCAAAAATCACTCCAAATTTTGTATCTTCGCATGTTATATTAATTCTGAATAAATTAAACAATCCATTATATGTTAAAAATTCTAGTTACCAACGACGATGGTGTAAAAGCCAAGGGAATTGGTGCTCTAACAGAGCTTATGAGGCCATATGGTCAAGTTACTGTTGTTGCTCCTTTTGAAGCTCAAAGTGGTATGTCTGCGGCTTTGACTATTGGCAAGCCATTAAGATTAACAGAGCTTAAATCCGAAGAGAATTTAAAAATTTATGCATGCTCTGGAACTCCTGCAGATTGTGTTAAAATGGCAATGAATCAAATATTTTCTGAACAGGCTCCAGATCTTCTTGTTTCTGGGATTAACCATGGTTCAAACGCCTCTATAGCTTCTCTTTATTCAGGGACTTTAGGAGCAGCTGCCGAAGGTACTGTATATGGGATCCCTTCTATCGGCTTTTCTCTATGCTCTCATAATCCAAATGCAGATTTTTCTGGAGCAATTCACTACGCAAAAATCATAATTGATAATTTTCTAAAGAATCCGGTCTCACCTAATACATTCTTAAATGTTAATTTCCCATCTATCCCCAAAGAGGATATATTGGGAATAAAATTCTCTCATCAAGGCAAAGGACAATGGATTAAGGAGTTCGAAGAGAGACGAGACCCTTATGGTTTTAATTATTATTGGATGACAGGAGAGTTTTTTAATCAAGAACCAGAAGACACATTGGCCGATCATAACCTTATAAATAAAAACTATGTAAGCATTGTTCCTCACAAAATTGATACAACAGACTACTTAGAAATAGGACGACTAGAAAATCTTTGGAGTATAAAATAACATTACAATGAAGTACTATATTATTGCTGGAGAAGCATCTGGAGATCTACATGGATCCAACCTGATTAAATCTTTAAAAGATAAAAACCCTAATGCTCAATTTAGATTTTGGGGTGGCGATTTAATGGAACAGGCCGCTGGAGATAGAGGTCATTTAGTAAAGCACTACAAAGAGACTGCAGTAATGGGTTTTATTGAGGTTATCGCTTCTATCAGCAAAATATGGACAAACTTATCTCTTTGTAAAAAAGATATTATCGAGTTCAATCCAGATGTCTTAATTTTAATTGACTATCCTGGATTTAACTTTAGAATAGCAAAATTTGCAAAGAATAATAATATTAAAGTATTCTACTACATTGCTCCAAAAGTTTGGGCATGGAAAGAGAGTCGTGTTAAATATCTAAAATCATATATAGATCGTCTATTTATTATCTTTCCATTTGAAATAGAGTACTTCAAAAAACACAATATTGAAGCTATATATAATGGAAATCCTTTATTAGACTCTATCTCAAACAATAAGTGTCAGAATGAGAGTTTTGATGAGTTTATAAATAGAGTTAATCTAGAGAGTAGACCTTTTATTGCTCTATTACCAGGGAGCAGAGAGATGGAGATTAACTATCTTATGCCTAGATTCATAAGGTTAGTAAATAAATATCCAAACTACCAATTTGTTATAGCTGGGGCTCCTTCTACACCAAAAGAGATATATCTCAAGTATATAAATGGATCCAATGTAAAACTTCTTTTTAACGAGAGTTATTCAATAATGAGACATGCTTACATCTCTGTTCTTGCGTCTGGTACTGCAAGTTTAGAGGCAGCTCTTTTAAATTCACCCCAAATTGTTTGCTATGGAGGCAATGAGATATCTTATCAAATAGCCAAACGATTGGTAAAAGTTAAATATATTAGCCTTGTTAATCTTATTTTAGATCAACCTTTGGTTAAAGAGCTAATTCAGCATGATTGTACTGCCGAGATGATCTCCAGAGAAATTGATAGATTATCCCAGTCAGAAAATAGAGAGAGCGTATTTAATATGTATGCAAAACTAAGAGAACTTTTAGGAGGAAGCGGAGCGTCGGAAAAAGTTGCAAGATCTATTATGGATGAATACGAAAAAATGAGTAACTTAAAATGATAATCCAATATGAATTTAACAATACACAAATATCAGGGTGCAGGTAACGATTTTATTATTCTAGACAACAGAGCTGGGGATATTAATCTTACAAATAAGCAGATTGAATTCCTATGCCACAGAAGATATGGCATCGGTGCAGACGGACTAATGCTTTTGAGCAACAGTTCTCTTCACTCCTTTAAAATGGAGTACTTTAATTCTGATGGATATCCAGGAAGTATGTGTGGAAATGGGGCTCGTTGCTTGGTTGCTTTTGCCTCAAAATTAGGAATTAAAAAACTTGAATTTGAAGCTCCTGACGGGTATCACTCCGCAAAGATTCTATCCAAAATTGGAGAAACGATAAATATAGAACTTCAGATGTCAGATGTATTTAAAATTAAAGAACACTCTCCAAAAAGCTTTTACCTTAATACTGGCTCACCTCACTTCATATTATTTATAGACAACCTTGAAAACTATGACGTTAAGTCACATGGAAAAATGTGGCGTCACAATCCTATTTTTTCAGAGGGAACAAATGTAAATTTTGTACAAGGTGACTGGGGGAGAAAATCGGCCAACTGGAGCAATACAATAGAAAATGAGGATAATTTAGAAATATCTGTTAGGACATATGAAAGAGGAGTTGAGGATGAAACATATGCTTGTGGTACTGGAATAACCGCCTCTGCTATAGCCTATCATCATCTACTAACATATAACAGAGCATCAAAAAGAGAAAACTTCCCTTTGAATATTTACACAAAAGTTCATGCAATTGGCGGGGAACTTGCAGTAAAATTCAGATATATGGGGCCAGAAAAATATGATAATATATACTTAATTGGCCCTGCTACTTTTGTTTTTAAATGTAATATAGAGATATAAATAATGAGAATTGCACTTTTCCCTGGATCATTTGACCCCTTCACACTTGGACATTTAGATGTTCTAAATATGGCTATTAGGCTTTTTGATAAAGTTATAATTGCTGTTGGATACAATATGCAAAAACCTGGGTATTTTAGCGTAGAAGAGAGAGTCGATATTATTAGACGCTCAATTGGAAATATGGATAGAGTTGAAGTATCTAGCTACAAAGGCTTAACAATTGAATATTGCAAATCAATAGGAGCCCAGTTTATTGTACGAGGGTTAAGAACAACTACCGATTTTGAACTTGAGAGAGTTATAGCTCAAGCACACACTAAATTACACCCAGAAATTACTACAGTATTTTTACCATCGGGGCATGAATATGCATTTATAACTTCTACGGTTGTTAGAGATGTTCTAGTTAATGGAGGAGATGTTTCTACATTTATGGCTAATGGTGTAACAATAAAAGCTAAGTAATAATGAAATCTGTTTTGTTAATAGTAGCGTCTCTATTTTTCAATATTTGCGCACATGCCAATATAATTAATCAACAACGTGAATCTAGTGATTCATTGCAAATTGCAGAAAAATACAACACATTATTAATTAAACTACCTCAAAACAGAGACTCTATTCTATATTTCATAGACAATACCCTTAAATCCAATCATATATCGCAATCAGAAAAAGAGATTGCTGCTTCTACTATCTTTGATTTCTATAAGAATTCAAAATATATGGAACATGCTCAATTTGCAGTATATGTAGCAGATAGATATTTTAAAGATAGTAAGATTAACTACAGGGGTAAAGGGGGAAATATATTACCTCAGATTTATGCCGATTTTAATAGGTACTCCTTAATTGGAGAAAAAGCACATAATATTAGTTTGACATCTATTTCTGGAGAAGAGGTTAATATTGTAGATAGTTTTAAAAGCAGATATACAATCATACTATTTTTTGATGAAAAATGCCCATTTTGTAAAGAACTGATTCCTCAACTAAAAGACATTTTAAATATTTACAGCTATTTAAATATTGGATTAACAGCTGTATACACTCAAACATCTTATGATAATTTAGTCAATTTTGTAGGACAAAATTTCACTAAATCTGAACTTAAAAGCTGGTCATTTTTATGGGATCTAGAACTTTCTAGCTCTTTTCACAAATACTACAACGTTACCAAAACACCCCAAATCTTATTAGTAGATAGACAAGGAGTAATTATTGGACGCAATTTGGATATTTCAGCATTAAAACAGATACTCGATAGAGAAAAGGAAAATATTGATTATGCGTATAAACAAGCCGAAAAATTCGTTCCTGAATATCTTTCTCTTTTTGACCTATCAAATATAGAAGATTTTGATCAGGCAATAAATCCTCTTTTTTCAAAATTAAAAGAGAGCAATATACTTATGTATAATGCCGTCTTTTACCATCTCTTTATCTATTTGTCAATAGATGAGGATCAAAAATTAAAAGAGAGGGCTATATATATAGCCGACAAATATATTATCCCATATAGCCATCTTTGGGTTGACAAATATTTCATTAATGAATACATCCCACTAATTAGCAGAAAGATAGAGCTAAATAAAATTGGATCTAAGATTTATAGTCCCAATTTAATAAATCACAAAGGAAAGAGAGTCGATATACATAAAATTAAGGCAAAGTATACTCTAGTATATCTTTTTAATACAGACTGTGCTATGTGTAGTGCTTTTTCTAATGAGCTATTGAATGATTATAAAAAACTTAAAAAACGTGGAGTTAAAATAGTATCCATCTACTGTGGAGACGATGAATTAGAGTATCTAGAATATTTAAAAAACAATAGATATCCATGGCCAGTCCTCGCACCCGCAAACTTCAATAATCAAGAATTAATTTTAAACTTAGAGATTAATTATATCCCCCAAACCTACCTATTAGATAGAAATAAAAATATTCTATACAAACGAATTAACACCATTCAAATTAAAGAGCTCTTAAAATGATAACAGGTAAATATTTAGAACTTTACAAAGAGTTATTAAAGGTTATTCCTAAAGATAGACTTCTACATGATTCATTAAGCACAATTGCTTTTGGGACCGATGCATCCTTCTACAGACTGATCCCTAAACTTATTGTAAAAGCCTATAACGACACAGAGATACAGTATATTATTGAACACGCTAATTCGCTCTCTATACCTCTAACATTTAGAGCTGCGGGAACCTCTCTATCTGGACAAGCTATATCGGACTCAGTATTAGTGATTGCTACTCATGGATGGAAAAAACATACGATATTAGATAATGGCAATAAAATTAAATTGCAAGTTGGTATTAGAGGAGCTGAAGCAAATAGATATTTACTAAAGTATGGCAAAAAAATTGGTCCAGATCCAGCGTCTATTGATAGTGCAATGATTGGTGGCATTGCTGCGAATAATGCAAGCGGAATGTGTTGCGGAACAAGCGAGAATTCATACAAAACTATAGATAATATTAGAGTTATTCTCAGTGATGGGACTCTTTTAGATACTTCCGATGAGGTCTCTTGTAATAATTTTAAAAATAGTCATAGAGAAATTATAGAAAAATTGGAGTCTCTATCGAGTCAAATTAAAGGAGACGAAATATTAAGAGAGAGAATAAAAAATAAGTTTAAAATAAAAAATACTACAGGATATAGTCTAAATGCACTAGTAGATTACTCCAATGGTATGGATATTTTAAAACATATTATGATTGGCTCCGAGGGCACACTTGGTTTTATTTCTGATATAACATATAGAACTGTTACAGAAAAGAGTTTCAAGGCTCTTGCTTTGATTGTCTATCCAAATATAGAAAGCGCATGTGAAGCCGTAATTATTCTAAAAAATCAGCCAGTTTCTGCAGTTGAGATAATGGATAGAGCGGCTCTAAAATCTGTAGAAGACGCAAAAGATGTACCCACTTATCTTAAAACTCTTTCAAAAACCGCATGTGCTATTTTGGTTGAAACATCTGAAAACTCTGCAGACTTACTAAACCAAAACGTTAAAACAATTTGTGATAGCATTAAAGAGATAGACCCAGAACTCCCGATTAATTTTACATATGATGCAAAAGAGCAAAAGGTCTTATGGAAAATTAGAAAAGAGACTTTTCCAACTGTAGCAGGAATGAGAAAATCTGGATCTACACCAATTATAGAAGATATCTGCTTTCCTATAAAAAGTCTTGCAAAAGGGACTCTAGATTTACAGGACCTATTTGAAAAACATGGTTACCATGAAGCTGTAATTTTTGGACACGCTTTAGAGGGAAATCTTCATTTTGTATTTAATCCAGATTTTCAAAACCCAAATGAGATAACAAGATATAGCAACTTTATGGACGATGTTGTAAATCTTGTGGTTGATAAATATGACGGATCTTTAAAGGCAGAACACGGAACAGGCCGCAATATGGCTCCATTTGTAGAGAAAGAGTGGGGTTCTCAGGCCTATCAGCTAATGAAAGAGATAAAGAGCCTATTTGATCCAAAAGGAATACTAAATCCTGGTGTTATTCTTAATGAAGATAAAGAGATACATCTCAAAAACTTAAAACCAATTCCATCTACTCGCGAGAGTGTTGACAGATGTATGGAATGTGGCTTTTGTGAAGGCGTATGTGTATCTGAGGGTTTAACTCTATCTCCAAGACAAAGAATAGTCGTATTCAAAGAGATTCAACGTCTCCAAAAAAGTGGGGAGGAACCTCATCGATGTGCAGAACTAAACTATCTATATAAATATCAAGGAGACCAAACATGTGCAACAGATGGGCTGTGTTATACTAAATGTCCCCTTAAAATAGATACTGGTAAATTAATAAAAGAGATACGTCATGAATCCAATAGTCCAAAAGCTAATAAAAGAGCACTAACTCTTGCAAACAACATGGATATTGTAACCAAGGGAATGAGAATTGGGCTTAATAGTGTTCACTATATGAGATTAGCTGTTGGCAAAAAAGTGTTTGGTACTGTTGCCAAAAGTGCAAACAAAATATCTGGCGGTTTAATTCCTTTATGGAACGAATATTTCCCAAAAGCAGCCAATAAAAATGAGTATATCAATAACTACAATCCTAATGATATCTCTAATAATAAATATGTTGTATATTTCCCATCGTGTATTACAAGAAGCATGGGTAATTCCAAAGGGAAATCAAAAGAACTGGAATTAACTCAAATAACAAAACTCCTTATAGAAAGAGCTGGATATACAATAATATATCCTCAAGATATGAACAAGCTATGTTGCGGAATGTCCTTCTCTAGTAAGGGTTTTGTTGAAGCAGGAGAAGAGGCATCAAATAAATTAGAAGATGCACTTTATAAAGCCTCTGATGGTGGTCGTATTCCTATTTTATGCGACATGAGTCCATGTCTTTATACAATGAAAAGCAATTTTGGTGAGAGGTTAGAACTATATGAACCTGCCGAATTTATTATTAAATATCTAATTGAGAATCTTACTATAACCAAATTAGATAAAAAAGTTTCCGTTTTTGCTGTATGCAGTGCTAAAAAAATGGAGGTAGATCACTATCTTTACCAATTAGCAAACCTATGTGCTAAAGAGGTAACAATTATAGATAGTAATTGTTGTGGTTTTGCAGGAGATAGAGGGTTTTTGGTTCCCGAACTTAACCAACATGGGCTAAGAAATCTATCGGCACAGACCAAAGGATCTCAAGAGGGGTATGCAACTAGTAGAACTTGTGAAATTGGTCTATCTAATCATAGTGGAATTGAATTTAGTTCAATTGTCTATTTGGTAGAAGAGGCTAGTAGATAAAAATTATATTATTATGTATAAGGGACTTAGAGATTATATAAATTATTTGGAAGCTAGTGGAGAGTTAATTACTATAGATTCATTTGTAGATCCTCTTCTTGAAATTGCAGAGATAACTGATAGAATTAGTAAAATGGAGGGAGGAGGCAAAGCCATCCTGTTCAAGAATACTGGCACAGACTTCCCTGTTTTAACAAATATGATGGGGTCAGAAAAAAGAGTCGCCATGGCATTAGGTATTGACTCCTTTGAAAAAATAGATCTCTATTTTGAATCTCTGTTTAAAGATATTTTAAAAGAGAGAAACTCGTTTATAGATAAACTAAAGCTATTACCCTATTTAAAAGAGGCTTCGCAGTGGATGCCCAAAAAACATAATGGAGCAGCGCCATGTCAAGAGGTAATAATGCCACAGCCAGATCTATCTAAACTTCCCGTACTAAAATGTTGGCCAGAAGATGGTGGTAGATTCATTACTTTACCTATGGTGCATACTATAGATCAAAAAAGTGGAGCTAAAAATCTTGGAATGTACAGAATGCAAATCTTTAGCAATACTACAACAGGAATGCATTGGCATAGGCATAAAACTGGTGCTAAGCACTTTTCTAACTTTGATGGCGATAAATTTCCAATAGCCGTTGCACTTGGGGGAGATCCTGTATATACATATGCAGCAACAGCTCCCCTACCAGATGGTATTGATGAATATATTTTAGCCGGATTCCTTAGAAAAAAAGCGGTAAAACTAACAAAATGTATAACACAACCCCTAATGGTACCTGTAGACTGCGACTTTATAATTGAGGGCTACATAGAAAAAAAATCACCATTGGTTGTAGAGGGTCCTTTTGGAGATCATACTGGATTCTATTCACTTGCCGATTTATATCCTCTTATGCATATTACAGCAATAACTCATAGGAAAGATGCTGTATATCCTGCAACCCTTGTTGGAATACCTCCACAAGAGGATAAATATATAGCTTTAGCTACTGAGAAGATTTTTTTAAATCCAATAAAGTTTACATTTGTCCCTGAAATAGTGGATATGCATCTTCCAGAAGAGGGTGTAGGTCATAACATAGCATTTATAAAAATCGATAAAAGTTATCCTGGTCAAGCAATAAAAGTTGCTAGCGCTTTATGGGGTGCAGGACAGATGATGTTTAATAAAATTATGATTATTGCCGATAAAGACACAGACATTAGAGATAGAGACCAACTATTAAAAGCAATTATTCAAAACTATAATCCTTCTACAGATACTCATTTTTCGAAAGGTCCATTGGATGTACTCGATCATGCATCAAATACTTACTCTTATGGAGGTAAAGTTTTAATCGATGCTACAAAAAAGATGGAGGAGGAGATTTCTGAAAGAGTATTTATACCCGAGAGATCTATATGCTTTAATTTTACACACTTACCAACTGATACATCTGGTCTAATTAATATTGTTGTTGATGAAAACATAGATACAAATGACATATACTCGTGTATGTGGATATGGGGTAGTAATTGTGATCCTATTAGAGATTCACTCATTGAATCTGGTGTATTAATTATGGATAGCAAAACAAAACATAAAGGAGAAAAGGGGTTTAATAGAGAATGGCCAAAAATGGCTCTCTCATCTAAAGAGACAATAGAGAGTATCGACAATAAATGGAAAGAACTCAATATTGGGACAATGATTGAATCTCCATCTAAAAAATATATCAAATAGAGTTTAAATTATGTTAGAGAGTTTAATAAAAGGTTTTATCGTTGGAATAGGAGCATCAATTCCTCTTGGTCCCTTGGGTGTTATGTGCGTTCAAAAGACTTTGAGTAAAGGCAGAAGCTCAGGCTTTATGACTGGACTTGGCGCTTCACTAACAGACACCTTTTTTGCAGCCTTTGCCATCCTTAGCTTAGCATTAATTCAAGAGTTTGTTAATAGTAATGTTAGTTTTGTTTTATTTTTTGGAGGGCTAGCTGTTATAATAATAGGGCTACATATCTTCTTTACTAACCCAGTTAAACAACTTAGAAGAAATAGAGGAGAAAAAAGATTATTTGAAGATTTTTTATCTTCTGTAATTATGACTGTTACAAATCCAGGAGCTATTTTTTTAATTCTAGGACTTTTTGCCTTTGTTGGTCTTGAAGTTGATAGCAACTCCTCTTGGAAAATAATTGCATCTTCTCTATTAGGGGTTTTCATTGGAGCTAACAGCTGGTGGGCAATTTTAACTCTATCAATTAATCTATTTAGAAAAAAGTTTAGGCTCAAACAACTCCTTCTCATTAATAGAGTCGCAGGAGTTGTAATAGTTATTTTGGGGCTATTTTCGTTTTTGGATGGAAGCTGGCAAATATTTTGCACCTATTTTTTACATAGATATTTTTAATTAACTTTGCAGCACTAAATTTTGGGGATGTTTTGGTTTTGACAGCATTCACAATCGGAAGGTAAGCATGTCGAGCGTTGTAAGGCCGGCTCGTAAATCCCGGGATACAAGCCTTAACTGGCAACAATAACTATGCACTCGCTGCGTAATTTAAGCATAGCTTAAACGCTTAATTGCTGTAGGCTAGGTCCTATGGCAACGAGTATCCCGCCATTCTTTTATCCTTCTATGATATGGCATATGGGGTATCATTAAAGATAGGATGCAGAGACCGACTCTTCTACAGTCTCCTAAGTTTTTTAGAAGATAAGTTGTGAATGGCCTGCCTTTTGGCAGTTCACAATCGAAAAACGAAAAAAGGATAAGCATGTAGAAACCCTTTGGATGGTTTGTTTGGACGGCGGTTCGACTCCGCCCATCTCCACAAAAAGTTATAAATTTTAAAGATTTAACGTTGATAGAGAATAGCAAAATCGTAATTAAGTCTTACGAGGTAGATCATAAAGGGCTTTTAAAGCCCTTCTCTTTTTTAAATTATGCTCAGGAATTAGCAAATATAGATGCGGCACAGCTAGGTTTTGGGTATGATAATATAAGAGAGTCTGGAGTTCTGTGGGTTCTCTCAAGAATAAATGTAAAATTTACTCAAATGCCAAAATGGAGAGATGAACTTTTATCATCTACTTGGCATAAAGGTGTCGATAAGCTTTTTGGTCTTAGAGATTTTTTAATCAGCAAACCTGATGGCTCTCCAATGATAACAGCCACCTCTTCTTGGTTAATAATAGACAATCATAGCAGAAAGATTAGAAGAATAGAGAGTGTAATTGGAGATGACTTTACAGGAGGGAAACAATTTAATGCGATTGAGTCACCTGCCGAGAAAATCCCAAGTATTAAGGGAGGTTTTATAGTAAAAAACCATACAGTTACCTATTCCGATTTAGATATTAATGGTCACACTAATAATGCTAAATATATAGAATGGATAGTGGACTCATTACCATGGGAATATGTGAATAACAATATAATAAAAGAGTTTACATTAAATTTCAATCACGAAACCATTATTGAAGATACTATTGAAATTATATATCTAAATTCAGATAACATTCATTTTTTTGAAGGAATAAAAGGAGATAAATCTATCTTCACAGCCAAACTTATTTTCTAGATATCTTCCGATGAGTGTATCCACTTTTCTAAATCTGGAGCCACATATGACTCCATTTTGTTTAAAATTATATTAATATCACTCTCAATGATGATGGTTTGTAAATAGACCTTTTTTAAAAAACCATTTTCAACCATATTTGAAATCATTGATTTTAATGGATCAAAAAAACCATTTATATTGTATAGTGCAATTGGTTTTTTATGAATAGAAAGCTGCGCCCATGTAAGCATTTCGAATAGCTCATCAAAAGTTCCAAAGCCTCCAGGCAAAGTTATAACACCATCAGACAAATTATGCATCTCCATTTTTCTCTCATGCATATTTTCCACCTCAACTAATTTTGTTATCTCTTTATTATCTAACTCTTTAATTTTTAAAAAAGTTGGCATAACTCCAACTACTACCCCACCATTTTCATATGCTCCCTTAGCTACAGAGCCCATCAAGCCCACTTTTGCTCCTCCATATACCAATGCAATATCTCTCTTTGCAAGTAAAGCTCCAACCTCATATGCCTTATCTCTAAATATTCTAATATTACCAGAATTCGAGCCACAAAAAACAGCCACTGCTCCCAATCTTTTATCCATTTTTTGAAATTTTAATTAAAGATTCAATATCGTTTATAGTTATATTTTTACCAGAGATTGTAATAATACCATCACGCTGAAAATCAGAGAGTGCGTTAATTATACTCTCTTTTGAGTATCCCAAAGAGTGAGCAATCTCTGTTCTGTTAAATGGTAAAATAAATCTACTCTTTTTAAAAAGATCATAGATATCCAATAGAAATGTCGCAAGAGCACCATTAACATTTTTATGACTTAGATTAATTAAGTTATGAACTATTCCATTAGTTGTTTCAGATATTAATTTAACAACATACACAGCAAAAGCTCCATTATTGGCTATTAATGATTCAAAAACATCTCTATCTAGGACAATAACTTTACAGTCAGATATTGCAATAGCAGAAAAATCTAGAGTTTTACAAACAAAAGAACACATTAGACCAATAAAACTTCCTCCTTCTATAATCTTGAATGTAGTGATCCTCCCCCTGCTCTGCACATTTAATTTTACAATTCCACTCTCTAAAAATAGAATATGTGAAGCAGCAAAGCCTTGCTTAATTATTGTCTCCTTTTGTTTATATATGACTGTACTAGAGCTATGTAAAACATTATTCTGTTCTTGAACAGATAATAACGAAAACCAATCACATTTCTCCAAAGGAAGATTATTAATAGGTATTGAGTTTATCGACATAAATAAAAGATGGAATACTACACTTTTTTTAATTAAAAACTACACTATTTAATATAAAATATTGCATCCAAAAATAGTGATTAATAAGATAACTATACCCTATTTTTGTAAAAATTAAATACTATTGAGTATGGCAGATATGAGATTTAGAGTTAAGGCTCACTCGGAGAGTGCAGCTAAAACAGTTGTGAAAGCAAGGGAATTTTCAATTATTGTTGACGAACCTGCAGATCTTGGAGGCACAGATACAGGGCCCAATCCTGTTGAGTATATGCTGGCTGCATTTGCTGGTTGCTTAAACGTAATGGCTCATCTAATAGCATCGGAAATGAAATTTGAATTAAGAGGAGTTGAGATTGATCTATATGGCGACCTAAACCCTGCTAGGTTATTTGGCCAAAGCAATCAAGAGAGAGCTGGATATAAACAGATTGATGTCAGAATAAAGCCCGACTGCGATGCCGATGATGATACACTTAAGAAATGGCTAGAACAGATAGAGGATAGATGCCCAGTTAGTGATAATATTCAGAATATAACACCTGTAAAAATTTCATTAAAAAAATAGTTATTAATTGATATAAACTACAGAGCTATGATTAGATATAGCTCTGTTTTTTTTAACTACTCCAATATAGTTAACATTTTTTTCACCTCTAAATGTATTATCCTTCCCTTGCTGAACTAGTTGAGCTCTCCACCTATTTGTTAAATCAATCCTCTCTAATTTATAGAATATAAAATCCACATCATTTAAATTTGAAGAAGCCTCTATTTGCAAATTACCTTTAAAGGATAAAGTTGGAGCCTCTATATTCAAATTTGCATCCTTTCCTAAAGGAGCAACTAAAGAGGGATATTTATAAAGTGTACCCTTTATATGAGACCTTAAAGGCTCTTTTAAAATATGTTCTGTCCTAAACCAAATATTCCCTTTTAAATTTGGAAGAGTCCTTCCCAATTCAATTTGATTAGTAAACTCTAATACCGATGGGAAACCTGTCTCACCTAATCTATAAGCTGCTATTCCTGGGAAGATAGGTATAGAATTACTTCTACTATTCCAAAATGTAGATAGAGAGTAAAAATCTGCGGTGGGGTGACCAATCTGCCAATAAAGCTGAGGGGCTAAGTAATCTATCCATCTATTATTTAACCAAGAAACAGGATCGGCATATAACGCTATAGAGTTTTCTCTTCTTCCTGAGGGTGATATTCCAAAAATTACATCTTCGTTAGCCTCTTTAACTGCATTATATACTCTTTGAACCATAAGGTCTATATTCTTCTCCCTCCAAGAATGAATATCCAATGAGCCGCCATACTTTGCGAACGATTTTGAATCATCCCACTCTAGCGTACTAGCTCTTAATCCATCGGGATAAAAATAGTCGTCAAAATGAATCCCGTCTACGTTATATCTATAAATAATCTCTTTAACCGCATCTGCTAAAAAATCTCTTACTTCTGGTAATCCTGCATTCCAATATCTAACATTTTTATAGACACAGTACCTTTCTGGATATTTTACAGCAGGATGAGAAGAGATATTTTGGGTATTTACAGAACCTACTCTTAAAGGATTCATCCACGCATGTACCTCCATTCCTCTCTCATGAGCAGCATCTATTGCTACTCTTAAAGGATCATATCCAGGATCCCTCCCCTGTTCATTAGTTAAATAGGCACTCCAAGGGAAAATATCAGATTTATAAAAGGCCTCACACGAGGTCATCACTTGAAAAAAAATAACGTTAATATTCTGTTTATGCAAATTATCTATTAGGTATATTAGTTGCTCTCTTTGGGCATTTAAATCTGTAATATTTCCAGGCCAATCCAATTTCCAGGCAGTTGTGACCCACGCTCCTCTTAATTCATGATTAATTAAAACAATATCCTGTGATGGATCAAATTGTAAGGGAAGTTTATTATCTGGCTCTTCTGGCATAATGGAATCCTTTGAACAAGAGTTAAACAAAAAAAGAGCTATAGCAATAACTACTGCTACTTTAGAAAGAAGTTTCATTTTATAAAAGACTAGGTAGCAGCAAATGTAAGAAATAAATTAATTTAATGATTCAATAATAGTAATAAGATTACTCTTTGAATTAACTATTCTATTTTTTAGTTGAAATATTCTTGCTGGATCTCTATAGCCACTTGTCAATTTAGAAAGAGATTCCGTGACATCTAAGTTATCTACTCTATTTGCACCGATGCACAACCACTCAAATTCATTTGCATTGGCCTCTTGCTCTATATGAGTTGGCATCATTATTACAGGCTTATTTAAATATACCGCCTCACAAACTGTTTCAAATCCAGCAGTAGTGATAACACCGCTGCATCTTCTTAATTTATCGATAAATTTATCATTATTAATATGATGAAAATAGAGATTGTTATCTATAATAAGATTATCCTTTTCATCAAAATTATCCCAAAAAAGATGAATAGTAACATCAGGATTCAATGAGTGCCACTTAATAATATCATCTGCAAAACCTCTATTTAGAATATAACATAAAATAAAATTATCGTCACTTGGCTTTGACTGAATAATCTCATCTCTTAATATTGGAGCAATTACCTTAATTTTCTTATTCTCTGAAAAATAGGGATATAAAGACAATACTACTATAATATCACTTTTTATTGCAATAATTTTTGATAGTAGTTTAATAAAATAGCTACCATGTGTTTCTTTTAGATATACTGAATCTCTATTTAATGATACAAACTGATGAGCTATAGATATAATTTTAAATTTTCTTTTAAAAAATAATGGATATATCCCAAATAACGGCTCGTAAAAATTTATAACTAAATCGGAACAATCATTTGCGAGAATTTTATCAATTTTTCTCAAAGATTTTAAAAATCTGAG
>LUYZ01000065.1 GCA_001603425.1 Bacteroidales bacterium Bact_08
AAGCTAGATTAGAAGTATAGCTAGTCTCCCAAGATAGATTAGCATCGGCAATTGTACTTACGCCACCACCTGGAGCCTCCATATATTTACTTCCATAAGTTGCCAAAGATCTCCATCCATAGTTATTAGTAGGTAATGTACCATTTACACCATATGAGGCTCTTACTCTCAAGCTACTAATAAAATCAATGCTCTTCATAAATTGCTCTTTATCCAGTCTCCAAGAACCAGCTATAGACCAAAAATTACCCCATCTTGCATCAGGGCCAAGTTTTGAAGAACCATCTCTTCTGAAAGATGCAGATAAATAGAATCTATCATCGTAGTTATACTCTGCTCTTGATAAGAATGATAACATTGTATTACCCCAATAGTACGCATTAGCATCTAGTACTCCGGCTGTTGCAACTGTTTTTAATGCACTTGTAGGTAGATCTGAACCTTGAGCTCGCTGGAACTCAGTTTTATTCTCTTCTGCCTCCCAACCAACTAATAAGCCAATGTTGTGCTTTTTAAATATCTCTTTATTATAATTAAGAGTAGAAGATGAAACTATTTTAGTATCTGTTGTACTCATCTCTCTTACAACTCCATTTGCAGAAGAGCCTTGAAAGTGAATAGGGCTATAATATAAATGATCGTTGGTTTGAGTATTATCGAATGACAAAATTGTTTTGAACGTTAACTCAGGAAGAATCTTAATAGATAGAGATTCGCTTGCTGTTAACCTTAATGTTCTTGAGTCATTATCCCACTCATTATCATAATAAATTGGATTCCAAGCCAAACTGCCATATCTTGCAGTAAAAGGTTCTCCAGTTTGATACTGTGTTGGCCAATACATGCCCCATAATAAGTTTCTCGACTGGAAGAAGTAGTTATTTCCAGTAGATCTTGTATCGTTATAACCAGATCTGTTTGTTCTTGCTATATTAATATTTGTAGCAAATTCAACATTATTCCCAACCTTTTGAGTAACATTTATCCTTCCACTTATTCTGTCGAATTCATTAACATATACGCGACCTTGCTCTTTAGTGTATGATAAAGACGAGTAGTATGTAGAGTTATTTCCAGCTCCACTTACAGAAAGGTCATATGTTTGGAAAACTGCCGTTCTAAATAGGGCATCTTCCCAATCAAAATAGGTTCCAGCTCTATCTCCAGTTATTGTTAATGAGTTTAAAGTATGGTCAGGAGCCGCAAAAATATAACCATGTCTATTAAATCTGTTATTCAACTGTCTTAGAGCCTCTCTACTTGCAACCTCAGGAGTTTGGTTTCTAAAATAAACTCCTGCATTCCAGAAATTCTCATAATACATCTCTATATTCTCTTGTGGAGATGCTGGATCGAAGTTGTTTGTTGCCCAAGATGGAGTCAATCCAACAGAAGCTTTAAAGTTTACAACCGCTCTACCTTGCTGACCTCTCTTAGTAGTAATAATAATTACTCCATTAGCAGCTCTAGAACCATAAAGAGCAGATGCTGCAGCATCTTTAAGAACTGTTATTGACTCTATATCATTTGGATTTATGGTACTCATCACATTACTTCCTGTATATATGTACCCTTCCATCTGTCCAGCAGAACCAGATACTACAGGAACTCCATCAACAACATATAGAGGTTCGTTTGAAGCATTCATAGATCCAATACCCCTTACCCTTACAGAAGAGGTAGAACCAGCCTGCCCCGAAAGAGTTGTAATTTGGAGACCTGCAACCTTCCCTTCCAATGCACTTTCAAAAGATACTCTAGGAACATCCTTAATAGCATCTTTTCCTACGACACTTGCTGCTCCTGTAAAAGTTCCCTTTCTTGCTGTGCCGTATGCAACAATCATAACCTGCTCTAATAGAGTGGCATCTGGATTCATAACAACATTAATAACGCCTCTATTTTGAATAGAGATCTCTTGTGTTATATAACCAATATAAGAAAAGAGTAAAACTGCGTCTGGTGATACGTTTTCCAAAACGTACTTTCCTTCCAGATCTGTTGTAGCTCCAATGGCTCTCTCTCCTTTAACCAATACGGTTGCAAAAGGGATAGGAGAACCATCTTCGGAAGAGGTTACAACTCCTGTAACCTTAATCTGAGCCGTTGCGATGAGTGTAAAACACATAGCAAAGACAATCAAGATAGATTTCTTCATAGATAGTTTAGTTTAAGTTTAAAAATTAAGTTAGTTAGGCTTTCTTTTCCGAAATTATAATAAAAAAATATAATTAATAAATAAACTATCAATTTAAAACCCTGTAGGAACACCCAGTAAAACAGAGTAATTAAGATGTAATAAATTACATAAATCAAGGCAAAATTCATAATACTTTATTATAAAACAATGCTCAACATTTACGATCTATAGAAAAACACCCTATTAAAAATAACTTCACTATAACATATAAAAAAGACAATCATGTAAATAAATACATGATTGCCAACAATCTAACTAATATGGAAAAAGTTTAGATTTTTTTTAAAATCAATTAAATAATCTATCTAAAAATTGAAATCTATCTTCTATTACCTCTATCTCCAAACTTTCCTCCTCCAGAAGGTCTGCCTCCTCTTCCGTTGGAATTTCCAGACTCAGGTCTCGGTTTTCTTACAGGCTCAACATACCCTTCTGGTTTCTCTAATAAAGCTCTGCGAGAGAGTCTCATTTTTCCACTTTTAGAGTCTATCTCCAATAATTTAACCTCAACAGTATCTCCGATAGCAAGAACATCTTCTACCTTTTCTACTTTTTTCCAATCCAACTCAGAGATATGTAATAATCCCTCCTTACCTGGTAAAATTTGTACAAATGCACCAAACTCTAGAATAGAGACAACTTTTCCTGTATATACAGTACCCTCTTCTGGGACTGTAACTATACCTTTAATCCATGCAAGCGCCTTATCCATATTCTCCTTGTTATCTCCAAAGATTTCAACAATACCGGTACCATTATTCTCTGTGATAGTAACAGTAGTTTCTGTAGTTTTTTGAATCTCTTGGATAACTTTTCCTCCTGTACCAATAACAGCTCCTATTGAGTCTCCAGGAATAACAATAGAGATAATTCTTGGAGCATGAGGTTTAAGATCCTCTTTTGGTGCATCCAACGTTTTAAGCATCTCTCCTAAAATATGTAGCCTACCTTGTCTTGCTTGCTCCAGTGCATTTTCTAGAACCTCATAAGATAAACCATCTACTTTTATATCCATCTGAGTAGCTGTAATACCATCGGCAGTACCTGTTACCTTAAAGTCCATATCACCTAGATGATCTTCATCACCTAAAATATCAGATAATATTGCATATTTTCCATCTCCTCCTTCTGAAATAAGACCCATTGCAATACCAGATACTGGTTTCTTAATTTTTATACCTGCATCCATAAGCGCAAGGGTTCCTGCACATACAGTAGCCATAGACGAAGATCCATTAGATTCTAAAATATCAGAAACGACTCTTACGGCGTAAGGATTATCCTCTCCAGTAGGGACAACATATTTTAAAGCTCTTAGAGCTAAATTACCATGACCAATCTCTCTTCTACCTGTTCCTCTATATGGTTTAGCGTCTCCAGTAGAGAAAGGAGGAAAATTATAATGAAGCACAAACTGCTCAGACCCTTCTACCAATACCTCATCTACAGCCTTCATATCTAAACGAGTACCCAAGGTTACAGTTGTAAGAGACTGCGTCTCTCCTCTTGTAAATAGAGCAGACCCATGAGTAGCAGGCAAATAATCCACCTCACACCATATTGGTCTAATTTGAGTTGTTGTTCTACCATCTAACCTTACTCCCTCATTCAATATCATGTTTCGCATGGCCTCTTTCTCAACAGAGTGATAATATCTATTAATCATAGCCATTTTAGCCTCTTGCTCCTCCTCTGGAATTGAAGCAATAAACTCCTCCTTAAGTGCCTCAAAGGCATCAGTTCTTTCATGTTTAGAAGATGGTGTTGTAGCAATCGAATAACATCTATCGTAACAGAAATCATATATAGCCTGCTTGAGCTCTAGGTCGTTCTCTTCGTGGCAATACTCTCTTTTTTGAGTTTTACCAACCTCTTCCATAAGCTCTATCTGTGCCTGACACTGAATTTTTATCTCTTCATGAGCAAATTTAATAGCCTCTAGCATCTCTGCTTCTGAGATCTCTTTAAACTCACCCTCAACCATCATAATATTATCCATGGTTCCAGCAACCATTATATCTATATCGGATAATTTCAAATCTGTAAAAGTAGGATTTATAACCAACTTACCATCTAACCTAGCTACTCTAACCTCAGAAATTGGACCATTAAAAGGAATGTCACTAACTGCTAAAGCAGCAGAAGCAGCAAGACCTGCCAAAGCATCTGGCATAATAGTTTTATCGGCAGAGATAAGATTGACATTCACAAAAACCTCTGCATGATAATCTTCTGGGAAAAGCGGCCTAAGAGCTCTATCTATAAGCCTAGAAACCAAAATTTCCGAATCGTTTGCTCTACCCTCTCTTTTTAGAAATCCACCTGGATATCTACCTGCAGAAGCATACTTCTCTTTATACTCAACAGAAAGGGGCATAAAATCTGTACCCTCTTTTGCGTCTTTAGCTGCAACAACAGTAGCTAAAAGCATCGTTGCTCCCATTTTTAATACAACCGATCCATCTGCCTGTTTAGCTAACTTACCAGTTTCAATTTCAATCTCTCTACCATCTCTTAATTTGATGGTCTTTTTTACTATATTCATATTAGTTTAAAGCAACTCGACTCTCCCTTTGAGAGTTATTAATAATTACTGATTCCGCTATATGCCCAACCTCGAGCTGCATTTTTTAATTGGGCACACTTAATCAAAATAAGTTTTGCAAAAATAGTTATAATATTGATATATATTATCATATTGAACACAAAATGAATAAATAATATAAACCAATTATATTTAGAAAAATAACATAAAAAAACCGGCTAAAATATTTAAGCCGGTAATTTTCTCTTTATTTTCTAAGGTTTAGTGCCTTAATTATATTTCTGTATCTCTCAATGTCATTTTTCTTTAAATAATCTAGAAGACGACGTCTTTTTCCAACCAACTTCAAAAGAGATCTCTGGGTAGAGTAATCTTTTTTATTCGATTTAAGGTGATTGGTTAAGTGAGCGATACGGTATGAAAATAAAGCTACCTGACTCTCTGGAGAACCGGTATCTGCATTAGACTTTCCGTATTTTTCGAAAATCTCTTGCTTTTTTTCTTTTTCAAGATAAGTTGCCATTGTTCTAAGCAATTGATATTAATTATTTTCCCAAAATTGGGAGTGCAAAGTTACATATTATTTTTGAGTAAGCAAGTTATTTCTCTAATTTTGCTAAAATAACTACCACAAAATGATTGAATTTGACCAAGCGATTGAGATTATTAAATCTAACTCTCTCACTCCAACCACAGAGATCATCTCTTTAAAGGATGCCAATAATAGAGTCTTAGCTCAAAACATTTATGCCGATAGAGATATGCCTCCATTCGACAAATCTGCCGTTGATGGATATGCTTGTAAAAAAGAGGACATCACACTTGATTTAAAGAAAGTTGAGATTATAGCAGCAGGTCAAAAACCAAAATATGAAATAGTCCATAGGACATGTTCTCAAATAATGACAGGAGCAATGGTCCCTCAAGGAGCAAATTGTGTTGTTATGATTGAAGATACAGTATATAACGATGGTGTAATTACAATTCAAGATAGAGGTAAAGATAGAATTAAAAGCAATATCTGCTCTAAGGGAGAAGATATTAAAAAAGGAGAGCTTGTTCTTAATAAAGGAGAGATTATCACCTCATCCAAGATTGGGAGTATGTCTAATTTTGGATACTCGCAAGTAGAAGTATATAAAAGACCTTCAATAGGAATAATATCCACTGGAGATGAGATTGTCCCAAATGACTCATCTAACATACAAGAGTTCCAAATTAGAGATATTAATGGACCAATGTTAGAATCTCTAGCATCTGAGCTATCAGATAACAGCCAATTTATTGGAATAGTTACTGATAATAAAGAGAAACTTAAAGATACTCTTATAAAAAGTACTACTAAATTCCAAATAACAATTATTAGTGGCGGCGTTTCAGAGGGAGAGTATGACTATGTTCCACAGATTCTGAAAGAGATAGGGTTTACAATTCTATTCAATAGAGTTGCAATTCAACCTGGTAAACCTGCAACATTTGCAATTAAAAAAGATAATAAAAATAAGATCGACAGAGTAGTATTTGCACTTCCAGGAAACCCAGTTTCATCACTTATTCAATTCCACTTAATGATTAAACCTCTAATATTTGAGTGTATGGGGCACAATCTCTCCACAAAAAAAATATCATTAAAAATTGATCAATACTACAAACGAAAAAACATAGATAGAACCTCTCTAATTCCAGGGAAAATAGACAACAACTATGTATCTCCGATCTTATACAATGGATCTGCACATATACTATCACTATTTAAATCAGATGGGGTTATTATTATTCCTAAGGGAGTTAAAAGTGTAGAAAAAGGAGATTATGTTCAGATGATTCCTTTAAATTTATAGGTCCTATGTTTTTCAAAAAGAGAGAGAGCACCAGAGAGAGAGTAACAGCCATTGAACACCCTACAATTGGAATGGTTACTGTAAAATTTGCAGGACCAAGAAATAGAATTAAAATAGTAGTTAAGCCACAGAATAATATAATTTTAAATTTACCTAATAATATCTCATTAACTGAAGGGATTAAATTTCTAGATCAAAAAGCAGAATGGGTCAATAATGCTATTAAAAGGCAAAATATTAAGCATCAAAATAACATCTTTTATATTGAAGATGGATCTAGAATTAGTACTCTATTTGGAAGTATATCATTTAAAATTGCAGATGGGCTAAATCACACAAACAAACCTTATAAAATTTATAAAACAACTCAATTAAATAATCAAATAGAGTATTTGATTGAGATAACTAAAAACACCCCCATAACAACTACTGAGGCTTTAATTGTTAAAATACTTCAAATAGAGGCAAAGGTGATATTAAAAAATAGAGTTGAATACTACAGCAATTTATTAAATCTCAAATACAACAAGCTTTTTTTCAAAAATAATAAAACAAACTGGGGTAGCTGCTCTAGCGCAAACAATATCAATCTTAATATCCACCTTTTAAGAATACCTCAACAGTTGTGCGATTACGTTATTTTACATGAATTATGTCATTTAGAGATAAAAAATCACGGACCTCTATTTCACAACAAACTAAACTCATTATGTAATCACAGAGAAAAAGAGTTATCAAAAGCTCTAAAAAAGTACTCAACAGCAATAACAATAGAATATAAATAAAGAGGTGCTCATATTATTATGAACACCTCTTAAAAAATATAGAATTAACTTACTATTTAGTAAGATCACTAATCTTAATAAACAGACCATCTACTCCAGCCAAAAGATCTTTTGAAATTGCTTTATAGTGAGCCTTAACATTAGATTTATCTGGATTATTAACTCTTTGATATAATTCGTTTCTTAATTCAACTGCTTGATTAATTATAGAAACTGCCTCTTCTGCTTTTTTATCTGGATTGATATAAAGAAATGTCCAACAATCCGAAATAACCTCAGAAACAAGATAATCAATATCCTTTTTAATAACTCTTAAACTTGCCATACTTTTTTAATAAATTTGTGCAAAGTTAATATTATTTTTTAAACTATAGTTTTACAACTCCAATTCCTGGTTTATCATTGAGAGTAATCTTTCCATCAACAATCTTAACTCCATCAAAAATATCGTTAGAGATCAATAGATTACCATCTAAATCGGCCCATTCTGTTTCTGTTGCTAGTTGAGCTGCAGCAGAAATAGCACAAGACGTCTCTGTCATACACCCTATCATAAGCCTCATATTCAGGCTTCTAGCATATGTTATCATCTCTCTTGCCTCTCTCATTCCAGTACACTTCATCAACTTAATATTAATTCCATGATAAGCCCCTTTTAATTTAGTGATATCTGTCAGACGTTGACATGCCTCATCTGCAATTACAGGCAATGGACTCCTCTCTGTTAACCAAGCAGTCTCGTCTAGCCAAAGTTTTGGCATAGGCTGCTCAATCATGGTAACACCTTTTGTATTTAACCAATGAATCATATCCAAAGCATAATGCTTATCTCTCCAGCCTTGATTTGCATCAATATATATTGTTTTATCTGTAACAGATCTAATTGTATTAATCATCATTCTATCTGTTGCATCGTCACGTCCTAGCTTTACCTTTATAATATTATAAGGAGCAGCCTCTCTAGTCTTTTGTTTAACCACCTCTTCTGTATCTAAACCAACAGTAAAAGATGTATCTGGAGTTGTTTGAGAATTGAATCCCCATATTTTCCACCATGGTTGACCCATTATCTTTCCAACAAGATCGTGAAGAGCAATATCTACTGCTGCCTTTGCTGCAGTATTATTTATAGCAATGGACTCTACATAGGTCAATATATCTTGAATTTGAAATGGATCTTTGAATTTGGAAAGGTCTATTTTCTTCAAAAATTCCATAACAGACGCCTGAGTTTCTCCTAAATATGGAGGCATAGATGCTTCACCATAACCGGTATACCCATTCCATGATATCTCTGTAAGAACAATTGGAGTTGTGGTTCTAGTAAAATTAGCAATAGTAAACGGGTGTTTTAAAAGTGCATCAAAAGGCATCCATTTTAAAGTTAACTTTCCAGAGTTCTCCCTTTTCTGCGAAGATCTCTGTGAAAATAGTTGAGATGGGCTCAATAGAGTAGCTGCGGCAGTCATTAAGCCAGCAGACTTTAAAAAATTCCTTCTTGTGGTTAAATTACTCATTTTAATTAACTTTTTATTGTTTAAAATACCATGGATGATTTTTAATTGACACAATTTGATTATCCTTATCTATGTGGTTAAGATACCTTCTAGCTCTAAGTAATCTGCCCGAACCATCGTAATAATCGGGAGCGCCTTCTATTAATGAATTAATTCTTACAGATGTAGCTGAGTGAATAAAAGATCCGTTCTCTATGTAAATACCAACATGGGTAATTCTCTCTCTTCTACCTTCAGTAGCCTTTGTCCCAAAAAACAGTAAATCCCCTTTCTGTAAATTGTCAAATCCATTTTCAATATCAACCTCCTCTCCAGATAAAGCCTGTTGAGAAGCATCTCTATTAATAATTACTCCATTCATATAAAAAACAGTTTTAGTAAAGCCAGAGCAATCCAAAGCTTTTACCGATGTGCCACCCCACATATAAGGGAATCCAAGAAACTGCTTGGCTGTTTCTATAATGTTATCTGCATTACAATTACGAGAAGAGAGCCAACCGTCAAAATGAGTAGCATGAGCTCTATTTAAATAGGCAATCTTTCCATTTGGAATTTTAACTTTAAAATATGAGCCCGAAATCCCCTCTAATGCAAGAATATTACCCATAACTGCATCGCTTACAATCTGTGATCTATCATCTGCACTCTCTCTTAAAAGAGTATAATGAGCGGTGACAATTAATTTAGGTAACTCCATCCAAGCGCTATATTCTGCTCTATTCATATGAGCAATACTACCTGTTGTAACCCAAGCAATATAACCCTCTGGGGTCATAGCTCTTATCCAATAACTTTTTTTATCTAACAATCTTAAAGGAGTTCCCATAACTGTTTGAGTTGCAGACTCACTTGAATATGATGGAGAGTATCTAAAATTTATAACAGACTGAGTTGTAATTCCATAGGTTTTTTCACCTAAATCTGTGTGAGGCAATACTATAACACTGTCGATAAACTCTATTTTTGACTCTTCTAATTTTTCTAAAAGAGACTCTTTTGCAGACAATTCGGTGGTTACACCTTTTAAGACAAACTTATTTATCTCAGAATTTTTCTCCAATGAAATCTCATAAGTCGCTGATCTTCTATCTGGTGCGAACTCTTGTTTTACAGAGTTAGAAATCTCATCAAAAAGCCCTTCAATTTTACCATCGTAAGATTCTGATTTACAATAAATCAAAAGAAGTGACAATAGACTAAAAAGTAATAGTTTTTTCATTAATTCAGTTATTTGAGGTTAGCACTACCACAAAGATATATTATATTTGCAAAAAATATAAAAATATGATAGTTGATTCGATTAAAGGTTTTGAAAGATATATTAATTTTCATCCTAGATTTGCCAAGGTTTATGAGTTTATGATTAAAACTGACTTTTCAAAACTAGCTGTTGGTCAGCACCCGATAATGGGAAAAGAGATCTACTGCATAATCTCTGAAAATAGTGTTGAGGGTTTGGAAATTCCAAAATTAGAAGTTCACGACTCATATATCGATATACACATTTTATTAGAAGGTTCCGAAACCATCGGTCACAGAGATAGAAGCAGATGTAATGGAGATAATATTGCATACAACCAGAGTGAAGATATTGCATTTTTAGATGAAACTCCAGAAAATTTTATCAATTTGGAACCTATGAATATTGCTGTAATTTTCCCTTATGATGCACATGCTCCTCTTATTGGAAATGGCACTATAAAAAAGGCAGTAATTAAAATTCTGTTCTAAATATTTTAAACAACATGCATTTTCCTCAGAATAGAAGATACAACTCTTTTGTTGGCTATTTCAAAGAAAAATATGGAAGCAGATTACAAAAAATTGTAGTTGATGCTGGATTTACATGCCCAAATAGAGATGGAACAATATCTACTGGGGGGTGCACATTCTGTAATAACGATGCCTTTCACCCATCTTATAGTACTAGTGAAAAAGCTATTATCGACCAACTAAATGAGGGAATAGTTTTTCATCAAAAGAGGTATCGTAATGCCTCAAATTATTTAGCATATTTTCAATCATACTCAAATACTTATGCAAGTTTAGATATATTAGAAAATCGATACAGTCAAGCTATTTCACACCCGCTTGTAGCAGGAATTGTAATTGGCACTAGACCAGATTGTATTGATAATGACAAGCTATCTCTTCTAAAAGATATTGCTAAAGAGAAGATAGTTATTGTGGAATATGGAGTTGAATCTATCTACAATCACACTTTGAAACGAATAAATAGAGGCCATACAATTGAGTGTGCAATAGAGACAATAAACAAAACCGCTGAATATGGCCTCGACCAGGGAGCTCATTTTATTTTTGGACTACCGGGTGAGAGCAAAGAGCAGATGCTTAATTACGCCCAACTAATTAATAATCTTCCTTTAAATTCAGTCAAATTTCACCAACTTCAGATAGTAAAAAATACACCTATAGAAGAGGAGTATAATAAAAAACATGAGGATTTTATAGAAATGTCCCTTGATGAATATATCGATTTTTTTATCGACTTCTTAGAGATCCTCAAACCAGAGATTCATATAGAACGATTTGCTGGCGAAGTACCTCCAAGATTTGTCAACAAAACTCCTTGGGGTAAAATTAGAAATGTTGAACTCATACGTTTATTAGAAAAAAGATTGGAAGAGAGAGATACTTTTCAAGGAGCCCGTTTTAGCAGATAAGCTTTTTTATTTATCTTTGCAGATTAAAAAACACTCCTATGCAACAGTTGTCTAATATCATCATTCCAGAAGGGCTTACATTTGACGATGTTCTTCTAATCCCAGCAAAAAGTAATGTTCTCCCAAGAGATGTTAGTTTAGCTTCTTATTTTTCTAGAGAGATAAAAATCAATGCCCCAATTGTCTCTGCAGCAATGGATACCGTAACAGAAGCCACCTTGGCAATAGCAATGGCTAGAGAGGGTGGAATTGGTGTGATTCATAAAAACATGCCCATTGATATTCAGATGGAGCATGTAAGAAAAGTTAAAAGAGCAGAGAATGGTATGATATACGATCCTATTACTATTTTAAAAGATAGTATTGTGGGAGATGCTCTAAAACTCATGAAAGAGAATAAAATTGGAGGGATACCAGTTGTTGATAACAATAAAAAACTTATTGGTATTGTTACAAACAGAGATCTTCGATTCATAGATAATATGAGGACTCCTATTGCAGAGGTAATGACAAAAGAGAATCTTATTACGGCAAAAAGAGGAACAGATCTTCAACAAGCTACAGAAATACTTAAAAATTACAAAATAGAAAAACTCCCTGTTGTTGACGAAGATGGTGTACTTATTGGGCTTTTGACTTACAAAGATATTACTAAAATTAAAGATAATCCTCAAGCATCAAAAGATGAAAAAGGAAGGCTACGTGTTGCAGCTGCCGTTGGTGTTGGAAATGATACCCTAGAAAAAGTTGAAAAGCTAATCTCCGTTGGAACAGATGCTGTGGTTATTGATACAGCACATGGCCACTCTCTCTTTGTTTTGGAGACAGTTAAAAAAGTTAAACAAACTTTTAAACATATACAGGTTGTTGCTGGTAATATTGCAACTTACGAAGCGGCTAAAGCTCTTGCCGAATGCAACGTTGACGGTGTAAAAGTTGGAATTGGTCCTGGCTCAATATGTACAACTAGAGTGGTTGCTGGAGTTGGTGTACCTCAATTAACAGCAGTTATGCTAGCTTCAGAGGCTCTAAAAGGCACAGGAATTCCTGTAATTGCCGACGGAGGTATAAGATACTCTGGAGATATTGTTAAAGCTCTTGCTGCCGGAGCTAGTAGTATTATGGCAGGATCTTTGTTTGCAGGAGTTGAAGAGTCTCCTGGAGAGACCATTATTTTAAATGGTAGAAAATTCAAGTCATATAGAGGTATGGGTTCACTAGAGGCAATGCAACAAGGGTCAAAAGACAGATACTTCCAAGATATGGAGGAGGATATTAAAAAGTTAGTACCAGAAGGTATTGTTGCACAAGTTCCATACAAAGGAACTTTAAGTGAAGTTATATACCAGATGTTGGGCGGACTTAAAGCAGGTATGGGTTATTGTGGGGCTCCAAATATAGAAGAGCTAAGAAATGCTCAGTTTATGAGAATAACCTCTGCTGGAGTGGTTGAGAATCATCCTCATGATGTAACAATAACAAGAGAATCGCCTAACTACACAAGATAAAACACTCTATGATCAAATATATTGCTTTAATAATCTCATGCTTTTTACTTCTATCCTGTAAATATTTAAACTTTAGACAGGATCATGAAATTGTCGCTCAAATAGGAGATAATATCCTTTACAAAAAGGATATTTCCAATCTGATACCAGAAGGGACATCGGCAGCAGATAGCATCGAAATGCTTAAGCAATATATTAATAACTGGGCTATTAAATATTTAATGTTAAATAGAGCAGACAGAGAGTTAAGTAAACAAGAGAAAGATGTAGAAAAAGAGCTAGAAGAGTACAAGAATTCTCTTCTAGCTTTTAGATATCAAAAAAAATATGTTGAGAGCAGGTTAGATACACTAATTACTCAAGAAGAGAAAATTGAATATTATAATAATAACTCTCATAACATAAAACTCAACAATAGTATTGCAATATGCAGAATTATTAAGGTTACAAATTCATCTCCTAACCTACAGATAATTAGGAGCTTATACAAATCTAATTCAGAGGAGGATAAGTTTAGGATTGAGGAGATATGCCATAGCTCTGCAGAAAAATACATCGACTTTAATAATGAGTGGGTCGACTTTGCTGTTATTGCAAGAGAGCTACCACTAAGTGTTCTAGATTTAGAGAAGGAGCTAGAATCTAAAAACTGGTTAGAGATTAACGATTCTGGATACTATTATTTTATATATCTTTACCAGAAAAGAGCCTCTGGAGAGACTCCACCTTTCGAATACTATAAATCTAGAATTCGAGAGATTGTTTTAAGTAAAAGAAAGCAGAATCTATTAAGAGAGATGGAAAAAAATCTCATAGAAGAGGCTTTGGCAAAAAATTTGATAAAAACTAATTTAAACGACAAACCATAGTTATGAATAAAAGCAAAATCTGTATCATATTTATTATTACTCTTATCTCATTTGGGCAAGTTGCTTTTGCTCAAAGGTATGAGAGAGGTCTTATTGACAAAACTGTTGCTTTGGTTGGTGGGGAGATGATTCAACTATCTACTATTGAGGCTGAGGTACAGATGATGATGCTTCAAGGCATAACTTCTGATAAAAATATAAGATGTGAAGTTTTAGAAAACTTAATAATTCAAAAACTTCTTCTTACGCAAGCTAGGGCAGATAGTTTATCAATAAATCCAGATCAAATTGAATCTGAATTAAACAGAAGAATTCAAGAGGTTATGACCCAACTTGGTGGAGAAAAGGCTACAGAAGAGTACTTTAAAAAACCGATCTTTAAACTCAAAGCAGACTGGAGAGAGATGCTTACAGAGCAATTCTTGACTCAAGAGATGAGATCAAAAATAGCACAATCAATATCAGAAATAACTCCATCAGAGGTAAATAGATTTTATCAGAATACTCCACAAGATAGCCTACCAATTGTGCCAACTCAATATAAATTTAGGCAGATTGCAATATATCCCGATAAAGAGAGTGCCGTTCTCTCTGTAAAAGAGAGGCTTTTAGAGTTCAGAGAGAGAATAATCAAAGGAGAGAGATTCTCAACTTTAGCTACACTCTATTCTCAAGACCCAGGAAGCGCTGTAAGGGGCGGAGAATTGGGAATGGCTGCTGCTGCAATGTATTGGGCACCTTTCTCAGATGCCGCCATGTCTCTTAAGGAGGGACAAGTCTCACAAATTGTTGAGACTCCTGATGGTTTTCATATTATTCAAATGATAAAAAAAGAGGGAGAGATGTTTAATGCTAGACATATTCTATTAAAACCTCAATATACAACCATAGATAGAGCAAAAGCATTTAATGAGTTAGATAGCATCAGAAATCTAATTGTTTCAGACAGTATCTCTTTTGTTAATGCAGCAATGAGATTTTCTCAAGATCCTAAATCATATATAAACGGAGGGCTTGTTTCTGATAAATATTCGGGATCGGCATATTTCGAAAAAGATCAACTTAAACCAATCGATTTCAATATATTAAAAGACCTAAAAGAGGGAGAAATCTCTATGCCTTTCGAAACTACTGATGACGAAGGTAGGAGTGGAAATACTGTTTATAAAATAATTAAATTAGAGCAGATTATCCCTTCGCATATTGCAAATTTACAATATGATTACTCTATTTTACATAACGAAGTTACAAATAGAGAGGCTATGAAGGCTATCGAGAAATTTATTGATAAGAAAAAAGAGAGTACTTTCATAAGGGTAGACTCTCTATTTGATAATTGCCCGTTTATTAGGGAAGGATGGTTAAAATAGTTTAATGAAAAGAATTACTATATCTCTTACCTTTTTGATCATAATTGGTTTAGCATCGCTTTTTGCCCAAAATAATAATAAAACAGAAGATAGACTTGTAAGATTAATAAGGGCAAAAACTGCAGAAATGCACCAGTCAGAGATTAATAATATCAGACGCGTGACAGGGCCTGCTCAATTCCTACACAATGGCGCTCTTATCATATGTGATACAGCAATATGGGATGTCTCCAAAAATATCATTGATGCAATCGGCAATGTAAAAATTATTCAAGATCAGACAACACTAGCAGGAGATAGAATTCATTATATAGCAGATAGCTCTCTTGCAAAAGTTAGAGGTCATCTAGTTGAACTTACAGATAAAGACAGCAATGTCCTTAGGACACACTATTTAGATTACAATACAAGAGATAGTATAGCATTCTTCTACAATGGTGGAAGCATGAGAGATAATAAACAAAATACTATTGAGAGTTTTAGAGGATACTTCTATGCAAAAGAGGATGTTTTTAAATTTCTCCAAAGAGTAGAAATGAGTAGTGATTCGTTAATATTAGCATCTGATTCTATTAAATACAATACAGCAACAAATATTATTGAGTTTTTAGGACCAACTAATATATGGCATGTAGATGGCTTCTTATCTTCAAACTATGGATGGTATAATAGGGATTCTGAGCAATATAACTTTAATAATAATGCATATATTAAGAGCGGTCATAATGAGATATGGGCAGATACTATTAACTACAATAGACCTTCATTAAAGGCAGAGCTATTTAATAATGTGCAAATAACAGATAGTGTTCAGTCTATAATTCTATATTCCGACTATGCAAAGTATGTAGATAGAGAGATTAAAGATGCAATCCTATACCGTAAACCAACAATTGGCTACTATACAATAGAAAATGGTGTAAAAGACACCCTATTTTTTAGCTCAGATACCATTAAATATATATCAAAACCATTAATACTAATAGACTCAAATACTATTAAGATTTCTAAAAAAAGGGCTCAAGAGAGTTTAAGAGACCCCATTCAAGAGATGTTTGGAAGTAAAATACCTCCTAAAGCAGACCCCCCATCTACTCCACCACCAAGTGAAAACTCTCAAGCTACAGAAAATGACATTAATATTAGTGATCAATTAACCAATGTTGAGTTAATGGATTCGCTAAAAATAGATAGAGAGGCAATATATATTAGTAGTGAAGACTCTACCATACAAGAGTCAACACAGTACCATAGATTTATTAAGGCATATAAAAATATTAAATTCTATCGGCAAGATATTCAAGGTGTGTGTGATTCGTTAGAATTTAACTCTATTGATTCAATTATCCGGCTATATAAAAACCCAGCACTATGGCACGATAAAAATCAATTTACAGCAGATAGTATTCAACTAATTATATCTAATGGATCTTTAAATAAAGCAGATCTACTATCAAATGCATTTGTTATATCAAAAGAGGACTCTATCCACTACAATCAAATTAAGGGAGCAGATATTGTAGCATACTTTAACGAAGGCAAATTAACTAGATTTGATGCATATGGAGGTGTTAATATTCTCTTCTTTTTTGAAGAAGATAGTATTATTACAACCATGAATGCAAAAAAATGCAGATTGATGACAGCTACAATAAATGATGGTAAATTAGAGAGAATTAGGTACTTCGAAAATATCGATAGTGATGCTTACCCAGTAATAGATCTGGAGAGAAGCAAAATGATGCTAAGCGGATTTAGATTAAGAGATGAGGAGAGGCCTAAGAAAAGATCTGATGTTTTTAATCGTAAAACAAATCATAGCAGAATAGAGGAGATTAAAAACATAATTACTCCAACCTTCAGATTCACTCAAACATTCTTTCAAAAAGTTCCAGAATCAAAAGTTGTTTTATAAAAAAGGGTGACTTAATTAAGTCACCCACATTTCTATTCTCAATATATATTCTTACCAAATATTAAGAGGCAGACCATGCATTTTCTTTCTAACCTGCTCTCTTACTTCTGAAATTATATTTTCGTCCTCTATATTAGATAGAACTCTATCCAATAACTCAACTATGAACGGCATATCTTTCTCTATCAAACCTCTAGATGTGATTGCAGGTGTACCTACTCTTATACCAGATGTTTGGAAAGGAGATCTACTATCAAAAGGAACCATATTTTTATTAACAGTGATATCTGCCGATACTAATACCTTCTCAGCTACTTTACCTGTTAAATCTGGAAACTTACTTCTTAGGTCTATAAGCATAAGGTGATTATCTGTTCCTCCTGATACAACTTTATAGCCTTTATCTATAAAAGCAGATGCCATTGCAATTGCATTTTTTTGAACCTGTTGTTGATACAGTTTAAACTCTGGCTGGAGTGCCTCAAAGAAAGAAACAGCCTTAGCTGCAATACAATGCTCTAATGGACCTCCTTGAATTCCAGGAAAAACGCTGGAATTTAAAACAGCAGACATCATCTTAACAGCACCCTTTGGAGTTGTTATTCCAAACGGATTCTCAAAATCTTTACCCATTAAAATAATACCACCTCGAGGACCTCTAAGGGTTTTATGTGTAGTAGAAGTTACAATATGAGCATGTTTAACAGGATTCTCTAATATGCCTGCAGCAATTAACCCAGCTGGGTGAGCCATATCTACCATAAAAATTGCGTCAATCTTATCTGCAATCTCTCTCATTCTAGCCCAATCCCACTCTCTAGAATATGCAGAAGCTCCACCAACAATAAGCTTAGGTCTAAATTCTAAAGCCTTTCTCTCCATATCTTCGTAATCAACCATACCTGTTGTTTCACTCAAACCATACGCTATGGCATTATACCACATACCAGACATATTTACAGGAGAGCCATGAGTTAAATGCCCCCCATGAGCTAAATCTAGACCCATAAAAGTATCTCCAGGCTTTAAACAAGCCATGAAAACAGCCATATTGGCTTGAGCACCAGAGTGTGGCTGCACATTTGCATACTCTGCATCAAAAAGTTGACAAAGTCTATCAATTGCTAACTGCTCAACCTGATCGACAATTTCACATCCTCCATAATATCTGGCACCAGGATATCCCTCTGCATACTTATTAGTCAATACAGAACCTAAAGCGGCTAAAACTTGTGGTGTCACAAAGTTCTCTGAAGCAATAAGTTCAATACCATGCAATTGTCTATTCTCTTCCTTCTTTATAAGTTCGAATATTTGAAGATCTTGTTTCATTATATAATATTTAGTATATACTTTTCTAAAAAATTGTCACCAAAGGTACAAAAAAAAATTAGTTATTAGCTATTAATTACAAAAAGAGGCTGTTTGATTATAACAGCCTCTAAAGTGTATAGTAATTTCTGAATTTATTAGCTATTAAATTAAAAAGCTATTCCAAAATTACAACTCTGTTCAATATTGGCTTATCGAATGGCTCATTCTTATCACCTTTTGCAATAACCTCTAATTGTTGAGGATTAACACCAAATTTATTTACAAGAGCATTGTAAACAGCATTTGCTCTATCTTCACTAAGTTTTTGATTAATCCTTCTACTACCAGTTGCACTATCAGCAGATCCCATAATTTTGTACTTTTTGCCAGATTTTTTAACAATTTCTGCAAAATTTCCGATATTGATTAAATCTTTATCTGTTAGTCTAGATTGACCTATAGGGAAGAATATAGCAATTGGAGAAACAACATACTCAACAACATTAACAACCTTAGGCTCGCTCTCTTTAGCTGCAGTTAACTCTCTAGATAATTTACTACTCTTATCCTCTGCATCTCTAATTCTTCTCTCTAACTCATCAATTCTATTATTGTATGGAGAGTAATCTGGAACGATTGGTGGCTGGTATCTGTTAAAACCTCTCTTAGCAAAGTTATATGTAAAACCAACTGTAGCCGATACAATCTCCTCAATACCATTACCTACATTATAACCGTCAAATCTTCTATTTACAAGAAGTGCTCTAATCTCTAGATTTAGATTCAAAGCATCAGATAATCTAACTTTATTAATTAGACCTGTGACAGCTGCTGCCTCTTTAAACTCAGGGTTTACATTTTTCTTCCAAGATTTTGCATAACCGACACCCAAAAACGGAATAAACTCAATTGTTCTATCCATTCTATAACCACCGATTGTAGAAGAAAGATTCCAAAGAACATCTGCATGTAGATTGAAAAAGTTAAATTTCTCATCATAATATCCTGCCAGTTTACTAGAAGGACCTGTAATAAATTTAGCTAAAGGGTCTCTAACAACACCTCTTGCCTCATAACCTGAATACTGAGCTCTAAAGCCAATAGAAGGTGTTACCCATTTTCCAATTGAAAAATCTACTGCAGGAGATAATCTATCTTTGAATGATGCATTATTGTCGTGCTCCCCAAAAAGAACTTGGGTACCAGCTCCAAAAGAGATGAACCAATTGTCAAAAAATTTATTAGTAACATATGGCCCATATTTTCCTCCATTATCTACATTTTGTGCAAAAAGAGACAATGAGAACAATAGTGTTAATGATAAAAATGCGATTTTTTTCATAATATAATTTTTAATAGTCATTATGCTTGATATATAGGTTTGAAACAAAGATAATTCAAAATAGTTCATTCTCAAAAGTTCAGTAATACTAAAAAAATAAGCCGAACATGTGCTCGGCTTACCTTTAAATATAGTATCTCTAAATTACTCTTCTGATATGATCTCTAATTTAATATTAGCTTTGATATCTTTATGACATTTAACTACAGCCTCATAGATACCAACCTCTTTGATTGAATCATCTCCAAGAATAGTGATATTTCTTCTGTCTACCTGAAAACCTTTTTGAGCTAATGCCTCTGCGATTTGGATATTATTAATAGATCCAAAAATTTTTCCAGTTGAACTAACTTTAGTAGCTAAGGTAACTTGAACACCCTCTAGTTTTGCGGCCATTTGTGTAGCCTCTTCTCTAATTTGCGCCTCTTTATGAGCTCTTTGTCTCATATTCTCTGCATGCATTTTTTTTGCAGATGGAGTAGCCATAATAGCAAAGCCTTGAGGTATCAGATAGTTGGTAGCGTAACCGTTACGCACTACTACTATATCATCTTTGTGACCTAAATTAGGTACATCCTGTTTTAGTATAATTTCCATTTTATCTCTCTCTTAGCTTATTTCAATAAATCTGTAACATATGGTAGTAAAGCCAAGTGTCTGGCTCTCTTAACAGCCTGTGATACTTTCTTTTGAAACTTCAAAGATGTACCTGTCAAGCGGCGAGGTAGAATCTTACCTTGTTCGTTAAGAAACTTCTTTAGAAACTCTGCGTCTTTATAGTCAATATATTTAATACCTGACTTTTTAAAACGGCAATATTTTTTCTTTTTTACCTCAACTGTAGGAGGGTTTAGATAACGAATTTCGTTGTTTGCTTGTGCCATAATTATGCCTCCTTTGTTTTAGATTCTGCTTTATTGGCTCTTCTCTTCTCTGCATAAGCAGCAGCATGCTTATCTAAAGCAAATGTTAGAAATCTGATAATTCTCTCATCACGACGATACTGAATCTCAAGCTTGCTAACAAAAGTTGGATCTGCCTTAAATTCAATTAGGTGATAAAATCCTGTAGTCTTCTTTTGAATTGGATAAGCCAATTTCTTTAGGCCCCAATCCTCTTCGTGAACTATCTCACCACCATTATCGGTGATGAAATCACGATACTTTTTTACCGCTTCCTTTATCTGCACATCAGATAAAACGGGAGTTGCAATGAAAACGGTTTCGTAATTTTTCAACATACTCTATATTATTTTTTAAATAAAAAGGGCTGCAAATATATAACAATATTTTCAGCCCTCCAAATTATAATAATAACACCCTATTTTACAGGGGCATTCTTAAGTACCTCTACAACATAATTCCACCACTTCTCAACAGTGTCAATCTCTACTCTTTCGTCTGGTGAGTGAGGAGAACGAATAGTAGGACCACAAGAGATCATATCCCAATGAGGGTATGGACCACCTAAAATACCACACTCCAGACCAGCATGTATAGCTTTTACCTCTGGTTCTTTTCCAAACATATCTTTATAAACACTCTTCATTGTTTTTAGAATTGCAGAGTTTACATTTGGCTTCCAGCCTGGATAACCACCAGAGAAGGTTACCTCTGCACCAGCAAGTTCAAAAACAGAGGCTATCGATTGAGCTAAAATATCTTTTGCAGAGTCTACCGAACTACGCATAAGAGTTTTTATCTCTATCACTCCATTATCAGATTTTACTATAGCAAGATTATTTGATGTTTCAACTAAACCTGGCATAGCATCGCTCATTCTCTCTACTCCATTTGGACAAGCATAAACAGACTTAATCACATTTAGAGCAACCGCTTTCTCAATAACACTATCTTGCTTCTCACATGGAACCAACTCTATACTCACAGTTGGCTCATGAGCCACTAACTCTGCTTTAATGTCGGTTAAATGTGATTCAATTAAAGATTTTGCAGCCTCAACATTTGAAGATGGTATAACAACCTTAGCAAAAGCCTCTCTAGGGATAGCATTTCTTAAACTACCACCATCTATAGAAGCAAGTTCAACACCCAACTCTTTAAGCATCGGCAAAAGAACCCTTACCAATATCTTGTTGGCATTTCCTCTACCTAAGATAATATCCATTCCAGAGTGTCCACCCTTAAGACCTGTTACTCTCAACTCATAAGAGTCGCCTTGAGGAGCTGCAACACTATTATATTTAAATACAACATTAGTATCTAAACCTCCAGCACATCCTACATATAACTCACCCTCATCTTCTGAATCTAAGTTTATTAAGATATCACCATCTAAAAGACCAGGCTTTAACCCTCTTGCTCCATTCATTCCTGCCTCCTCATCAACTGTAAATAGGGCTTCAATTGGACCATGAACCATATCCTTATCCTCAAGAACAGCCATAGCTACTGCAATACCTAATCCATTATCTGCACCAAGAGTTGTACCAGTTGCATATACCCAACCATCAACAATTCTAGGAACAATAGGATCCTTTTCAAAATCGTGAACTTTATCACTATTCTTTTGAGGAACCATATCTATATGTGCTTGGAAAATTATTCCTTGACGATTCTCCATTCCTGCCGATGCTGGCTTTTTAATAATAACATTGCCAATCTCATCTTTGATGGTTTCTAAACCCAACTCTTTTCCAAAATTAAGAAGGAATTCAATTGCCTTCTCCTCTTTTTTAGAAGGTCTTGGAATTTGGGTAAGAGAGTAAAAATGTGTCCAAACTCTTACAGGGTTTAAATTTCTAATGTCCATAACTATATTTAG
>LUYZ01000066.1 GCA_001603425.1 Bacteroidales bacterium Bact_08
TAATTTTAAATAAAATTTCCTGTATGGAAGGGTTAAATTTAATTGGAACATTTGCAGAGTTCAAAGAGCTAAAGAACATAGATCGCACAACCATGATGAGCGTTCTAGAGGATATCTTTAAAAATCAATTGATCAAAATGTATGGATCTGCAGATAATTTTGATATCATTATCAATATAGACAAAGGAGATTTTGAAATCTGGAGAAACAGAATAGTTGTAGAGGAGGTAGAAGACCCTAATACAGAGATATCTCTAGAGGAGGTTTCTAAAATTGATGCGTCTTACGAAGTTGGAGAAGAGTTTAGTGAGGAGGTAAAATTATCTAGCTTTGGTAGAAGAGGTATTTTAAACTTAAGACAGAATCTCTCTGGCAGAATTATGGATATAGAAAAGGCAAATCTTTATAATAAATATAAAGAGAGAGTTGGTGAGATTATCGTAGGAGAGGTATATCAAGTATGGAAAAAAGAGATCTTAATTATGGATGAAGATGGTAATGAACTCCTATTACCAAAAACGGAGCAGATTCCATCGGACTTCTTTAGAAAGGGGGATACAGCAAAAGCTGTGGTTAGTCAAGTTGAGATGAGAAATAATAATCCTGTTATTATTTTATCTAGAACATCACCTGTTTTTCTTCAAAGACTTTTTGAACAAGAGGTTCCTGAAATTTTTGATGGTCTTATTACAATTAAAAAAATTGTGAGAATTCCAGGCGAGCGTGCCAAAGTTGCAGTAGAATCTTATGACGAAAGAATTGATCCTGTTGGAGCTTGCGTTGGCGTTAAAGGTTCTCGTATTCATGGAATAGTTAGAGAACTTAGAAATGAGAATATTGATATAATTAACTGGACATCAAATATGCAGTTATTAACTCAAAGAGCATTGAGTCCTGCCAAAATTGTATCTATAAAAGTTAATGAAGAGGAGCAAAAAATAGGTGTTTATCTTAAGCCTTCTGATGTATCTCTTGCGATTGGTAAGGGCGGTAGCAATATAAAACTAGCCGGACAACTTATCGGTATGGAAATAGACGTATTTAGAGATATAGAGGACGAAGAGGAGGATGTTCTTCTTTCTGAATTTAGCGACGAAATTGATGAATGGATTATTGAGGCACTTAGATCAATAGGATGTGATACAGCAAAAAGCGTACTTGCTCTTCCTGTTTCTGAGATTGTACGCAGAGCAGATCTAGAAGAAGAGACTGTTATTGAAATCCAAAAAATTCTTCAAGAAGAGTTTGAATAAAAATGTAAATTAAAAGGGGAGGTATTATATGACAATAAATGAAAGTATAAGAGTTAATAAGGTTCTTAAGGAGTTTAACATTGGGCTCTCTACACTTGTCGATTTTCTTAAATCAAAGAAAATTGAGATTGCAGAGAATCCTAGTGTAAAAATAGACCCTCAAACTTATGAACTCATAAAAAAAGAGTTTGGCAAAGAGCAGTTGATCAAAGAGAAGGCAAAAAATGTTCCAATTAAAATCGATCAAATTACCAAACAATCGAAAGTAAAAGAGCAAGAAGAAGATGTTGATGATAACGATAATACGCTGATTATAACCGAAACTACATTAGGACTACCTCCCGCTAAAAGAACACCTAAGATAATCGGACATATCAGCGATCTTAACATCGGCAATAAAACTACTCCTGTCCAAAATGGTGAGGCAGCTTCAACTAAAAAAGAAGTTCAAACTACAATAACCACTGTAGATGAACAGCCTACACCTTTAAAAACTAAAGAACCTGACTCTTCATTTCAAAAGCCAATTGACTCTTTACCACAAGTATTGGATGTAAAAATTGAGATTCCCGAAAAACAAATTGTAGAAAAAGAGGATATTAAAATTAAAATTGATAATCCTCCACAAAAAAAAGAGGATGAATTGCAAAAAAAGAGCATAGAGGTATTGCCAAAATCAAAAGATAATAATACTTTTACGCCCGATAAAAAAAGTGATAATACTAAAAACTCCGGAGCTATAGAAACGAAGTCAACAGAAAGAGAGCAATCTAAAAGGCCTAATGAATTTAATAAAGCCAATGCCTCTAAAGGTGGAGTAACCCCTCCATCTAATCAAAATGATTCTAATGTTGTTGAACACATAGAGACAAAAGTTCAAAAACTTGCAGGGCCAAAAATTAGTGGCACTATAGATCTTTCTCAATTCGACAAAAAGAAATCGGACAGTAAACCCTCTTATAACAAGGATAAAAATAAGGGAAAGAGAGAGAGAATTAAAAAAACTGTCAAAGAGAAGGTAGATCTAAACAAAGAGAGTAAAGATGTGCCTAAAAATGTTGATAATAGAGACAAGTCTAAAATCAAAAAGAAGGATCACAAACAACACCCTAATGCAAAAGATAAGTTTAAACCAGTAAGACATGAGGTTGATGAAGATGCTGTTCAAAAGCAAATCAAAGAGACCTATGCAAGGATGGTTGAAGGCAAGGGTAAGACTAAAGGCTCTAGGCACAGGAGAGATAAGCGAGAACTTGTTTCGCAAAAAAATCTAGAAAATCAGGAGATAGAACAAACCTCTAGCAGCACATTAAAGGTAACAGAGTTTGTTACCGTAAATGACCTAGCTGTAATGATGGATGTTGCCGTTACAAAAGTTATTGAAGCTTGTATGAATCTGGGATTAATGGTATCTATTAATCAAAGACTAGATGCAGAGGCAATGATTCTGGTTGCAGAGGAGTTTGGGTTTAAAGTCGAAATAGTCACTGTAGATAATCAAGAGGATCTAAATCAGGAAATTGATTCAGAAGATGACTTAGTTAAAAGGCCTCCAATTGTTACAGTCATGGGTCACGTTGACCATGGAAAAACATCTCTACTAGATTATGTTAGAAAAGCAAACGTTATTGCAGGAGAAGCTGGTGGAATCACTCAACACATCGGAGCTTATAATGTTAAACTGTCAAATGGAGAAAGAATTACTTTTCTAGATACTCCAGGCCACGAAGCTTTTACTGCCATGAGAGCAAGAGGAGCTAAAGTGACAGACATTGCAATTATTATTGTTGCAGCTGACGATGCAATAATGCCTCAAACAAAAGAGGCAATTAACCATGCTCAAGCAGCAGGAGTGCCAATGATTTTTGCGATAAACAAAATTGATAAGCCAGGTGCATATCCCGAGAAAATCAGAGAGCAACTTGCAAATATGAATATATTAGTAGAGGATTGGGGAGGAAAGTATCAGTGTCAAGAAATCTCAGCAAAACACGGTTTAAATGTAGATAAACTATTAGAAAAAGTTCTTCTAGAATCCGAAATTTTAGAGTTAAAAGCAAATCCAGATAGAAGAGCAAATGGTACCATTATTGAATCCTCTTTAGACAAAGGAAGAGGATACGTTGCAACAGTGTTAGTTCAAAATGGAACATTAAGCATTGGAGATATTATCCTTAGTGGTTGCAATATGGGGAAAATAAAGGCTATGTTTAATGAGAGAGGTCAAAAGATAGATAAGGCAGGACCGTCAACTCCTGTTTCAATCTTAGGGCTAAATGGAGCCCCAGCAGCAGGTGAGTTATTCAATGTAATGACAGATGAGAAAGAGGCTAAAGAGATTGCAAACAAAAGAGAGCAACTTGTCAGAATTCAGGGCTTAAAAACACAAAAACATATTACTTTAGAAGAGATTGGCCGTAGAATTGCGGTTGGTAATTTCCAAGAGCTAAATATTATTGTAAAAGGAGACGTAGATGGGTCAATTGAGGCTCTTTCTGATTCTCTAATAAAACTATCAACCGAAGAGATAGCTGTTAATGTAATTCATAAAGCAGTTGGAGCTATATCTGAATCAGATGTATTATTAGCCGTTGCATCAAATGCTATTATCATTGGATTCCAGGTTAGACCATCAGTTAATGCTAGAAAACTTGCAGAAAAAGAAGAGATAGAAATAAGACTATATTCTGTAATATACGATGCTATAAATGAAGTAAAAGATGGTATTGAAGGTATGCTTGCACCAGAACAAAAAGAGGAGGTAACAGCAACTGCAGAGGTAAGAGAAACCTTTAAAATATCAAAAATTGGAACTATTGCAGGATGTATGGTAAAAGATGGCAAACTAACCAGAAATGCAAAAGTTAGAATAATTAGAGATGGAATCGTTGTTTATACAGGCGTTCTAGGGTCCCTAAAGAGATTTAAAGAAGATGTAAAAGAGGTTGCTTCTGGATATGATTGTGGAACAAATATTGATGGATACAATGATATTAAAATAGGAGATCTTATTGAAGCATATACTATAGTAGAAATAAAAAGAAAATTAAGTTAATTATCTAAGAGTAGATATATAAAATATATCTACTCAACTATATTAACCTCTGGTTCTATATCTATATTAAAGCGATTCTTTACGGATCGCTTTATTTTTTGAGATAGAGCTACAACCTCTTGCCATGTAGCTCCACTATATGCAACTAATACTAACGCTTGGTTTTTATGAACACCCACATTCCCTTCTCTAATTCCCTTAAAACCACACTGATCAATCAACCATGCTGCGGGAACTTTTGAATAACCATTCTCCAAATCAAAGAAACGTAATGATGGATTCTCTCTTTGAATATCCAAAGCAATCTTAGTATCAACAATTGGATTTTTAAAAAAACTACCAACATTTCCAATCTCAGATGGATCTGGTAACTTATTCTTTCTGATTGTAGTTATTATATCTCTAACTAAATATAGGCTCAAATTCTCATTTTTATCTTCAATTTTAGATATCACATCGTGATACGAAAGATTAAATTTTGGAAACTTTGATAACTTAAAAGTTACATGAGTAATTAATGTCCTACCTTTTAGATTATTTTTAAATATACTATCTCTATAGCCAAAATTCATCATTTCAGAAGTTATTGACTTACATGATAGTTCCTCAATATCAATATAGTCTACCAAAGCAATAGACTCTTTTACTTCTGTACCATATGCTCCAATATTCTGCACAGGAGAGGCTCCAACTGTTCCAGGAATATAAGATAAATTCTCTATTCCCCCCCAACCCCTATCAACACAATACTCCACAAAAACATCCCACTCTACGCCAGCTCCACATTTTATATATACATAATTAGGAGAATCATCTACAATATAGATATCCTTAAAACCTGGCTTAATTATTAGTCCATGAAAATCTCCTTTAAAAAGTAAGTTTGAGCCACCACCCATTATAAATAACCTCTCTTTCTTGTATTGATCTTGTGATAAAATACCTAATATTTCATCTATACTGCTAGACTCTATAAAATATTTAGCTGTAATATCTAGACCTAGTGTATTATAGTTTTTCAGCGAGAAGCTCTTCTTTACGCCCATAATTTGAATCAAAAAATTTTAATAAAATCTTAAGTACAATTGTAAATACAATTATACCTAAAAAAAGAAATTGTATAAATAAATTAGATCCAATCTCACGCTTTGTCAATAAAACATCTGGATTGGTTATTGCGATCTCTTGAAGATCCTTACTAGTGAATGATCTAAGAGACCATTTATCTACTATAACACCATCATATACATAAACTATTCCAACTCTAGATCTATTAAGCGTAACAACACTCTTATAATCTGAATAATATATCGGAATCGGAGTAAAAGAAGCTCTTCTTGAACTTGCATCAACTGCACGATATGATGAACCTGTTACAATAGAATGACTTATTCCCAAATTAAACAGATCACTCCCTAATGATAACACACCATCTATCTCTTTACTGTTTATTTTTGAAATATCTGGTATGACAATAAAAACTAATTTATTATTATCAAAAATTGAATCTGTAATCGTAGTACCCAAACTATCCACAATAGAAAAATGAATAATGTCTCTATTAAAATTATCTGTAAAATATGTCTTTGAGTCAACAAAAGTATAAGTACTATCAGGTAAATTATCTATAGTAAACTCGAACATCTTTCCATCTTTTGAATAAATTAATAGTGTCTCCATTTCATTACTATTACTCTCGATATCTGCTCTAATTAAACTAGTTCCAGGCTTAAAATCAGAAAAATCGGCAATTGGTTGACGTTTAACAATAACTGAATAGATAGATACAAAGGCAAGCAAAAAGATAAGAATAATAGATAAATCTATCTTTAAACCTCTTTTATTCTTAAATAATTCTGACTCCTTGCTATTTGTTATTAAAAGATAGATAACTCCAATAAAAGTGAATAAATTCTTCAAAAATGTTTGAAGGTTACTCAATTTTAAGACCTCCCCAAAACATCCACAATCACTTATTGGGTTGTAAATCAATAAATACAGCGTAATTATTGTGAAAAATGACAACATTGAGGCAAGAACATAGAACCAAATATATCTTCTGACTCTGATAATAACAAATAACCCCGATAAAAATTCTACAACAGAAAGAAAATATGCAATAAATGACAAAAAAGATTTATTAAAGTTAAGATTTACCAGATTGAAATATTCGTGAATAATTAAAGATGTACCAACTATGTCCATCATTTTCATCAATCCAGAAAAAAGAAAAATAAATCCTAGAATATAAAGAATAAATCTATCAATAGCTCTTTTCATGTTACCTCTCCTACTTCTTAACAAATGACAAGATATTATTTAACACCATTTTGGGCTCTAACAACAATTTATCTATTGCATTATAACAACTCACTCTTACTAAATCACTCTCTTTTTCACACTCTTTAAGATAAATATCTCTAACTTGTGCCTGAAAATTTAAATCACTCTCATGAATATCACTTTTACCATCTAGATATAACCTATCATCTCCCTCTCTAACAGAGCTAAGTCTCTGCTCAACAAAATTCAAAGGCACATCCAAGAAAAAATTGAAATCGGGCTTAGGAATACCAAATACATTATATTCTAAATTAAATATCCAATCTCTTAACTCTTTTCTCTGATCTACACATAGAACCTTAGCACACTGAAATGCTATATTTGAATATACATACCTATCCAATAATACAATATCACCTCTATTTAACCAATCTCTAAGTATTGGAGAGCTATCATTCCTATCTTGAGCAAAAAGTAGAGCAACTAATGTTGGATGTACACTATCAATTGGTCCAAAATCTCCTCTTAAAAACTTAGCAATAAGTTCACCATATATAGGCGCATCAAAACGAGGATAATGAAGATAACGAACACAAGCCCCTTGAAGCTCAAAATGCTCTTTAATTAAAGAAATCTGGGTGGATTTACCGGCCCCGTCGAGACCTTCTAATACAATTAACATAATAAAAGCGTATATTTGTAAACTTTTAACAAAGTTAATTAAATTTAATAATTAAAATGAACGGGTCTCCTTTAGTAATGGGGATACTTAATATTAATTCTGACTCATTTTATTCAAATAGTAGAATTAATAGTGTCTCACATTTTCTAGCCAAATTTAATCAAATGGTTGAAGATGGTGCCGATATAATTGATATTGGGGCATGTTCTACAAGGCCTGGATCACAATATATTACCGAAAATGAAGAGTGGGATCGGCTTTTACCAATGCTCAAATCAATTAAAGAGATTTGTCCAGACGTTACCATATCTATTGATACTTTTAGATCAGAAATTGTAAAAAAAACATTTGACTTAATTGGGCCATTTATAGTAAACGATATCTCATGTTCAATAGATGATCACAAAATGTTTGAAACAGTTGGGAGACTAGGTCTCAAATATATTGGAATGCATAAAAGAGGAACCCCAAACTCAATGCAATTAAATTGCAACTATAATGATATTATCAACGATATACGAGAATTTTTCATTGATTCCATAGAAAAGGCTAAACAATCTGGTCTTACTAAATTTATAATTGATCCAGGATTTGGTTTTTCTAAAAATATTGACCAAAACTATAAATTAATCAATAATTTAGAATCTCTTAAGATCCAAAATGAAGAACAAATATATTATCCTATACTAATTGGAATATCTAGAAAAAGCATGATATACAAACCTCTAAACTCAACACCTGCAGATGTTCTACATGCCACATCTGCATTAAATCTGCTTGCACTTACAAAAGGAGCCGATATAATTAGAGTTCATGATGTTAAAGAGGCCAAAGAGATTGTTAAAATTTATGACAAATTAAAAAACAACATATAAAAATGAATCATCACCTTTTTGCAATATCTCCAGTGGATGGAAGATATAATGATAAAGTATCTGATTTAACAATATACTATTCAGAATATGCTTTAATACGCTACAGAGTTCTAGTAGAGATAGAGTATTTTATTGCTCTTTGTAAAATACCCCTTCCTCAACTAAAAGATATTAATCAATCCCTTTTCAGTAGCTTGAGAGATATCTATAATAATTTTGATCATAACGATGCTATAGAGGTAAAAAATATCGAAAAAACTACAAATCATGATGTTAAAGCTGTTGAGTACTTTATAAAAGATCGTTTTAGCAAATTAGGGCTAGATAAATACAGTGAATTTATCCATTTTGGACTTACATCTCAAGATATAAATAATACATCAGTACCACTATCTCTTTTAGATGGTATGCAAAAAAACTACCTCCCTCTACTGGATTTACTTGTAAATAAACTATCAACTCTTTCAGAAGAGTGGAGTCAGGTATCAATGCTGGCTAAAACTCATGGTCAACCAGCCTCCCCTACTAGATTAGGCAAAGAGATTAATGTTTTTGCTGTAAGATTAAAAGAGCAAATTAAAACTTTAAATAATACACCTTTTGCAGCAAAATTTGGAGGAGCTACTGGCAATTTTAATGCTCATAAAGTTGCATATCCAAATATTGATTGGAATAATTTTGCAAATCAATTTGTAGAGAGCACATTAAATCTTAAAAGATCATACCCAACAACTCAAATTGAGCACTACGATTATATTGCCGCCTACTTTGATGGATTAAAACGAATTAACACTATATTGATTGATCTATGTAGAGATATTTGGCAATATATTTCTATGGAGTATTTCAAACAAAAAATTAAAGAAGGTGAAGTTGGATCTTCTGCGATGCCTCACAAGGTAAATCCCATTGATTTTGAAAATGCAGAGGGTAATTTGGGTATAGCAAATGCACTATATACGCATTTATCAGAAAAGTTACCCATATCTAGATTACAAAGAGACTTAACAGATTCAACTGTTCTAAGAAATATTGGAGTCCCTATTGCTCACTCTACAATCTCAATTAAGTCTATTTTAAAAGGGTTAGATAAATTAATTTTAAATAGAGTTCCTATCGACACAGATTTAGAGAATAATTGGGCTGTTGTAGCAGAAGGAATTCAAACTATATTACGTAGAGAAGGATATCCAAAACCTTACGAAGCTCTAAAAGCTTTAACAAGAATAAATACTACCATTAACAAAGAGGCAATTCATCGTTTTATTGAAACCTTAAATGTTAATGATCAGATAAAAGAGGAGCTTAAACAAATAACACCACATAATTATACCGGTTTTTAATTATGAAAAATTTTAGACACATTTTTATATATATACTCACAATATATATTCTCACCTCATGCGTTGAAAACAAAACTCTATATGAAACCTATTTTACAGACCAAAGAGCGAGAATTAATATTGTATTTCAAGGAGACGCATATAGCCAAAAAGCATCAATTAAAGAGATATACAAAGAGAGTGTATGGAGTGGATCAAAAAACAACTTAGTTGATACTCTTTATTATGGAGAGTATAGATACTCGCTTTATACCAAAGATGGACAACTTATTTTTAGCAAGGGATTCAATAATCTTTTCTCTGAATGGAGAACCATTGAACAGGCAAAACTCACTACAAATGAGTTCGTAGAATCTCATTGGATTCCATTTCCAAAACAAATTGTAGATTTTGTTTTATACTATAGAGATAAGAGTTCTGGAGAATTCGAAGAACTACATAGAGAGACAATTGATCCCAATTCCAAAAATATATCTATCCCAAAAGAGTTTAACTATCAGATTGACACTATTCAATACTCTGGTAATTTTTCTAATAAAGTGGATATTGTTTTTGTTGCAGAGGGCTATTCTCATAATGAGTCTGATAAATTTAAAGACGATGTAAATAGAGCTACAGAGTATCTATTTTCAATGGAACCATACTCAACCAGAAGAAGTGATTTTAACGTATGGGCTCTCAATTCATTTAATGATCAAGATGATAAAACACCTCTTAGCTCTACATTTTCAACTTTTGGTATCGATCGTTATTTAACAATCCCAGATCACTCATCATTGGGCGCTATACTACACAATTCCCATAACGATGCGGTATATATTCTAGTTAATAGTTCTCAATATGGAGGTGGTGGAATATATAACTACTATGCAATTGGAGTTTCTGATCATAATCTATATGGAGAATTATTTGTTCATGAGTTTGGACACAGTTTTGGAGGGCTAGGTGATGAGTACTACAGCTCTCAAGTTGCTTACGAAGAGTTTTATAATCTTAATATAGAACCTTGGGAACCTAACTTAACTACAAGAGTTAATTTTTCCAATAAATGGGAAAGTTTAATTAATAAAGAGACTCCTATTCCAACACCAAATAGTTATGAATATAAAAACACTATTGGCCTTTTTGAAGGAGGAGGATATATGTCAAAAGATATTTATAGACCATATTTAACTTGTAGAATGAAAGAGAATTCCGCTCCAGATTTTTGTCCAGTATGCATACGTGCTATAAATAAGATAATTGATAGTTATGTTAAATAAAAGATATAATATCCAAAAAGATTATCAGTATATCCTGTTTGATCTAGACAGGACCATATGGGACTTTGAAACCAACTCCAATAATAACATAAGGTTTATACTAGATGAGATGTCTTTAACCTCAATAGAAAAGTCTCAGTTTTGCACTGTATATAAAAAACACAACAAACAGTTATGGGAAAAATACGAACAAGGTATTATTGATAAAGAGACCCTAAGGTGGAAGCGTTTTTTTGACTCTTTTGAAGAGTTTGGTATTTATGACATTGAATTAGCAAAACAGTTTGGAGAACGCTATATAGACAATATGCCAAATATGACCCAACTAATGCCAAATGCCAGAGAGGTCCTTGAAACTCTTTTTCACTATGGTTGTAAAATGGCAATTGTTACAAATGGTTTTAAAGAGGTACAATATAAAAAAATTAAGAACGCCTCACTCGAACATTATTTTAGGGCTGTTATTGTGTCAGAAGAGATTGGCTATCATAAGCCAAGTCCAATGGTATTTAAAAGAGCCATGACTGCTCTTAAAGCTAAAAAAGAGAATACATTAATGGTTGGTGACGATGCATATAACGATATAGAAGGAGCTATGATTTATGGAATTGATCAATTCTATTACTACAAAAATCAAGAAATAAAATATAAAGTTGGAGCCACATATGAATCAGACGACTTATCTGATTTGCTTACTTTTTTTTCTCAATAATAAATATATCTTCGTCATCTTCTTTAAAGTAGTACTGCTCTCTTGCAAATTTCTCTAAAGAGTCCCTGTTTGAACTTAATTCATTTAACTTTTCGTCAATAAATTTGATAGACTCCTTATAATACATTTTTTGAGACTCTTGTTTACTGATATTAATGACAACCTTTGATAGTTCAACTATACTGCTTGAATCGAAAAATAGAACCCATATACTAAAAAGGACTCCAGTAATAAGCATTTTATTTTTAAACACTCTTGATACTGGAGAGCCAAAAAGCTCTTTTATAACTCTTTTTAACCTCAATTCTTCTAATTTTTACAAAATTAATAATAATTTTGTTCTATCTTAACAAATCAAAAATACTATGAAAAAACCTTCTTTACTAATTTTAGCTGCAGGTATGGGTAGCAGATACGGTGGGCTAAAACAGTTCGACGCTGTAGGACCAAATGGTGAAACAATTATGGACTACTCTGTTTACGATGCCGTAGAAGCTGGCTTTGGTAAAATCATTTTTGTAATTCGCGAATCTTTTAAAGACGATTTTCTAATAAAAATTGTAAAAAAATACTCTAAAATTATAGATATAGACTATGTATGCCAAGAATTAACATCACTTACTCAAGGCTATACAATAAATCCAAATAGAGAAAAACCATGGGGTACGGGACATGCAGTAATGGTTGCTCATAACAAAATAGACACTCCTTTTGCAGTGATTAATGCCGATGATTTTTATGGAAAAAACTCTTTTAAAATTATATGTAATCAGCTAATTGACAGCTTTTCTAAAAAGGGGGAGTTTTGTATGGTTGGCTTTAATCCATCAAAAACTTTATCAGAATCAGGATCAGTATCTAGAGGCGTGTGCAGCTTTAACAAAGACTCACTACTGACTAATATAGAAGAACACCATAATGTTTCTTTAGAGAATAATTTAATCAAGGGAGATAATGGAAAAGGAGAGAGGGTGATAATAGACAATAGTGCACTAGTATCTATGAATATGTGGGGATTCACTCCTGATGTATTTACGACAGGGATTGAACTTTTTCAAGAATTTTTAGAAGAAAAAGGTAATGAGTTAAAATCTGAATTTTATATACCGTATGTTGTAAACTCTTTAATCAGCTCTAAACTTGCCACATGCAAGGTTCTTTCAACTCCAGATAATTGGTTTGGCGTAACATACAAAGAGGATAAAGAGAGTGTTGTTATAAAATTAAAAGAGATGAGTGATACTGGTTTGTATCCATCACCTTTAATCAACTATTAAATAAAATGCATAAAATAGATCATTATTTACCAAATTTAAAAGAGTCTTGGGTACTAGCAATTATTCTAACAATTGCTGGGGGTTTTTTAACATCAATAATCAAGTTATTTTTAGTATATTTAATTCCTTATAACACTGAATATATAGACTTTCTATTATATCCTATTGCCTTTATTCCTGTAGCAATATATATAATTAAATCATCTAAAAAGATAACTGAATTTAGACTAAAAATATCAATAAATGATTCTAACTTTGGTGAAATTGGTAGATCTATTTCATTTTTAATTACAATTCCAATGATAATTGCTATCTCTATTATTATTGAGCCATTAACTTTTATTCTAAAAATGCCCGATTTTTTTTTAGAGTTAATTACATTAATGGAGAGATATAAAATACTTGCAATTATATCTGTTGTTATTTTTGCTCCAATATTAGAAGAGATCCTATGTAGAGGCTTTGTATTAAGAGGTCTTTTATCTCATACAACTCCACAAAAAGCAATTTTATGGTCATCAATTATTTTTGCAGTAATTCACCTTAATCCCTGGCAAGCAATACCTGCTTTTATATTTGGTCTCTTAATAGGATGGATATATTGGAGAACAGGCTCTCTTATTTTAGCAATTTTCATGCATGCAGTCAATAATGGAATTTCGATTATTATATTATTCGCATTCCCTCATTTACCAAAAGATGCAACTCTATTTTCATTAATGCCATTAAATTACTATTTATTACTATATTTTGTAGCATCTATTTTTTTGGCTACAACAATATTCTTAATGAATAAATACTACAGCAGAACTATGTCATTAGAATTTAAATATAAGAACTAACGAAAATATATTATGACAAATCTATACCCATTAAAATTCAACCCAATACTCAAGGAGAGAGTTTGGGGAGGATATAAAATTATCGAAAAATATAAGGATCAAGCAGATCTTATTTCAAATAAGCCTATAGGTGAGAGTTGGGTACTTTCAGGATTAATTGGAGACGAATCTATTGTAAGCGAAGGATTTTTAGCCGATAACAATATAAACGATTTAATTGAAACATATCTTGGAGAAATCGTAGGAGACTCTATATATGAAAAATATGGGAATGAACTTCCCATATTATTTAAGATTCTTGACATTAACAAACCACTCTCTCTTCAAGTTCATCCAGATGACATCATTGCACTCGAGAGACACAACAGCTATGGAAAAAGTGAATGTTGGTATGTTTTAGATTGTGAAAAAGATGCAATAATATACCTAGGTCTTAAACAGGACCTATCTGCTCAAGAGTTTTACGATAGATGCAACGACAACTCAATAATAGAATATTTAAATGTAATTAAACCAAAACCTGGGGATCTTATTTATATTAAACCAGGCACTCTTCACTCTGCACAAGGTGGGCTAATGATAGCAGAAATTCAGCAACCATCAGATATTACATACAGAGTATATGACTGGGGAAGGGAGCATAATCCCAATACGGCTAGAGAGATGCACCTAGATCTAGCAATCGATTGCATAGATCTTGAGGCAACAGACCCAACCAATTACATAATTAAAGAAGATAGATTTAGCAACAACTATTTCGAAATTAACATTATTACTATTGATGAAAAAACAACAATAAATAGTCCGATACTAACATCTATGCAAGTCTACTTTTGTTTAGATGGTTATGTTACAATAACCTCACCTAACTATAGCACTACTTTAAATAAAGGAGAGACTATTTTAATACCATCTCAAGTACAAGATCTAAGGATCATTGGTAATGCAAAACTAATTGAGTTTTTACCAAAATAGATTATTATTCATCATCTTCCCCTAAATAAGAGAGCAGAGAGTCCATATCTCTTCTCTCTTTTTTTGTTGGTCTACCTGTTCCTCTATCTCTATATAAAAAAATAGACTCTTTTGGTTTTAACATTTTATTTAACTCTTCAATAGGAGTAATATTTTCTACAAATTTATCTACCTCCTTTGCAGATACTCTGTTACTCAGAAGATCGATGACTTTATACTTATAATTAATATTGTCCTTTCTAACCTCGATTAAGTCACCAACTTTTATCTCTCGTGATGATTTAGCCTCAATTCCATTGACTTTTACTCTACCCGCTTTACACCAATCAGAGGCTAAAGCTCTAGTTTTAGACACCCTTATAGACCATATATATTTATCTAGCCTAGTCATAACAACTATTTTGTATTATATATATTCATAGTACGATCTACTCCTATAGCAACAAATGACTTAGTTGCTTCAATACACTTTTTAAAAACATCATTTAGCTCTATCTTCTCTTGGTCCGACCACTCTCCTATAACATAGTCAATTTGCCTCCCTTTAGAGAAATTATCCCCTATACCGATCCTTAATCTACTATAATCTTCTCTATTTAAAACGTATGATATATCCTTAAGCCCATTATGTCCTCCATCACTACCCTTTTTCCTCATTCTTATAGTTCCTAAAGGCAAAGCAAGATCATCAACTATAATCAACAAATTCTCAATTGGCACCTTTTGATCTTGCAACCAATAATTTACAGCTTTCCCACTAAGATTCATATAAGTAGAGGGTTTCAAAAGAATAATTTTCTGCCCCTTAAAACGAGTAATTGCAACATCGCCATATCGCTTAGACTCAAAAGGGAAGTTGGATGCCTGAGCCCAGGCATCCAACACCATAAATCCAACGTTATGACGAGTATTTGAATATTCTACACCGATGTTACCCAGGCCAACAATCAAATAACTCATAATATTAAAAAATTATTTCTTAGCTGCTGCTGCCGCTGCTGCTGCTGCTCCTAATGCAGCACGAGTCATCTTAACCGAACAAATAATAGTCGAAGGAGATGTTAAAACTTTAATTCCAGGAAGATTAATATCACCTGCAAAAATAGATTTACCTATTTTTAATGTGGTAATATCAATATTAATTGAATCTGGAAGATCATTTAAAGCAGCAGATATTTTCACTTTTCTTGTAGATATCATAAGCTTACCACCTTGACGAACTCCCTCAGAATTACCCGAAATAATAACAGGTACTGAAATTGAAACAGGTCTTTCTTCAGAAACTGTTATGAAATCTATGTGAATAGGCTCATCTGTAAGAGGGTGAAACTGAGAAGAGTGCAAAATAGCCTTATACACTTTACCATCAATATCCAAATCTAAAACATAAGAGTTTGGAGTATTTAAAATAGTGTATAGGTCTTTCAAACCCAATGTAAAATGAACATTAGACTCAATACCATGTCCATAAAGAACACATGGAACTAATTCATTTTTTCTTAATGCTTTAACTGCACTTTTTTTGGTAATTTCTCTTAAATTACCTTTTAATGATAATGTTTTCATAAATAATAAATTGTGTTACTTAGTCTACAACATGCAGACCCCATTGCACCAAAAAGTCACTCTTTTTGAGTGGTGCAAAGATAAAAAATAAAATAATACAAAAAATTATTTAATCAATAAAACATCTCTATTCCACTCCAATGATTTATAGAAAGAGTCTATAAAAGGATTTGGTGAAAAAGGAATATAAGTGCTAACACCCGAAAATCTCAATATTGGTATATCAATAAAACTATCTGTGTTCCACTTATGAGTAATCACTTTTGACAATGATTGCTTAAATAAAGTGTACTCACTTTCCGAAGCTATTTTATGAATAAAATCTTCCAAATCCCAAAACCAACGTTTATTATACCTAAAATATTGCTGTATAGACGACATATCTAATGTAGATATTTTGAGTCTATTATTCTCAATTATAGACCTAGTTATCGTGGATAATTCATGCATTTCTGATGTATTATATAATGCAAGTGTTGCAGATCTGTTTACACCAGACATAGAGTTATAATAATTAAAAAACGAGTCTCCAACACCCACTAGATAACTAGAAGATTTAAAAAGATCCTCCATAATTCTATTATATGGGAATCCGGTTGCCAATATCTCAGTTGGAGAGGCTATTATATACTCGGCCCTATCTCTTAATTCATATATGGTTTCAATCCCCCCCATATAACAACAATCAAAAATTATAAACGAGAGTTTGTAAGATATAGCTTTTTTTAACTCTGTTATCTCCATCTCTACACCTCTATCCTCACCAAAACTCTTTACTAAATTTGAGTATGGGTCTTCAAAAAAAGCATAATTTATCTGAGATCCATTATAATAACCTTGTGGCAACCAACCAGTTGCATGAGACCATAAAATTAGACCATACTCCTTAGCTTTAAAAGAGCTCTTTACTCTATTTAATATCTTATTTAATACATCGGCACTTGCTGAGTTATGATTATCGTATAATTCAATATTAATCTCTTTGATAGTGTTATCAGATGAATATAGTCTAAATAACCGCGGACTACTATTAACAGAATGAAGATATACTAAAAGAACCTCTTTACTATCTTTTGACGGAACATATCCCTGCTTTAACTCCTGTATATTATTTATTGCATGAGGTGATAGATTATTATTTGCAGCCATATATAATAGAACTACTTTATTATATTGCTCATGAGAAACCTCGTCTTTCTTACATGAAAATAAGACAATTACAATAACATAGCAGAATAAGAGAGAGATTTTTTTCATCAAATTATTAATAAATTAGCCCAAAAATAACTATTTTTAACAATTCAAAAAAAAATAATGAAGATTATAATAAATCCAAAATATAATAAATACACAGATTTCATTAGTAATATCCCCAAAATATTTGAAGAGTCTGGCCAGGTTATTTATAAAGGGAGAAATATTTTAAAAACTATACAAATAGATAATATTAAAATAGTTATAAAAAGCTTTCAGCGTCCCAATTTAATTAATAGGATCATTTATACTTTTATACGAAAAAGTAAAGCCGAAAGATCTTATCTATACTCTCAAAAAATTCTATCCAAGGGATTTATAACCCCTGATCCTATAGCATTTATAGAGACATATGATAACAATCTTATTAGCAAAAGCTATTACATATGCATTAATCAAGAGGATAGAAATACTGTTAGATCACTAATGGGAGGTGAAGATACCGAAGACTACAACAAAAAAATTGAACAGTTTGCAAAGTATAGTGCCGATCTACACTCAAATGGAATTCTTCATTTAGATTACTCTGCTGGAAACATCCTTTATAAAAGAGATAATAATAATTACACCTTTTCATTAATTGATGTTAATAGACTTAAGTTCCAAATTCCTAATAGAAAAAAAACTATAAATAATCTTAATCGGATCTCCACAACTCCGCAGACCCTTAACCCATTTTCCGATTTTTATTGTAAATATAGAGGGTGGAATCACGACTTAAAATTCTCTAGACACCTTGAGATAAGTAGTGATCTCTTTCATTTTAACAAAGCTTTAAAGCACTCTTTCAAAGATCTTATAAAAAAAAGACGAGAAACAAAAATCCTCTTCCCCATCAGCTACTTCTGTTTAATTATATTCATAGAAACCTATATTCCAAAAATATATAATAAACGTATTGATTACTATAATGGGATTAAACAAAGTTTATATTCAAATTATCTAAAGAAATATGATAATCGTAAGATTTTTTCGGACAAGAGAGAGTATCCTTTGTATGAAATTGCATTTTTAAAAAAAGTCAAAGCTCTTTTGGCTATAGTTTTATTAATTTATATTCTCATCTATTTTGTATAATTTAATTATATGACAAAAAAAACAATATGTATCTCAATGATAATCATGCTGCTAATAAGCAGTTGCAATATTACAAATAGTGGTTCTAAAACTGATATCCAAAATAGATTAGACTCCGTTAATCTATACCTTTATACGCAACCTCAGAAATCTAAAGATCTACTTTCAAATATATCTGATAGCACTCTATCAACTGAGTATAGAATTCAAATTGATCTACTTAACAATATTGTAAACTATAATCTAACTGGAAAAATATCTGATCATAACAAACTTGTTAATTCTATTAAATGGTTCCTCAACAATAATGATGAGTATAATCAGATAAGAGCACAAGTCTACCTATCTGCTCATCTTTATAATATTAATAAAAATGACCCAAATAGCTATCTGATTTTAAATGAAGCACTAGAGAAATATAACCAGAATAGATATAAAGACCCAGCACTTCTATCTCAAATATATCTTATAAAAGGCCAGATTAATTACAGAAAAAATCAAATAGAAATTGCTAAAGACCTTTTTTTAAAAAGTATATCAATAGCAAAAGAAAACAAGGCACTTATACTCGAATTATCTGGATACATAGAACTATTTAACCTATACTTAAGCAGTAGAGATTACGAAAATGCAATTAAAGCAATAGCTCCTTTTGCAAATAATATTGAGATACCACCATTTCTTGCATACAGATTTAATTCATGTATGTATAGCTATTATTATATCAAAAAAGATTACGAAATAGCCTTAGGATACCTTTTAAAAAATCTTAATATAGAAGATGACTCAATTAAAAATCAACCTAGATTATATTATCAAATCTCATATATTCATAAACTCTTCAACAATCCAGACTCCACCCTATTTTATGCTATAAAATCTGCAGAAGCAGCAGAACAAACAAATAATCCATCAGATAATATCCACTTTTATTTTAGAAACTTATCCAATTTATATTATCAAATGGGAGAGTACAAGCTATCTGCAGAATACAGTGCTAAAGCTCTAAGATATCAATCCAGGTCCTCTCTATTTATCTCAAGAGAAAAGGCAGAAGAGATTGAAAAAAGATTTGATCTTAAAAAACATGAAATTGAATTAGATAGCTTACGAGCACAAAAAAGATTGTTACTTTATCTTATTTTCACAATAACTATACTATTTCCAACAGGTATTATTATTCAAAAAAACAAAACAAAGAAGCTTTTAAAGAGTGCAAATGATGAGATTATCTCTTTACAAAACGAAATAATCACATCTAATATTTTAAAAAACAATGGACATATTTTACCTAAGCTACTAAATGATCTATATTTAGAAGCCTCTAGAATTAGAAAAATCTCACCAGATTCATTTGATAGTTTTTCTAGAATAATAGAAAATGCAACCAATTCCTATAGAAATGGCATTTCCCAAATTGCGAATAACCGAGATTTGACCTCTAAAATCGATATCAAAGAAGATCTACACAATTTGACCGACTTTGAGAAAATGGTCTTTATTTTAAATTCTCAAAATTATTCAATAGAAGAAATAGCCTTCTTTTTGAATACATCCACCTCGAGCATTAAGACTTTAAAAAGAAAAATTGAGATCAAACTTCAGAAACAAATCAAAACAGAGCAAGATCAACAATAAGATTAACTACTGTATTACAGTAATATAAATAGCACCTCCGATAAATAGTTACAAACAGAACATCCGAAGGTGCTATATGATAAAGTTAGTTTATATATTGCATCAAAATCGATACTGCTATTGGCGATCATCCTTTGATGAAATCTAATTCGTCGTGATAGTAATAATAGAAAACATCGTCAGAAAAAAGCTACATCCTAAATTAGCCAATAGCAGTAAGATTTTTTTCATTTAATTACTCTTTATTCTTATAATTTTTTTCATAACTTTTATCTGGGAAAGCTGGTATTACTGGATATCTATACTCATATCTTGCAATTTTCTCTAAAGCAACCTCTATCGCTTTATTTAATTGTTGATCCACTCCAATATGCTCTTTGTAAGGATCATTTTCTATGTCAATATCTGGTTTTACTCCCTCTCCTTCTATGATCCAACCACTACCATCCGCTGCAAATGGAGCGTATGACGGGGTAACAATAGATCCACCATCTACTACAGGAATAAATCCACTATAACCAACAACACCACCCCAAGACCTTCTACCGATTATAGTTCCTAAATTATTTTTTCTAAATCTATATGGGAAAAGATCTCCATCTGACGCAGAATACTCATTGATTAATAAAACTTTAGGCCCATCAAATGTACCAACAGGGTTCAAGGCTCCTTTTTCTTGATTAGTATGCATAGTAAAGAATGTAATAGTTCTTTGTAGCCTCTCTATTAACATCGGAGAAACGTTTCCTCCCCCATTCCCTCTATCGTCTATAATCAACGCCTTTTTAGTCAATTGTGGATAATAGTGTTTAACAAATTCATTTAACCCAGTAACACCCATGTCTGGAATATGTATATAACCTACTTCTCCATTAGTAGCCTCACTAACTTTTCTAATATTATCTCTTACCCAAGCATGGTAATATAAAAGAGATTCATCTTCTATTGGCTCTACTAAAACCTTTCTAGCACCAGATAAAGATGGTTTTGTATTAACGGTTAATTCAACAATTTTACCCGCCTTATCAATAAGATGCTCAAAAATATTTTTAGTATTAGATAGATCTTTTCCATCTATCTCTAAAATATAACTCCCTTTCTGCAAATCTACTCCAGGCATAGTTAATGGAGATCTTGTTCTAGAGTCCCAATTAGCTCCTGGAATTATACTATCAATTTTAAAATATCCAGAATTAATATCTTTAGAGAATGTAGCTCCCAAAAGGCCCATTTTGATCCTTTTTGGTTCTGGCTTCTCTCCATTCTGAGAATAAGCATGACCTACATTCAATTCACCGATCATCTCTCCTATAATATATGTTAAGTCAGATCTATGTGTAACATATGGAACAAGTTCTCTATATTTATCCTTAATACCATCCCAATCAACACCGTGCATATTTTTTGCATAAAAGAAGTCTCTCATTTGTCGCCATGTCTCATCATAAATTTGAATCCATTCAATACTGTAGTCTACCACCTTACTAACATCCTTAAATGATATTGACTCATCTAATTTTACTGGAGCTTTTGGAATATCAACAACTCCTACTTTTCCAGACTGAATTGCTAAAGCTTTTTTATAATTTGGCCCAAAAATAATATTTGCACCTAGAGATACCTCCTTTTTAGTCTTAATATTAAACATAGATGTACCTCCTCTTGTAGAGTAATATATATTATCTCCTACCATATGTAAATTTCTGTAGAAAGATCCTGGTATAGGAATTTCTATTATTCTACTCTCTATATTAACAAACGAATAGCTCAATTTTGAGTCTTTATTTTTGCTATTATCTTCTTGAGCAATTTTAACACTATCATTCTTAGGAGCAAATGGAATCTCTGCAGATAAATCTAAAGGAAGAATATATACCTTACTCATATTTGTATAAGCATGATTCCACTCTGTATTACTATAAGTTGGAGAAAAGTTTCTGTTTGAAACAAAAAGAAGATATTTACCATCACTACTGAAATTAGGAGAAAAAGATGAGTACCACATATCTGTAATCTCTGTTTTATCTCCTTTTTCCAAATTATATAATATAACAGTAGACACAGTCCTTGTTGGCCTAGTATATACAATATACTTACTATCTGGAGACCAATTATAATCATTTATTGGAGATATTGAAGATTTCTCAACCTCGATATTCTTTCCTGACTCTATGTCTAGAATATTTAAGGAGTTGCTCTTTTCACTCCATAAAATTTTCTTTGAATCAGGAGACCATGCAAAACCAAAAATGTACCCCTTAATATCTGTTAACCTCCTATCTATCTCTCCATCAGAAGATTTAAAGTATATATTAAATTCGCCATCCTTATCAGAAATATATGCAAAACCACTACCATCAGGAGCCCAATCAGGCCACATCTCATTGTGTGCAGAGCTATTTGTATAATTATATGTTATTCCACTTTTTACAGGAACAGAAAAGATATCCCCTCTTGCCGATAATAAAACTCTTTCACCATTCGACGATACAGAATATGAGCGTATTGCAGACTCTACAGATCTATACTCAGGCCTATTATTCAAATCATTAGCGATCTTAATATCTACTCTACTGTCTACATTTGTCTCTATATTATACTTATGTATATATCCACCATATTCATAAACGATAAATTTATCTCCTATAGATGGGAATTTAATATCATAATCTGTATAGAAAGTTAACTGTTTTGTACTTTCATCATCAAACGAATAACAATACAAATTCATAATACCATCTCTATCCGAAATATAGTATACCTTATTCTCAATTTTTGACCACATCGGGTGAATGTCCTGATATATATTATCTGTAATTCTGAATGACTCTTTAGTATCAAAATCAAAAATCCTAATATCATCAGCCATACCCCCAGTATACCTCTTCCAGCTTCTAAACTCTCTAAAAATATAATTGTAAGCCAATTTTTTTCCATCTGGAGAAAAAGAAGAAAATCCTCCATTTACTAAAGGAACCATAGCAGGCATCCCTCCATCAATATCTACTGTCATTAATTGACCCGTAAAATCATTAAACGTGAAACTCCTAGTCCTATACAAAACACTTCTACCATCTGGGCTCCAATCTAAAACAATATTATTTGGCCCCATTCTATCTCCAACATCATCCCTGTTTAATGTTGCAGAATATGTTATCCTTTTTGGGGTCCCACCAGAAGAGGAGATAACAAATACCTCTGTATTCCCGTCATATTGGCCTGTGAATGCAATATGTTCACCATCTGGAGAAAACTTTGGAAACATCTCATATCCAACATGAGAAGTCAACTTTCTGGCAACACCTCCATCGGAAGAGACCAGATATAAATCCCCACCATAAGTAAATACAATTTTATTTGAGTGTATATGAGGGAATCTTAGCAACCGTGCCTCAGAACCAAACGCAGTTCCAATTGCAAGTCCAATTAATAATAAATAACTTAAAATAAACCTTTTCATACATAAATAATTAATTAAAAACTAAAAAATAATAGCAATTTACAATATACAATAAGATTATTAAAATTTATATACAAAAAAGAATAATTTATTTATAATTAAAATATAA
>LUYZ01000002.1 GCA_001603425.1 Bacteroidales bacterium Bact_08
GTTTGAACCATGCCAACTGAGAGAGGACTTCTTTTAGCTGCTTTTGTAATTCAGCCAATTGTTGATCCTTTTGCTTCTCTCTTTCAAGAGATGCTTCTAGCATACTTATTAGTGATGAAATTGACTGGTCCACTTACTGCTTTTTGTATATACAAAAGTAATAAATATCAGCTTAATAAGCAAGTATGTCACTCCTGGGCAAAGGTAGTAGCGCATTGAGTCATTTTTGTAACCAGCAATAAAATGTAGACTTGGTGTATCCATAGACAAGGTAAATCCACTTAAAATCCAATACAAGATGTATTTGGCCGAATACATACGTTACATTCCCGGAGTTGGATTTATTGCAATTATCAATTCACAAAAAGGAGATTACAGCAATTTAACCATTGCTTATATGCTAGCTCGTGATATAGCTCTAAACGCTAAAGAGGTTGAAATAAACAAGGATATCTTATAATAGTAAATCGAATTATCTAAGATATTAACGAAGTTTTGTCAATAAATCTTTGGTTCAAAAAAATATTGATAGTAATAATGATATTTTGAAACAATTAGAAAAATCAGTTCTTTTAATGGAGTTCAATCAAGAGTATTTGAAACGCTTTTAAGTCAAGGAACATTAACAAAAAAGGACTTATTAGATTTTTATTCTGGAGAAGATATAAAAGACAAATATCGTTTAATAGAAAAGGAAATAAATAGTTTGTTGGAATTCTAAAAGCTGTTGTTCTTGGGTGTAAAAAAGAGCGTAAATCTTGCAACTGCTTGATTTACACCCTTGTTTGCGGTCTGGACGGGACTCGAACCCGCGACCCCCTGCGTGACAGGCAGGTATTCTAACCAACTGAACTACCAAACCATTGTTCCCGTGTTGGGAGTGCAAATATAGTCACTTTTTTCCTTTCTGCAAATTTATTATTTAATTAGCACAAATCAATTATCTTTGCAAACTAGTTTTTTGGGCTCTTTTTATTTGATAATAAGAATAGTAAATTGAATAATAATAAATCAGTTAATATTATTATACCGTTGTATTGTAATATTTTGAATGGGAATCAGAGATTATCTTTAGATAGATGCTTTAGTGTTTTATCGGCATATCAAATAACAGCGGTAGTTCCAGAAGATTTGGATATAGTTCCAATTGCTCAGAGCTATCCCTTATTAAAATTTGAGAAGTTTGAGACAGTTTTTTTTAAGGGTAGAGACGGATATAACAAATTGATGATGAGCGCATCATTCTATAAGAGATTTGTTGATTGGGATTATATTCTTATATATCAGTCAGACGCATATGTCTTTTTTGATAATTTACAATCTTGGGCAAATAGAGGGTATGATTATGTTGGAGCACCTTGGTTAGAAAAGCCTATATATAAATCTATGTTGTATAGGGTTGTAAGGTATATAGATTACAAGCTGCATTTTTATGTAGATGGATATAGTGAGAGGCATTTAGTCAAAGGTAAGGTAGGAAATGGAGGACTATCCTTAAGAAAAGTAAGTTCATTTTTATCATTTATTGAGAGTAATAGAGAGAGGGTAGAACTCTATTGTCAAAGATGTAGTTTTCATAGATATCATGAAGATGTTTTTTGGGCCTTGGAGCCAAAGGAGGTCTTTTTATATCCAAATGAAACAGAGGCTTTGGGCTTCTCATTTGATAAATACCCAAGCCTCTGTTATAGATTAAACAACAGTACTCTTCCTTTTGGATGTCATGCATTTTATCACAGAAAAAACATCGTTTTTTGGAGGAGGTTCATTCCAAAAATTAATTTGCAGAGTTAATATTAAGTCCTCTTTGTTATCTCTTTTACAATTTCATTACCAACATCTTCTGTGGTGAAGCTATTATTTTTACTATGTTTATCAATTTTTAGATCTGGTGTAACAACTCCATTTTGAATTGTGTTATAGCATGCAAGTTCTAGATGATTAGCAGCATCATTATATTTTAGCTCTCTTAACATCATTGCTGCCGATAGTATTGTTGCTACAGGGTTTGCAATATTTTTGCCAGCTGCCTCTGGGTATGACCCATGAATTGGTTCGAATAGTTTGTGTTTCTCTCCAAGAGAGGCAGAGGGTAGCGTTCCAATTGAGCCACTGAGCACTCCAGATATATCACTTAGTATATCACCAAACATATTTTCTGTTAGTATAATATCAAATTTAGATGGGTTTGATACTAGTTGCATAGCTGCATTGTCTACAAACATATACTCTAAATCTATTTGAGAGTAACTCTCTTCTTTAATTTTAGTAACGACCGATCTCCATAATCTAGATGTCTCTAAAACATTAGCTTTATCTACAAGAGTTACCTTTTTTCTTCTTTTCATTGCAAGATCCAAAGCTATTTTGGCAACTCTCTCTATCTCAGTTGAGGTATATCGGCAAGTGTCATAGGCCTCCATGCCATTTTCCTCTGTTGCGCTTGGTTTTCCAAAATATATTCCACTAGTTAGCTCTCTGACAATAATTAAATCGACATTATTTATAATCTCTCTTTTTAATGGTGAGCTATCATAAAGAGAGGGGTGTATTTTAAGTGGGCGAATATTTGCAAATAGTCCAAGATCTTTTCTCATTTTTAAAAGCCCTTGCTCTGGTCTAATTTTGGATTTGGGGTTGTTATCATATTTAGGATCACCAATTGCTCCAAAAAGGATAGCATCACTATCTCTGCATAGTTGATCGGTTTCTGAAGGGTAGGGGTTTCCATATTTATTTATAGCAGTAGCTCCAATATAACCATAGCTAAATTCAAATTCTATTTCATATATTTTTCCGATTGCATTTAGGCATTTAACTGCTTGTTCAATAATTTCTGGTCCTATGCCATCTCCAGGTAAAAGTGCTATTTTATTTTTTTTCATAACTCTCTATCTCTTTTATATTTGCTAATAGGTAATCAATTGTATCGTAATTCTTAATAAAGCACTCCTGTCTAAAAAGATCTAGTTCAAAACTCTCTTTAGTATTGTTCTCTTTAATAACTATCTCTTTTTTAGAGATATCTATAATAAGTGTTATATTTTTATTATCTCTATTTAGTTTAAATATCTCTTCTATAAATTCGCTGCTGACTTGAACAGGTAGTAGCTTATTATTAAGAGCATTAGTTTTAAATATGTCGGCAAAAAAGCTAGATACCACAGCTTTAAATCCATAGTCGGTAATGGCCCAAGCTGCATGCTCTCTGCTGGAGCCACATCCAAAATTTTTGCCAGCTACCAAAATTTTACCATCACCTTTCAAAAGTTGAGGTCTATCAAAGAATAGTTTTTCGCCAAATCCCTCTCTAGATGTAGTTTTGAGAAATCTTGCTGGGATAATCTGATCTGTATCAATATTCTCTAACTCTATAACAACACATTGAGATTCAATTATCGTGTTTACTTGTATTGGGTTTGAACTTAGAAAATCTTGTGGGTTTGCAATCTTACCAGTTAGAGCCGATGCTGCAGCTACTCCAACACCACATAGTATTGTTCTTGCTCCTGGACCCTGTCTGCCTTCAAAATTTCTATTTGAAGTTGATAGACAGATTTTACCAGGTGGAATTTTATCTTCATTCATTGCTAGACAAGCCGAGCATCCTGGCTCTCTAATTTCAAATCCAGCATCTCTTATTATATCTCCAAGTCCCTCCTTCTCTATCTGTTCTTGAACCTCTTTTGAACCGGGAACCAACCAAACAGTTGTATCTATTGCCTTTGTTCTCCCTTTTACAATCGTGGCAAAGCGTCTAAAATCTTCTATTCGTCCATTGGTGCAGCTTCCAACAAAAATATAATCGATCGCTTTACCCTCCATTCTCTCTCCCATTTTAAAACCCATATACTCCAAGCCTTTTATATTATCGTCCAAAAGGTTGTATGGTATTTTGTTGTTTATCTCAATAGCGGCGGCTGGATTGGTCCCAAAGGTTACCATTGGTTTAAGATTAGAGACGTTAAACTTCAATTTTTTGTGATAATACGCATCTTTATCGCTTTTTAGATTTAGCCATCTCTCTTTTGCTAGACTCCATTGTTCTTCTTTTGGAGAGTACTCCCTATTATTCAAGTACTCTAATGTTTTATCATCTGGTGCAACAATACCCCCTCTTGCTCCCATCTCTATTGACATATTACAAATTGTCATTCTCTCTTCAATCGAGAGATTAGATATTGTCTCTCCTGTGAATTCTACAAAATAGCCAGTTCCTCCAGATGTTCCTATTTGTGAAATAATATACAAAATAATATCTTTTGCCTCTACTCCCTCTGATAGATTACCAGTTATCTCTATCAGCATCTGTTTTGGTTTATTTTGTATTATAGATTGTGTGGCAAGAACCATCTCCACTTCGCTTGTACCAATGCCAAATGCAATATTTCCTAAAGCACCATGTGTAGATGTGTGACTATCTCCACATACTATGGTCATTCCACATTGTGTAATGCCTAGCTGAGGACCAATAATATGTACTATCCCGTTGTTTTTATGATTCAATGGGAAATATGAGATATTATGTTTAGTTGTATTTTGTTGCAATCTTTCTAAAGCCTCTTTTGCATCTGACTCCAATGCGGGGTTTGCTTGATTGACAGTGGGAATATTGTGATCACATGTTGCAAATGTTTTATCGGGCCTAAATACCTTTACTCCTCTTTTATCTAAAGCACTAAAAGCTTGAGGGCTTGTTACTTCGTGGATATAATGCCTATCTATATACAGAACAACACTTTGGTTGTCAATCTCTTTTATTGTATGAGATTCCCAGATTTTATCGATTATTGTTTTTGACATTTTAAATAATTTTTGAGATTGCATTTACTAGAGCCTCTGCCGATGCGGTTATAATGTCTGTATTGGCAGAGTAACCATAAAAGACATCTCCTTTGTTCTCTATTTGAACATGAACTTTCCCTACATCATCACTCCCTCTTGTTATGGCCTGAACAAGAAATTCTTGAAGAATAACCTTCCTATGAACAAGAGCTTTAATTGCATTAAATGTTGCATCCACAGGTCCATTCCCGCTACTTGTTGCACAGCATATTTCTCCGTCTATAATTAGTTTTACAGTTGCCATAGGAACAGAGGATTTACCACATACAACTTGTAAGAATTTTAACCTAATTCTTTGGTTCATCTTTGTTTTTGTAACACCTGCTATCTCTAACAAATCGTTGTCATTAATCTCCTTTTTACAATCGGCAAGCTTTAAGAATTTATCGTATGCGCTATCTAGCTCCTCGTGATTAAGCTCAATTGATAATCTTTTAAAATGGTGGTTTAGTGCAGCCCTTCCACTTCTGGCAGTTAGTGTTATTAATGATTCATTTACACCAACATCAGAGGGGTCTATAATTTCATAGCTCTCTCTGTTTTTAAGTACTCCATCTTGATGAATTCCAGAGGAGTGAGCAAATGCATTTCTACCAACTATTGCTTTGTTTGGTTGTACTGGCATTCTCATTAGAGTAGAGACTAATCTGGAAGTTTTTAAAATTTGTTTTGTGTCAATATCAGTGTAAACTCCTATGTCTTTTCTGCTTTTTATGGCCATTACCACCTCTTCTAAAGCACTATTTCCAGCTCTCTCTCCAATTCCATTTATTGTTACCTCTGCCTGTCTTGCTCCGTTGATTATCCCAGCAATAGTATTGGCTGTTGCCATTCCAAGATCGTTATGACAATGTGTAGAAATTATAGCTTTATCTATATTTGCTACGTTATTTATTAAATATTTAATTTTTTCTCCATATTCATATGGTGTGCAATAGCCTGTTGTGTCTGGAATATTTACAACAGTTGCTCCTGCTTTTATTACCGCGTCAATAACTTTGCTTAGATATTCATTATCTGTCCTCCCGGCATCCTCTGCATAGAATTCTATGTCATCGGTATATTTTTTTGCATACTTAACGCATGCTATTGCTCTTTGTAGAATATCCTCTTTATTGGAGCGGAATTTATGTGCAATATGCATATCAGAAGTTCCAATTCCGGTATGTATTCTTTTTCTCTTTGCATAATGAAGTGCATCAGCTGCAACATCGATGTCTTTCTCTACGGCTCGTGTTAGGGCGCATATTACTGACTCTTTGATTACTTTTGAGATCTCTACAATTGAGTTAAAGTCTCCAGGGCTAGAGATTGGAAAGCCACACTCAATTATATCTACCTTCATTGCCTCTAGGGCTTTTGCTAATTCAATTTTTTCAATTGTGTTTAGCTGGCACCCCGGGACCTGTTCTCCGTCTCTTAGAGTGGTGTCGAATAGATAAAGTTTTTGCATTTTTAAATTGGGTTAGTTATTAATAAAAAAACCGCCCTTTTTGGGGCGGTTTAGTCCTTATTTCTTCACAAAACATATATATACCTAACTCCCCTTTTTACAAAGACCAGGTAGCAGCAGAGAAAGTAGATATAAATATTGTCTAATCATAACAGCGCTAAGTTATGAATTTTTTTAAAACTGCAAATTATTTTTAATAAAAAATTAACAAGACTATATATTACTGATGTTTAGCTTATGTTTTAAATTGTAATCTCTAGGAGAAAATATGCTAACTATTTTAGCTGATTAATGCTATTTTGCTATTTATCTTTGAGTCAAAAGTGTATTGTTGTTACTATTTTTTAGCAATAAAATTGTCAATGGAAATTTTGCCTGGTCCAATAATAAATAGTATCAAAAATACTGTTAAATATAGTAGAGCTAGCTCTCCATTTCCTTCTCCTACTAAAATAGAGTTGTGAATTACAAAGAATGCCATTGCCATTGTTGTTATCATAGGGATTAGAGCTAAACGGTAAAGAAGCCCCACAATAACTCCTGCAGAGCAGATAAGTTCTGCGAAAATTGCAAGTGATAGTCCAATCTCACCCCACATAAAATTGGGGGCTATAGCGCTAAAATTCATAAGTTTTGCCCATCCATGAGTCATTAGCATACCGCCAAAAACTACTCTTAGAATAAATAGTGAAATAGATACACTTTTGGGAAAATCATTTTTTGGAAATAGTAATTGTTTAATCATAATTTATGTTTTTATTTTTAAACAAAATAAATAGGTAATTGTTGACACAATCACCTAAAAATTAAACAATAATATATGGTTTTGGTGAGTTTTTTTAGTTAATTGCAATAACTATTTTTTCTACAATCTCTAAAGCCGATGTTATTTTTGTTAAGTCGGGGTATATATTTCCATCGCTCCCATCTGGACTGCTGTGTCCTACTATAGATGCGTTGAATTTCTTTTTTGCTATAAGATTTATCATAATAATATACTTTGTCAAATATTTTAACCGTTAAAAAATACACTTTGACTATTATTTTATCTTCTTTATAGTTATTGAGTCACTCTCTCTTGTTTTACAAAAATATCTTTGTCTCAAATTTTTGTAATATTTATTAATAATTAGAATATGTTTAAGAGAACATTACTATTTTTTGGATTTCTGTTTTTCTCTATTCCATTTATTACATCGTGTAAGAATGAAATAAAGGAGAGTATTGTAAGAGAGGTTGTGACATCTGAGGTTATAGGTGCGTCAGATTCTCTATCAATTAAGTTTAATGGATATGTGGTTGAGAGTAAGATAACCAATCTTTCATTTAGAGTCGGAGGGCCTCTTATGGGGGTTTATGCGCAAGTTGGAGATTTTGTGAAAAAGGGATCGCTATTAGCTGTAATAGATAATAGAGATTATGAAATTGTATTAGAAAAGGCTAAAGCTCAATTTGAGCAATCTCAAGCTGAGTATGATAGATTTTTAGAACTATTTAACAATAATAAGGTTGCAGCTAATAATTTTGAAAAAATTAGATTGGCTTATATAGCTGCCAAAAAGCAGTACGAGAGTGCCAAAAATGCATATGAAGATACTAGATTAGTAGCTCCTTTTGATGGTTATATTCACAAAAGAAATATTAATAACTACGAAACTGTTTCAAATGGAGCAGTAGCATACACAATAATTGCTTCTGGAGAGATGGAGGTTGTTTTTGGAGTTCCTGAGAGAATTGTCTCAACTATTGGTCAATACAATCTATGTCTGGTATCTGCATCAGATACTACCTTTAAAGCTAAGCATAAATCCACTGCTAATAAGTCTGAGAATGGTCTATATGAAGTTAGATATTCATTTAATAATAGCGATATATCTACTATTAAGCCAGGAATGACAGTGAAAATAACCTTATCCAAAACCGCAGATCAAAAATCATCTGTGGTGGTTCCAATCGAAGCAGTATTTTATAAATCTGGCCAAGCATATGTTTGGTATGCCGATAAGGCAAATCAATCAGTAAGGTCTCAGAAGATAGATGTTATATCACTTAATGATGGAGATAAAGTGGAGGTAGGTAGTGGTCTATCTGTAGGTGATCTAGTGGTTATAGCTGGTGTCAATTCGCTATACGAAAATCAGAGAGTAATTATCAAATAGTAGATTCATAAAGATAATGATAGAGAAAATAGTAGAAAAAAGAGCATTGATTATTTCTGCTCTTATAATAACATTTTTGGGAGGAATTGTCTCTTTTGGATCATTAAGTAAATTAGAAGATCCAGAGATTCCAGTTAAGGCTGCAGTTGTAATGACTTCTTATCCAGGAGCTACAGCAGAGGAGGTGGATCTAGAAGTAACACAAGTTATAGAAAAGGCTCTTCAAAAGCTACAGCATATAGATTATATTGAATCTAGATCAATTCCTGGAATGTCCATTGTAAACCTCCATCTAGAGGGGTATATGACTGTAGATCAGCTACCTCAAAAATGGGATCATCTTAGAAAAAAAATTGCAGATGCATCGTCATCTTTACCCAAGGGAGCTGCATATCCAATTATTAATGATGACTTTGGTGATGTATATGGTATTTTCATGGCAGTTAGTAGCGATGGTTACTCATATGATGAGCTAGAGCACTATACCGACTATATAAAAACCAGAATTCAGATGGTTGAGGGTGTAAAGAGGGTGGAGTTGGTTGGAAGAAAAACGGAGAGTGTTGAGATAATATTCTCTCCAGAGAAATTTGCATCATTAGGTATTAATCCTATGGCTATAGTTCAGTTAATAGGAGATCAATCCTCAGTAGTTGATGCAGGCACTTCTGTTTATGGAACAGAGAGAGTTAGAGTAAATGTTGGAAATAAATTTCAGTCTTTAGATGAGATTGCCAATCTTAGCATTCCTGCTGGGAATGGTAAAAGTTTTAGATTGGCCGATATTGCAACTATAGAGAGAAGTTACCTCTCTCCTTCAAGGTCTGGTCTAAAATATAATGGAGCAGAGAGTATTGGACTGGCAGTCTCTATGGCTAAAGGAGATAACATAATTAAGTTAGGACAAAGAATAGAACAGGCTCTGGAAGAGATATATAAAGAACTTCCAATTGGCATAGAGGTTAACACAATATATGATCAACCAAACTCAGTAAAGGATGCAATTACAGATTTTACCTGGAACTTGATAATGTCTGTAGGAATAGTAATTTTAGTTGTCTTTATTGCTATTGGCTTAAAAGCTGGATTGTTGATATCTAGTAGCCTAGTATTTACTATTCTAGGTACATTTATCGTTATGAGTATGACCAATATGACATTAGATAAGGTGTCATTGGCTGCAATTGTGATTGCAATGGGTATGCTAGTAGATAACGCGATTGTAATAGCAGATGGTATTTTATTTGATATTAAGAGAGGGGTTCAAAAGGACAAGGCTCTATTTGGAGCTGTCAAACAAAATTCATTACCTCTGATTGGTGCTACTCTAGTTGCAATATTAGCCTTTATGCCATTGGCATATAATACAACTGCTGCAGGAGAGTTCATGAAGCCACTATTTTTTGTACTATTTGTATCTCTTACCTTAAGTTGGTTCTATGCAGTTGTTCAGGTTCCATTTATGGCTAAATATATTTATAAGAGTAGCTTGAAGGAGGGTGATGAAGTTAAAGGAAGTAAGGCTATGTACAATAGCCCATTTTATAGATTCTACAGAGGCTTTATTAGTTATGCCCTGTTGCATAAGAAAATATTTACTATCTCTTCTGTATTAATATTGATTCTATCCTTCTTTGCATTCCCGTTAATTAATAAAGATTTTTTCCCTACTCAACAGTATGATCAATTTATGGTTGAGTATAAATTACCAGAGGGGAGTGATATAGATGCCGTATCAAGAGATTTAGACTCATTAACAACCGAGTTACTCTCCTGGGGTGAGATTAAATCGATAACATCCTCTATTGCCGCATCTCCTGTAAGATATACTCTTTCTAGACCAATGAATACTTATAATCCTTCATATGGTGAGTTAATTGTAGATCTACATAGTGCAGAGGATATGACAGATATTATGAATCGTATCTCTACAGAGATGACTCTTAAGTATCCAAATGCACAAATTAGATGTAGAGAGTACTCAGCTATTGGGGGTGATTATAAGGTTCAGGCGCTATTTAGTGGCCCAAATACAGATACTTTGGAGTCTTTGGCAAATAGAGCCTTGGATATATTAAAACAAGAGAGTGAGGCTCAGTTTGCAAATGTAGATTGGGGAAATCAGACAAAGGCATTAATTCCAGTCTACTCTCCATATAAAGCTCAAAGATTTAACTTATCACGAGCCTCAATGGCGCAAGCTGTAGCAATTTCTACTGACGGAATGATTGTTGGAGTTTATAATCAAGAAGATAGAAAATTGCCGATTGTTCTCAAAACAGATGATGCCTCTTTCAAAGATTCAAAACAACTACTAATGATTCCTGTTTGGGGGCCTCAGTCACAAAATTCCGTACCAATGGAGCAGATTGTGGATTCATTGAGAATAGATGGTGAGTATTATATAATTAAAAGATATAATGGACAGAGAGCAATAAAAGTTCAAGCTCAACCTATCCCTGGTGTTACTGCAGAGAAACTATTTTTGAAAGTAAGACCTCAAATAGAGTCAATCCCACTACCATTGGGTTACGCTTTGGAGTGGCATGGAGAGTATAAAGATAGCAATACTGCAAATAGCGCTCTTTTTGAAAATCTGCCATTGGCAATACTTCTTATGGTGCTAATTTTAGTTGGGCTGTTTAACAACTTTAGAATACCTATTATTATATTTTTAATTGTGCCGATGGCGTTTATAGGAATAATATTTGGCTTTTTGGTTACCAGAATGAATTTTGGATTTATTGCAATTGTTGGAGGTTTGGGATTAATCGGTATGATGATTAAAAATGCAGTGGTACTGATTGAACAAATTAATATAGATATAAGAAGTGGTAAATTACCTGTAATTGCAATAATACAAGCATCGGTTTCCAGAGTAAGACCAGTTGTTGTGGCATCTTTAACAACAATACTTGGGATGTTTCCATTAATAACAGATGATATTTTTAAAGGTATGGCTATTGCTATTATGTTTGGACTATTAATTGGTACGGTGATAACATTGATTGTTATTCCTGTTTTATATGCTCTATTTTATGGAGTAGACACAAATAAATTAAAGTACGTTAGAGATGCTAGAAAGGGCAAGCCTTTAAATATAAAAGGAGTAGGAGTCCTTGTTGTCTTGTTTTCTCTATTCTCTAATAGTATATATGCTCAGGATACTCTTTCAATATCTTTAGATCAAAGTAAACGAGAGGCGTTGGAGTATAGTAAAATAATAAAAGAGTCAACATTGGATTCAAAATATGCACAAGTTGCCGTAAAAGCAGCAAAAAGTGCCTATTATCCAAAAGTTGAGGGGTCAGGAACATTTTACTATTTGCCAGATTTTGATGGTATAAGTTATGGTGGAAATCAGCTAATTGATGTAGATGGTCTACAGCTATATACAACTCAACTATCGGTTAGTCAAGCTATATACGCTGGAGGTCAAATTCGTAATAGTAATAAGATTGCGCAGCAAGCAAGTTTAATTGCACAAGAGGCGGTTAATTTAACCACAATAGAGGTTAAACATGCTGTAGAGAAAATATTTTGGAGTCTATATGCTCTTCAAGAACAAAAGAGTGTAATTGATAATTATATTGAGGCTCTTGATTCAATGGAGAGTTCTCTAAAGCTTCACTATGAATTGGGTCTTGTACCAAGAAGTGATTACTTGAAGGTCTCAGTAAAAAGAAATGAGGCGGTACTAAACAGAACAGAGATAAATAATATGATTGATATAGCATCTATGAATTTGGCAATTATCACCGGGAGAGAGATAGATAGACCACTTAGGGCTGTTTGGAGGTCTAATCTTAATAGCGCACTCTCTTTCGGTGATATCTCTGCCGATTTTACTAACCGTGGTGAACTTAAAATTTTGGATAAACAGTTAAATATTGCTGTTTTAAATAAAAAAGTTACTCAGGGTGAGTATTTACCTCAACTAGGTTTTAGTGCTGGATATAGTTATTATTACTCTCCAGATATTGTCACTGGAATGTGGTCTCCAACTATTGGATTTGCTCTTAAAATTCCAATATTTAATGGTTTTCAAAGACATCATAAATTAAATATGAGTAAAATAGAGATATCAAAGCAACAGTTGAAAATCGAACAGAAAAGAGACGAAATATCATTAGAGGTGGCAAAGGCTATTAGAGACCTAACTTTTGCACAAGAGAGAATAGAGGTTGCTAAAAATAGTTTAGAACAGGCAAGTGAGTCTTTATCAGAAGTGGTGATTAGTTATGAGAATGGAATAAATACCATTACAGATCTTTTAAATGCTCAGGCCGATAATCGGCAAGCACAGGTGGCTCTATTAAAAGCTCAGACAGATCTTAAAGTTGCGTACTCTTTCTATTTAAAAGCAATAGGTAGTTTATAAAAAAATATATAAATTCGCGACCTCTATGGTTACGAATAACAGGCAGCATAAAAGAGTTACTTTTCGCTTCAGAAGGTGGAGCAGAAGGCCTTATGCTGCCTTTGTCTCTTTAAAGCATACTGTAACCATCGGCACACTTCCAACAATTATTAGTGATAGAATTGGAAGGAAGGCCAACAGAGATGCTATTATTATTGTAGTCCCATCTTTTATAAAATGTTGTACTGCACTTTTTGTTACATCGGACGATGATGACCCTAATGGTATTTTACAGATTGTACTATTGGTGTTTTTATTATCGTTTTATGTAATTTAAGTGTAATTTTAATGTATAACAATATATTTAAAAAAGCTCTTGATGGGTTTGGAATATCTAATCAAGAGGCTTTATCTCTACTTATGTTAGAAGATAAAGAGTTGCTATATAGTGTAGCAGAACAGGTAACTCGTAAATTTTGCGGAAATAGGTTCGATTGCTGTTCAATAATTAATGCAAAGAGTGGAAATTGTAGCGAAGATTGTAAATGGTGTGCTCAATCTAGCTACTATTCTGTAGAAATTGAGAAATATGGACTTTTGCCCATAGACAAAATTTTAGAAGAGGCTCTATATAATCAAAATCAGGGTATAAAAAAGTTCTCTCTTGTATCTAGTGGCAGAAAACCATCGTTAAGTCAGCTAAAAATAATATGTGATTATTTCAAAGAGTTAAAAAGCAAGACCGATTTAAAGCTATGTGCCTCTTTGGGTCTACTTAATAAACAGGAGTTGCTAATGTTAAAAGATAGTGGAGTTGAGACCTATCATTGTAATTTGGAGACATCTCCTGGTTATTTTCAAATGCTATGTACAACACATACTATTGAAGATAAAATAGAGACAATAAACTCAGCCGTTGAGATTGGAATGAGTGTTTGCTCTGGTGGAATTATTGGAATGGGTGAGAGCATGGAGCAGAGAATTGAGTTGGCAGTAACTTTACGTGACTTAAATATCAAATCTATTCCAATTAACATTTTGGTACCTATTAAAGGTACTCCTCTTTATGATACTCAAAAGATATCTGATGAAGACATCCTTACTACAATAGCCCTATTTAGACTAATTAACCCATATGCCTATTTAAGATTTAGTGGTGGTAGAGGGCGTTTACCTGCATCTGTGCAAGAGTTCGCTTTAAAGATTGGTATAAATGCCGCTATTGTTGGAGACCTTCTTACGACAATTGGTAGTAGTTTTGATCAAGATGTGGAGATGATAAAAATGGGAGGATATGTTATTAATTGATAAAGAGCATATTTGGCACCCATATACATCAATAATAGACCCTCTTCCAGTTTATTTGGTGGAGTCTGCAAATGGGTGTAAAATTAGATTAGAGGATGGAAGGGAGCTTGTGGACGGAATGTCCTCTTGGTGGGCAGCTGTTCATGGATATAATCATCCAGTATTAAATGATGCAGCGCAGAGACAGTTGACAAAAATGAGCCATGTAATGTTTGGCGGTATAACTCATAATCCTGCTATATCTTTAACAGAGCAGCTATTGAAAATATTGCCAAAGAGTTTGGATAAGATATTCTATTGTGACTCAGGATCTGTATCTGTGGAGGTGGCAATGAAGATGGCTATTCAGTATTGCAAAGCAAAAGCCTTTCTAGGTTGTGAACAATTTAAGGATAAAAGTTTATTTGCTACAATAAGAGGTGGTTATCATGGAGATACATGGAATGCAATGTCGGTTTGTGACCCAGTTAATGGGATGCACTCCCTTTTTGGTGAGTCATTAAAACCACAACTATTTTGCGATTTAAATAGAATTGAAGAGTTGTTTGTGAATATGTCTCACAAAATAGCAGCATTTATTGTAGAGCCTGTCGTTCAGGGCGCTGGTGGGATGACTTTTTATGATCCATCTCATTTAGTTAAGTTGAGAGAGCTTTGTAATAGATATGATGTACTACTTATTTTGGATGAGATTGCCACAGGTTTTGGGCGTACTGGTGAGATGTTTGCCAGTGAGCATGCAGGTGTTGTTTCCGATATTTTGTGTATTGGAAAGGCTCTTACAGGTGGATATATGTCATTGGCTGCTACAGTAACAAATAGCAATGTTGCTAATACTATTTGTAGTGGAGAGGCTCCTCTTTTTATGCATGGTCCAACTTTTATGGCCAATCCATTGGCGTGCGCTGTTGCATCGGCATCTGTAAAACTGCTATTGGAGAGCAATTGGAGGGAGAGGGTTGTATTTATTGAGCAATTTTTAAAAAGAGAGTTGATGGTATGTGCCAGCTTAGATTGCGTAGAGGATGTTAGAGTTTTTGGGGCAATTGGAGTTGTTGAGCTTAAGAGGGCTGTGGATATGAAAAAAATACAGGCAGCTTTTGTAGAGCGAGGTGTGTGGCTTAGGCCATTTGGAAAGCTTGTATATCTTATGCCTCCATTTATTATAAGTGAGCAGGAGCTCTCTATGTTGACAGATTCTATATATGATGTTTTAAATAAATCCCTCTTTTAGAATCTATGAATAGTAATAATGAGAGTTATTATAGAGAGCTCATAGATGGACTCTCTATAAGTGGTAATCGAAGATATCTTAAAGATAGTGAATGTCTTGAAGGTTTAATAAATTTATCTGGTAATGATTATCTTGGCATAGCATCTGAAAGTTCTATTCAAGTTAAGTTTATGGAGTGGTTAAAAGAGAGGGAGTTTCCATCTTTAATGGGCTCTTGCTCTTCTAGGTTATTGTGCGCGAACTCCAATTATTATTCTCTTTTGGAGAAGAGATTGTCGGATTTATCTCAAAAAGAGGCAGCACTTTTGTTTAATAGTGGTTATCATGTCAATACAGGTGTTTTGCCAGCTCTGGTATGTAGAGAGTCAATAATCATTGCAGATAAGTTGGTACATGCGAGTTTAATTGACGGCATAAAATTGAGCGGAGCTGAGTTTGAAAGGTTTCGGCACAATGATATAGATCATCTTAAAAAGATTCTAAGTAGGAGAGCCAACTCTTTTAAAAAAGTCTTTGTGGTGGTTGAGTCTCTATATAGTATGGATGGAGATTTTGCAGATATTGAAGCAATTATTCAGTTAAAAGAGCAGTACAATAATATTATTTTATATGTAGATGAGGCTCATAGTGTTGGTGTTTATGGCCATACTTTAATGGGGTATTGTTCTTATAACAATCTATTGGATAGTGTAGATATACTAGTGGGTACTTTTGGTAAGGCCTTTGGTTCGTATGGTGCTTTTGTTTTGTGTAGTCAAACAATAAAGGATGTTTTGATAAATAGATGTCGCTCTTTAATATACTCAACTATTATTCCTCCAATTACAGCGATGTTTAACCTTTTTTTGTTAGATAATTTAGAGATAATGAGATCTCGGCAGACTCTTCTTCAAACTAAGGTAGGTTATTTTAAACATTTAGGAGCCTGTTCTCATATTGTTCCTATTGTGGTTGGTAGTAGCCAAAATGCAATAGTTGCATCTCAGACAATGATTAATCATGGGTTCTATCTGTTACCAATAAGACCCCCAACGGTTGCGGAGGGATCTTGCCGATTAAGGTTGTCATTGAGTTCATCTCTTTCAGATGAGAGTTTGTTTAAATTGGTAAAAATAATTGAAAGATTTTATGAAAATTAATATAATAGATCGGTCTGGCGATGGCGTCATTATCTTTTTTTTAGGTTGGGGATTTGATGATAAGATCTTCTATAATGCTACTATATTAGATAGATTTAATCTGTTTTGTAGTGGTGTTATTGAAGATTTTTGTGAAAGAGATTACGATATAGCAATTTTGTATGATTATAGAGATTTAGAGTGGCAAGATATTCAGAGAGATCTGGATAGTAAATACTCAAAAAAGATTGTTTTTGCATGGTCTATGGGAGTGTGGGCCTGTGAAAATATAGAGATTAAAGGTGTTAAAGAGTTCTACGCAATAAATGGAACAAGCTCTGTAGCCGACAATAGTTATGGAATCCCTATTTCTATATATGACTCCACTATGGAGAGTCTTTCCAGTGTAACATTGTCAAAATTTGTTAGAAGAGTATGTGATAATAACACACTATTCAATCTTGTGAAAAGCATTGGTTATAGACAGGATATAGAGGCTCTGAAAGAAGAGTTATTGTATATAAAGCAGAGATCAATAGAGGCTCCAAAACATCCAAAATTATGGAGAAGTGCATATGTTTCCGAAGATGATAAGATATTTCCATTTGCTAATATGGAAAAATTTTGGAGTTCAAGAGGAGTAAAATTTGTTATTGTAGAATGGTCTCATTTTCCATTTTTTAATAAACAGGAGAGCTTATGATTGATACTATAAGAGTTAAAGAGAGTTTCTCTAAATCGGCGGATAGTTACCATTGTAACTCATATGTTCAAAAGCAGATATGTTGTAAATTGATGGAAATGCTGTTGGTTAATGTAGATGAGGAGTTGAACAGAGTTTTGGAAATAGGGTGCGGATCTGGTAATTTAACAAAGCTTATATTACAGCGATATCCAAATTGTGGTGGAGTAATCAATGATTTGTGCGATAGGTGGAAGAGTAGAATAGCTCCTTTAGTATATGAAAGGAATTTTTCTTTGATATGGGGAGATGCTGAGGCTATCTCTTTTGATGGAGAATACGACCTTATTGCCTCATCTTCTGCTATTCAGTGGTTTAATAAGCCAGATCTTTTTTTGGCAAATTGTTATAATAAATTAAGGAGTGAGGGATATATGCTCATTAGTACTTTTGGCCCAGACAATTTAAAGGAGATAAGGGAGTTAACAGGTGTTGGTTTAGAATACTATTCATTAGATAAGTTGTGTTCATCTATTCCCAAAGATGCTATTTTATTAGAGTCCAATCAAACAGAAATTGTTCTTGAATTTGATTCTCCATTAGATGTTTTAAAGCATTTAAAACAGACTGGAGTCAATTGTGTAAGTAGTGAAATATGGACAAAGCAGAGGCTACAGAAATTTGTAGAGGGCTATAGATCTTTTTCTACAAAATGTGATAGAAATAAGGTCAAATATAATTTGACCTATAATCCAGTTTATTTTTTGATTAAAAAATCATAATTAAAATTTTATAGAGTAATATATGAAAACAGATAGATTTATTAATGAAAATAGAAATAAAATCTATTTTATATCTGGAATAGATACAAATATTGGCAAGAGTTATGCTACTGGTTTTATTGCTAAAGATCTATTATCTAGAGGTTACAATGTAATTACACAAAAGTTAATACAAACAGGTTGTTGTGGGATTGCAGAGGATATAATTTTACATAGAGAGATTATGGGTTGTGATTTACACAATGTGGATAGAGAGTTAATTACCTCTCCATTTGTTTTATCCCACCCAGCCTCTCCTCATTTATCGGCCAAACTAGATGGAGTGGAAGTTGATATATCCAAGATTGATGGGTGTACAGATAGATTGAGCTCAATGTATGATATTGTACTTATTGAGGGTGCTGGTGGTATTATGGTACCTATTTTAGAAGATTATCTAATTATAGATTATATAAAAGAGAGGGGTTTGGATGTTATACTGGTAACATCTTCTAGATTGGGTAGTATTAATCATACTCTTTTAACAATAGAGGCTTGTATCAGCAGAGATATAAAAATATCTGCTATTATCTACAATAGATTTGACTCTAAAGATGAGATAATAGCAGATGATACGTATAGTTATTTAGAGCGCTATCTAAAGAGAAAAAATATTGATTCTCCTCTAATAGATTGGCCTAAAAATTAACCAATAAAGTGAAAGTGCGGGCCAAATCTCTCAAATGCTGCTCTGTCTAGCTCCTCTCTGTGGTCTGGGTGAGCAATTGAGATGATTTGTCTTGCTCTCTCTTGAAGAGATTTTCCATAAAGATTTACCGCTCCATATTCAGTTACCAACCAGTGAATATGATTTCTTGTTGTAACAACACCTGCTCCAAGATTTAATACAGGTGCAATTTTGCTTACACCCTTTTTGGTTGCCGATGGAATTGCGATAATAGCTTTACCTCCTTGAGAAAGAGATGCTCCATAAATAAAGTCAACTTGACCTCCTACTCCTGAGTAGTGTTTAGTACCAATTGAGTCTGCACAAACCTGACCAGTAATGTCTACTTGTAATGCAGAGTTAATAGCAGTAACTTTTGGATTTTTAGATATAATAAATGGATCATTTGTATATCCAACATCTTTCATTAAAACCATTGGGTTGTCGTCAATAAAGTCGTAAACTTTTTGAGAACCCATTAAGAATGTTGATACCATTTTGCCTCTATCGATGCCTTTATTGGCCCCGTTAATTACTCCACTCTCTACTAGTGGTAGAACACCATCTGCAAACATCTCTGTGTGGATACCAAGGTTTTTGTGGCCTCCTAATTGTGCAAGAACTGCATTTGGAATTGCTCCAATACCCATTTGAAGAGTAGCTCCATCTTCAATTAACCCGGCACAGTTTTTACCAATAGCACACTCTATCTCATCTGGTTCAGAGAAGTGAGCAGGCTCTAGTGGAGTGTTATCTTCAACAAAAAAGTCTATCATGCTAACAGGTATCATAGCATCTCCCCAAGCTCTTGGTACATTTTTGTTAACAACTGCAATAACATAATCGGCTGTCTCTATTGCTGCTAAAGTAGCGTCTACAGATGTTCCCAAGGATACAAAACCATGTCTGTCTGGAGTTGAAACTTGCATCATTGCAACGTTACATGCTAGAACTCCACTTCTGTATAGTTTTTGAGTTTCACTTAAAAAGATTGGAATATAATCGGCATATCCAGCTTGAACACTTTTTCTTACATTACCACCAACAAAAAAGGCTTGATGGAAAAATACTCCTTCAAATTTAGGGTCGGCATAAGGAGCCTCTCCCTCTGTGTGAAGATGGTGAATTCTTACATCGGAAAACTCTTTTTTCTCTCCTCTGCGTACTAATGCGTCAATAAGGATTTTAGGAGCGCTGGCAACACTGCTTAAATGGATGTGATCTCCAGATTTTACCACCTTTACTGCCTCGTCTGCGCTTACGAACTTAATGTCTTTGTGCATGATAATTAATTGATAATTAGTTATTTTATTATATTTTGGCCTTTTCAAAAACTGGGGCAAATGTATTAATTTTTTCTATCTTTGCATAATTTTACATATCAATGACAAATATTGTAACTATCACAAGCGACTGGCATAAAGAGGACTATTATCTCTCGGCACTAAAGGGGTCTTTGATCTCTTTGCCTTTTTCACTGGAATTGGTAGTGCTAGCAAATTCTGTTCCTAAATTTGATGTTTTACAAGAAATTTTCATTTTAAAAAGCAGTTATCAATTCTTCCCAGAGGGTACAATTCATCTATTGGGTGTTATGAGTGAGCCATCATCAACATCTCCAATGGTGATATTTAGTTATAATAACCACTACTTTATTGGTGTAAATGATGGTCGATTATCCCTTTTAATAAAAGATAGTGACCGGATTGATATTCAGAATAGGTTTTCTGTAAGTAGAATTTTTAGAAGATCTAATAGAGGCGCAAATACCTTTTGTGCTTTAGACTACTTTTTGGAGGGTGTCTCAGCTATATTGTCTAATACCATAGAATCCACAACAGAGATTGTTCCAATAAAGAGTGAACCAGAGATATTACCTGTGACAAGTAACTCTACTATTGTTGGAAAGGTTATATATATAGACTCATTTGGTAATGCCATAACAAATATTTCTAGAGATACATTTTATGGAGGAGATAGGTCTTCTCAATTTGTTATATATGTTGGTGGTCCTTCAATCAAAATAAATAGAGTTGTTAAAAATTATGACTCTTGGTCTGAAAATAGATATATTGCTCTGTTTAACTCCTTAGATTTACTTGAGATTGCAATGTATAAAGGGGATTTTTGTATGTTTGAAAGTATAGAAGTAGGAACTGAGATTTTGATAAAATTTAAGAGCGAAAAATAGTAAAAATAATATTTAGATTATAAATGAAAGAGAGTGTAGAAAATTTAGGGTTCAGTGATAGAGACAGAGCTATTGAAAGTTTTAATAATTTATTAGACATAATGGAGTTGTTAAGACAAAAATGTCCATGGGATAGAGAGCAGACCATTGAGTCATTAAGGCCGTTAACAATAGAAGAGACTTATGAACTAAGTGATGCAATATTAAATAGAGATTATCAAGAGATTTGTAAGGAGTTGGGTGATATATTGTTACATATTGTGTTTTACTCAAAAATTGCCGATGAGCAGGGCGAGTTTACTATATCTAAAATGATAGATACTCTTTGTGGTAAGTTGATTTTTAGACACCCTCATGTTTTTCCTAAAAATGAAGATGGTAATCTAACTCAAGTAGATGGGACAAATCAAGTAATACAAAATTGGGAGAGACTAAAAGGTAAAGAGAAGAATGGAAATAAGACAATTTTATCTGGAGTTCCCAAATCTTTACCCTCTTTAATTAAAGCATATAGAATGCAAGATAAGGCAAGAGCAGTAGGTTTTGATTGGAAAAACAGAGAGGATGTATGGTCAAAAGTTAAGGAGGAGCTTGTTGAATTTGAACAAGAGTTAGAAAATATGGATTCTGCCAAGGCTCAGAATGAATTTGGGGATCTTCTTTTTTCTTTAGTTAATGCAGCTCGTCTGTACGATATAAATCCAGATACAGCATTAGAGAGCACTAATCATAAGTTCAGAACAAGGTTTAATTATGTAGAGAAGAAGATTAAAGAGAGTGGCAAAGATTTTAAAGATCTCTCGTTAGAGCAGATGGATAGTTACTGGAATATGTCAAAGATTGAGGAGGTTGATGATAATGAGTAGTGAAATATATACATGGCAAGAGAGAAGCCTATTGCTTCTGGGAGAGGAGTCCTTATTAAAGTTAAGAGCAAACAGGGTTGCTGTTATCGGTCTTGGTGGTGTTGGAGCCTATGCTGCAGAGATGATTGCAAGAGCAGGTGTGGGAAAGATGTTAATTTTGGATTCTGATGTTGTTGTGAGCACAAATAAAAATCGGCAACTACTTGCTTTAGATAGTACTATTGGACAGTCAAAAGCAGAGTTAATGAAAGCAAGATTATTAGATATAAATCCCAATATAGAGTTGACAGTGGTGAGTGAGTATCTGACTGCCGAGAATGTAGAGAGAATACTAGCTCCTTTCTCTCCAGATTATGTTGTTGATGCAATTGATACACTCTCTCCAAAGTTATCTTTGATAGCATTTGCATATAATAGAGATTTGCCTTTGGTTAGTTCTATGGGTGCAGGGGCAAAATATGACGCCACAAAAATAAGGATTACTGATATCTCAAAATCGTTTAATTGTCCATTGGCGTATGTGATTAGAAAAAAACTTAGGAGAGAGGGAATAAGTAAAGGATTTAAAGTTGTTTTTTCAGAGGAATTGCCAGATAAAGAAGCTGTTATAGCAGTTGAGGAGCAGAATAAAAAATCTCAGGTTGGAACAATATCTTACATTCCTGCAGTCTTTGGATGTGTTGTAGCTCAGTGTGTTATAACAGATTTGCTCAATATGTAATTGAGATGTATATATATTTTTTATATTTGTTAGTGAATAATAACCAAATAATCTACAGATGAAGTTCTCAATAAAGGAGATCAATTCTCCTTACGATATAAAAAAGTTTATTAAGTTTCCACACAAGCTTTATAAAAAGTGTGATCAATATGTTCCTGTATTAGATTCAGATGAGTACAAAATATTAACTCAAAGCCCATCTTTGGAGTATTGTGAAATTAAGATGTGGTTGGCCATATCAGAAACCAATGATGTTGTGGGTAGGGTGGCAGCAATCTATAATCCTAGGTCTAATGAGTATCATAATCAAAAGAGAGTAAGGTTTGGTTGGTTAGATTTCATAGATGATTATGATGTTCTTAAATCTTTGATAGATAAGGTAGTGGATTGGACTAAAGAGCTGGGAATGAGTGAAATTCATGGGCCTCTTGGCTACAATACATGGAATAGACAGGGGATGTTGATAGAGGGTTTTGAAAATACACCTCCAATTAATTGTCTTTATAACTACTCATATTATCCTCAATTAATGGATAGAGTTGGTTTTGAGAAACAGGTAGACTGGGTGCAAGTTAAGATAAAGGCAAATGTTGGAGTTCCAGATAAAATTAAAAGAATAAATCAACTTCTTTTAGAAAAATATAAATTGAGAATTTTAGATTTAAAAGAGTTTAAAGATCCAAAAAAGAGAGAGGTTTTTATAGATAATTTTTTTAAAAATTACAATTTTGCATTTAAAGAGATAGATAATTTTGTGCCTCTAACCAAAAAGGAGATAGATGCTATAGCTAATGAGTATTTCCCCAAATTAAAGGAGGAGCTAACTTGCATTATTGCAGATGAAAATGATAATATAGCTGCATTTGGTATATGCTTTCCAAATCTCTCGTCCTCATTTAAAAAGGCTAAAGGAAAGCTCTTCCCTTTTGGGTTATTTCATATTCTTAGAGAATACAAAAGGTATGATACAATAGATTTGATGATTTTAGGCTCTTCTGAGGAGTGGCAAAACAAAGGAATATCCTCTATTTATCATACTCATTTGGCAACAAATCTTTCAAAATCTAATATTCAGTATGCAATTTCAAATCCTCAGGCCGAAAATAATTCTGCATATAAGGTTTGGAGTAGATATGGTTTTGAGCCATATATGAGACGTAGGTGCTATATTAAGTCAATTATCTAATTTTTTTTGTATATTGCATTAAATAGAAATATGTATGGTATTACAGGAGGTTTGTAATCTGGTTAATGGAGAGGTGCTATGTGGCCACTCTCGTCTGAAAGAGAGTGTAGAGTTTGCTTTCTCTTCTGATCTGATGAGTGATGTTCTTACTGTAAAAAAAGAGCATTTTTTGCTTATTACAGGTCTTGCAAATAGTCAATCTATCAGAACAGCTGAAATGTCTGATGCTCCGTATATATTAATCTGTAGAGGTAAAACAGTTACTCCAGATATGGTTGAATTGGCTAGTGAGAATGGAATATTAATAATTGTTTCTAAGTTCTCTATGTTCAAGTGTTCTGGAATATTATATAGTGCAGGACTAAAAGCAGTTTACTAATATGAAGTTTCAATACTCTGTTGAGGGAGGAGACTTTACAATGGCAGGGCACGCCTCCTCTCAAGTTAAAAAGAGCCTAAAACAACTTGGAATAGATAGCTCTATTATTAAGAGAGTTGTGGTGGCGCTTTATGAGGCAGAGGTTAATATTGTAGCTCATGCATATAGAGGAGTTATTGATGTAGATATTGAGAGTGCTGGTATAAAGTTAAAGTTAACAGATGAGGGCCCTGGTATTCCAGATATCGAGAAGGCTATGACAAAAGGTTTTTCTACAGCCTCTGCAGCCGTAAGAGAGATGGGTTTTGGAGCAGGAATGGGGCTTCCTAACATTAGAGATAATTCAGACAGGTTTACAATAGATACTGTTGTAAATAAAGGGACAGTTTTAAGTATTGAGATAGATTTCAAATAACATATGTTTTCCTTATGGGTGGATATCGTCATACAACGTATAATCGTGCTCTTGAGATTTCAACCGATATTTGTATTGGATGTTCTCATTGTATGAAGGTGTGTCCTACCGAGGCATTGCGCGTTTTTGGTGGTAAGGCTGGTATTCATGCCGATTGGTGTATAGATTGTGGAGAGTGTTATAGGGTGTGTCCAACTCGCGCTATTGGGGTTATGGATGACGATTTTAAGGAGATATTTAATTATCGGCATAGAGTCCTTTTGGTTCCTTCTGTGTTTTTTGCTCAATTTGATCGGACTGTACCTAGGCAGAAGATTTTTGATATAATTGGAGAGCTTGGTTTTACAGAGGTTTGTACTGTAGAGCAGAGTGTAGATACGTTGGTGGATGAGATCAATTCCTATATTGAGGATGCAGATAAGCCTGTGATATCTTCGTTTTGCCCTGCTATCGTTAGGTTGATTCAGGTCAGATTTCCATCATTAGTGGATAACATAATGAAGCTACTGCCTCCAATCGAAATTACTGCTCAATTCTATAAAAAGAGATACGAAAGGGAAGGCATGGACTGTTCTGAATTCGGAATTTTCTACCTAACTCCATGTATTGGTAAAATTGCGGCTGTAAAATCTCCGGTTGGTGGATATAAATCTCCCATAACTGGTGTGATTAATATGGATTTCTTCTTCAATAAAGTATATTTGGCATATCGTCAAAAAATAGAGATAACAAAATCTATTATTGTTAATGATCAACTCTCATCAAAAGGGGTTTTGTATCCAACTACAGGGGGAGAATCAATAAATATTAGCGGAAGATCTTTAGCTGTAGATGGGATGAAAAATTCTATTGATTTTTTAGAAGCATTAGAGAATGAGGAGATTAAAAATCTAGATTTTTTAGAGATAAGAGCCTGTGATGAGTCTTGTGCTGGAGGTATTTTATCTCATAGAAACCGCTTCTTAACGGCAGAGAGTCTGAGAGAATTTGCATCTAAAGTTCCAAAAGAGCATAATTTAATCTTAGATTATAAAAAATATTGTTCAGCTGTAGTTCATATGGATAGGATAGAGCCAAGATCTATGGTTAAATATGATAGAGATATTGAAGTGGCTTTAAAGAAGATGGAGAGTGCAAGAAGGTTAAGAGAGCTTTTTCCTGGGATAGATTGTGGAGCTTGTGGGGCACCTAGTTGTGAGGCGTTGGCCGAAGATGTAGTTAAAGGTCAGGCAGATATAAATTCATGTATATTTTTAAGAACAGTTTATGAAAAGAGAGGTGAAATCTCGTTGGATGAGGCTGTAAAGATAATGGAGAGTATTTGGGGTAAAGATAGGTTCAGTAAAAATAGTGATTAATTATAGTCGATTTTAATACTTAATATTATGAAAATTCAAGATTTGGTAGACTCTCTTGGCCTTGTTGTGTTTACTGGCCAAACTCTCTTAGATAATGAGGTAACTGGTGGTTATACTAGCGATTTACTATCAGATGTTATGGGTTTTGCAAAAGAGGGGAATATTTGGATAACTCTTCAGACTCATAAAAACGTAATTGGAGTTGCCTCTTTAAAGGATCTCTCTGCAATATTGTTAATAAAGGGGTTTGAGCCAGACCAAGATGCTCTTGCTTTAGCAGAAAAAGAGGATATTCCCATATTAGGTACCAAGATGGGTGCTTTTGAAATTTCTGCAAAAATTTATAATTTGATTAATAGTTAGTTTTAGTGAAGGCCGATCTTCATATTCATACGGTTTTATCACCTTGTGGGAGTCTGGATATGGCGCCATGTAATATAGTTAAACGTGCAAAGGAGGAGAATTTGTCTATTATCGGCATAACAGATCATAATAGCACAAAAAACGCTTTAGTTATTAAAGAGATTGCACAAAGAGAGGGTATTTATGTTTTAACTGGAGCGGAGATTACAACCAAAGAGGAGATTCATCTTTTGGCTTTTGTAGATGGTGATAAAAATCTTCAATTATTACAAGATTTTTTAGATAGTAATATTGTTAAAATAGATAATAATGTAGATATCTTTGGATATCAGCTTGTTGTTGATGAGTTTGAGTCTATTGTGGAGCAGATAGATCATCTGCTAATTAACTCTCTGAATTGTGATATTTATGAAATAGAGTCTTTTGTGAGATCTATTGGGGGCTTTGTTATACCAGCTCATATTGATAAAAAACAAAACTCAATTTTAAGTCAATTAGGTTATTTGCCGTTAGATTTAAATTGTAATGTTTTAGAGGTATCGGCAAAATGTAATATTCATAAATTTATTGAGGATAACTCTTATTTAAAAAAATACAATTTTATTAGGAGTTCAGATGCTCACTATCTAGAAGATATTGGATGTGGATATACTCAGATAGAGATTGAAGATAGCAATCTTAATTTTGAGGTGATAAAAAATAGTATAAACAGTTATTAAAAATATATGAACGATCTCTCTCTTCACATAATTGATATTATTCAAAACTCGGTTTCTGCTGGAGCAACTCATATAAGTTTGTCTATAGAGGATAGTTTGAAAAATGATTATCTTAAAATTAGCATAAAAGATAATGGAAAGGGGATGGATCAGGAGCAGGTTAAGAGTTTGTCTGACCCTTTTTTTACATCTAGAACTACACGGAGAGTTGGGATGGGTATTCCTCTTTTTAAGCAGGCGGCTGAGCAAACAGGCGGAAGTTTAGAGGTTAATTCAGTGATTGGTATCGGCACTGAGGTGGTTGCTAGTTTTGTCAATAGTCATATAGATAGAGCGCCTTTAGGAGATGTAGCTAACTCCTTTATCTTAATGGTTTCTGCTAATCCTAATATAGATTTTGAATTAAAGTATGATAAGGATGGGAATGTATATGAGTTTAATACTGTTGAGGTTAGGGGTGTTTTAGAAGATCTTCCATTAAATGATCCTTCAGTTATAAGAATGTTAACATCTATGATTGATGAAAATATAAAAGATTTATGAAAAAGAAACTGGTATTTTTAACGGGTGCTGGGGTTAGTGCTGAGAGTGGTTTAGAGACTTTTAGAGCCTCAGATGGATTGTGGTCAAAACATAGAATAGAGGATGTATGCACTCCTGAGGCTTTGCAGAGAAATCCCAAATTGGTATTGGATTTTTATAATGCAAGGAGAGCTCAATTAAAAAGTGTAGAGCCAAATAGTGGTCATTATAGAGTTGCACAGTTAGAGAAGTTTTTTGATGTTAATGTGGTAACTCAAAATGTTGATGATCTTCATGAGCGTGCTGGTTCTTCTAAGGTCCTCCATTTGCATGGTGAGTTGCTAAAATGTACTAGTACTCTAGATTCTAGCTATGTTGAGGAGATAAAAGATGATTTAACTGTTGGAGATAAATGTCCTAAGGGAGGGCAATTAAGGCCTTATATCGTCTTTTTTGGAGAGGCTGTTCCTATGATGGATTTAGCTGTAGATATCGTTTCACTAGCCGATATTGTGGTTGTTGCAGGAACTTCTTTAAATGTCTATCCTGCTGCAGGACTTATTAACTGTTCAAAAACAGACTCATATAAGTTTTTAATAGATCCTGCAGACTTTAATATTAGATTGAAAAATCTTAAGCATATTAAGGATAAGTTTTCTAGCGGAATGGATTTACTGTATAATGAGTTAACTACTTATTATTTGTAATGCTAGTTTTGAATTTTAATTTTTTTTTAGCTATTTTTAACGATAATTTGTAATTAAACTTAACCAAATATAAACTATGAAAAAGATCAAATCATTAGATGATTTGCGCCAAATGAAAAAGAATTTAGAGCAGGGTATGAATATTCGTGAAAAGAGCGATACTCCTGAATCTCTTATTCAAATTAGAGTGGCTATGGCCACGTGCGGAATAGCCGCAGGCGCAAGGGGAGTAATGAATACTCTTATAGAAAGAATAGAAAAAGATAAAATCCCGGCAATTGTAACTCAAGGAGGATGTATGGGATATTGTTATGCAGAGCCTACAATTGAGGTTAAGATTCCTGGTAAAGATCCTGTTGTTTTTGGTAATGTTGATACTGCTGTTGCTAATCAAATTGTGGATAAATATATTCTCAATGGAGAGCTTATAGATGGTGTTATACCAACTAACTATCAAACTATTAATGAGAAAAAATAATTTTTATGGCACAATATAAAATGCATTTATTAGTTTGTGGTGGTACAGGATGTCGTGCTTCACAAAGTGATGTTATTGTCAAAAATTTAGAGAGTTCAATTAAAGAGCTTGGTCTTTCAGAAGAGGCTCAAGTGGTGACAACTGGTTGTTTTGGCTTTTGTGAAAAAGGTCCAATTGTTAAGGTCATTCCTGATAATACTTTTTACACTCAAGTTAAGCCAGAGGATTGCGAAGAGATTGTGAGAGAGCATGTTCTAAAGGGCAGAAGAGTTTATAGATTATTATATGAAGATCCTGAAACTCAAAAGCATATCGAGGACTCAAAGCACATGGGTTTTTATCAAAAACAGCTTAGAATTGCTTTGAGAAATTGTGGATTTATTGATCCTGAAAATATTGATGAGTATATTGCTAGAGATGGATATGCTGCAATAGGTAATATTCTAGCTGAGATGTCTCCAGAGCAGGCGATAGATATAATGAAAAAATCTGGACTTAGAGGTAGAGGTGGTGGAGGATTCCCTACTGGTATCAAATGGGAGATTGCAAGTAAGAATAAAGCTGATCAAAAATATGTTGTTTGTAATGCCGATGAGGGTGACCCTGGTGCATTTATGGATAGGTCTATTTTGGAGGGAGATCCTCACTCTGTTTTAGAGGCTATGGCAATATGTGGCTATTGTATTGGAGCTAGTAAAGGTCTGATTTATATTAGAGCTGAATATCCATTAGCTATTAAAAGATTACAAGTTGCAATATCTCAAGCTAGAGAGTATGGTCTATTAGGTGATAATATTCTTGGTACTCCATTTAGTTTTGATGTTGAACTTAAATATGGAGCAGGGGCTTTTGTTTGTGGAGAGGAGACAGCTTTGATTCATTCAATGGAGGGGCATAGAGGTGAGCCTACTGTTAAACCACCATTCCCAGCCGAGAAGGGTTACTTAGGTAAACCAACAAATGTGAATAATGTAGAGACTCTTGCTAATATTCCGGTTATATATTTAAAAGGTGCTGAGTGGTTTGCTTCTATCGGCACAGAAAAATCAAAAGGTACTAAGGTTTTTGCCCTAGCTGGTAAAATTAATAATGTTGGTCTAATTGAGGTTCCAATGGGTATTACTTTAAGAGAGGTAATATATGAAATTGGTGGTGGTATTAAGGGAGGTAAAAAGTTTAAGGCTGTTCAGACAGGTGGACCTTCTGGAGGATGTCTTACAGAGAAGCACTTAGATACTCCTATTGATTTTGACAATCTGCTTGCAGCGGGTTCTATGATGGGTTCTGGTGGAATGATTGTTATGGACGAAGATGACTGTATGGTATCTGTTGCTAAATTCTATTTAGAATTTACCGTAGAGGAGTCTTGTGGTAAATGTGCACCTTGTAGAGTTGGTAATAAGAGATTACATGAGATATTAGAGAAGATTTGTGCTGGAAAAGGTACAGAGGATGATCTTGAATATCTTAAAAACTTGAGTTATGTAATTAAAGATACTTCATTATGTGGTTTGGGACAGACCTCTCCAAATCCGGTTTTGAGTACTTTAGAGCATTTCTATGATGAGTATCTTGCACACGTTAGAGAGCGTATTTGTATTGCTGGTAGGTGTAAAGCTTTAAAATTGTACACCATATTGCCTGATAAATGTACTGGATGTACCGCTTGTACAAGAGCTTGTCCAGTTGGTGCTATTACAGGGGAAAAACGTCAGCCACATGTAATTGATGTTGATAAATGTATCAGGTGTGGCGCTTGCTACGATAAATGTAAATTTACCGCTATTCACGTTCAATAATCATTTCAATGGAAAAAATAAAATTAACAATAGATAATATAGAGGTTGAGGTTCAAAATGGGACAACAATCTATCATGCCGCTAAAAAGATCGGGATAGACATCCCTGTTCTTTGTTATATGAATCTGGAACATCTTAATATAGAAAATCGTCCAGGTGGTTGTAGAATATGTGTTGTTGAGGTTGAGGGTCGCAGAAATTTAGCACCTTCATGTTCTACAAATTGTACAGAGGGTATGGTTGTTAAAACTCATAGTTTAAGAGTTTTAAATGCAAGAAAAACTGTGTTGGAATTGATTTTATCTGATCATCCAACAGAGTGTCTAGTGTGTTCATCTTCTGGGAAGTGTGATTTACAGTCACTAGCTCAGAAGTTGGGTATAAGAGAGATTCATGCTGTTGAAAATGCCGAAAGGTCTACTTATAGAAAAGATTGCTCTCCTGCTCTTAATAGAGACATGGATAAGTGTGTAATGTGTCGCAGATGTGAAACTATATGTAATGATGTTCAGACTGTTGGTGCATTAAGTGCTGTTAACAGAGGATTTATGTCTGTTGTTGCACCAGCTTTTGAGCAGGATTTAATTGATTCTCCATGTACTTTCTGTGGTCAGTGTGTTGCTGTTTGTCCAACAGGTGCTTTAACTCCTTTTGACGATACTTCTAAAGTTTTAAAGGCTCTTACAGATCCTTCAAAAACTGTCATTGTTCAGACAGCTCCTGCAGTTAGAGCTGCACTTGGAGAGGAATTTGGTCTTACTCCTGGAACACTTGTTACTGGTAAGATGGTTGCTGCATTGAGAACTTTAGGTTTTGATAAGGTATTTGATACTGATTTTGCTGCCGATCTTACAATTATGGAGGAGGGCACGGAGTTATTAGATAGAATTACTCGTTATCTTGGAGGTGATAAAGAGGTTAAGTTGCCAATTTTAACATCTTGTTGTCCTGCTTGGGTCAATTTCTTTGAGCATAACTACCCTTGTATGTTGGATGTTCCATCTACAGCAAGATCTCCACAACAGATGTTTGGTGCTATTGCTAAAACATATTATGCCGATATGTTGAAGATAAAGAGAGAGGATTTGGTTGTGGTATCTGTAATGCCTTGTTTGGCTAAAAAATATGAGTGCCAAAGAGATGAATTTAAGGTAGATGGGAATCCAGATGTCGATTTTTCTATCTCTACTAGAGAGCTTGCTTCACTTATTAAAATGGCAAATATTAACTTCAATAACTTACCTGATGAGGAGTTTGATTCTCCTATGGGTGAGTCTACTGGTGCTGCTGTTATATTTGGAGCTACGGGTGGTGTTATTGAAGCTGCTGTAAGAACGGCATATGAACTTCAAACAGGTCTAAAATTAAATAAAATTGATTTTGAAGAGTTGCGTGGTTTGGAGGGAATAAGAACTGCAACTATTGACTTTAATGGAACTCCAATACACATCGGCATAGCTCACCAATTAGGAAATGCAAGAAAATTACTTGATGGTATTCGTTCTGGATTATATAATTTCCATGCAATTGAGATAATGGCTTGTCCAGGAGGATGTATAGGTGGAGCTGGTCAACCACTTCATTTTGGTAATTCAGATGTAATTAAGGCCAGATTTGATGCTATATATAGAGAAGATGCTTCTAAAACTCTTAGAAAATCTCATGAGAATCCTTATATAATTAAATTGTATAAAGAGTTTTTAGGACATCCAATGAGCGAAAAGGCACATCATCTTTTGCATACTCACTATTTTGAAAAAAATAAAATATAGATTGTTATGAGTTCATTTAAAATACAAGATTGTCATAAACAAACCATTAAACAGATTTGCGAATCTTTTAATAATAATCCAGGAGAGCTAATTAGTATTCTTCATAAGACCCAAGGAGAGTTTGGATATCTTCCAGAGGATATTCAAAGAGAGATTGCTAAGAATCTTAATATATCTGTAGCTAAGGTATATGGAGTTGTCACTTTTTACTCTTTCTTTACTATGACACCCAAAGGGCGTCATGCTATATCTGTTTGTATGGGTACTGCTTGTTATGTTAGGGGTGCCGAGAAGATTGTTGATGAGTTAAAGGAGCAGTTAAAGATTAAAGTAGGGGGAGTTACTGATGATGGTAAATTTTCTCTAGATTGTCTTAGATGTGTAGGTGCTTGTGGCTTAGCTCCTGTAGTATTAATAGGAGAGAAGGTTTATGGAAGAGTTGAAGCTAATCAAATTAAGGACATTTTAGCTTCTTATGAAGATTAGTCTCTTGTTTGCTTATGCTTTTTAAAATGAGACCATCTATTTTTAGATGGTCTTTTTTTGTCTCTGATGGAGTGTATGCAAAAGCTTGGCCGAGAGTAGGTTGGGGTGTGGCTCTGACGGAGTGCGTGCAAAGGTGTTGGTTGTAAGAGGTTTGTGAATTTGAAAAGGTTTTTATGGTGAAGCTGAAAGGCAGCTTTGCTTGCAAAGCTTGCACAATCTACCATATATTGAGTTGCTGGTCAAAGGTTTGGGGTGTGACTCTGACGGAGTGCGTGCAAAGGTGTTGTATATGAGATGGTTGTGGATTTGAAATGGTTTGGCCTTGGAGCAGGAGGCTTGCTTACGCCCCCCATCAAAGTTTTCAACTTTAATGGGGTTAGACTAGGGGCGACAACGGTACTTTTGGGCAGTTTTGGGTTGATTATTGGTTTTGATGGGTGTTTATTTACAATTTATGTTTGTAAATACAATTGGAGGCTGACTTGTTGGGATGTAAGATGTTGTTTATGTGTGAGTTACCTCTTCGTTAGGTTAAGGTGTTGGTTTGGAGGTGGTTAGAGGAGGCTCTGACTGAGTGCGTGCAAAGGTATTGGCTGTGAAGGTTTTACGAAAACAAAAAGGACGGATAAAAGAGCAAAAGAAGCAAAAAAAGGCAAGAATGAGAGCCGCTGAGACAAAAGGGAATGGCAAGGAGCTGGAAACCAGCGAAAAGGCACGGGCAGCGGCAGAGTGAGAGGCTATGGAGCAGAGAGACAGAGAGAAGCAACAAGGCAAAAGGAACAGAAAGGGATAAAGGATCCTGCTATAACAGACTAGGTAAATAACTTTGCGAAAAAACTTCCACTTGCATGTTGCATATTACAGCTTCGGTAGCTCTCTGCACTGCAACATAAGTTTTTACCTATTCTATTGATAGTTTTTGAGGAAAAGGACGAGGACTGTTTGACGAACGACAGTGAGGAGTTCCGCAGGCCCCGAAAAAACAGAAAAGAAAATAGGTGCCGCTGAAAAAACTTCGTTGCAGCAGGAGAGATTGAAACTGGACAAAAGGGAGCGGCAAAGAGCTGAAAACCAAAGAGAAGACACGGGCAGCGGCAGAGTGAGAGACTAGGGAGCAGATAGACAGAGAGAAGCAGCAAGGCAAAAGGAAACAGAGACAAAAAGAAAAGGCAAAGAGCTGGAAACCAGCGAGAAGGTACGGACAGCGGCAGAGTGAGAGGCTAGGGAACAGATAGACAGAGAGAAGCAGCAAGGCAAAACGAGACAGAGACAAAAGGAAAAGGCAAAGAGCTGAAAACCACGGAGAAGACGCGGGCAGCGGCAGAGTGAGGGGCTAAGAGCCAGATAGACAGGGCAAAGCAGTAGGGCAAAAAGCAGATTGAGAGGCTAAGTAGCCATGTGGGGTGTCTGGTAGGTGTATAGGTCATAAAGGCAGCTGGTCAGGGATATCTGTAGTAAAGGCTGAGCTGCTGGATATGGATATCTTTAGTAAAGGCTGAGCTGTTAAGTAGTGGCTTAGATCTTTAAAGTACTTTTTGCATTTGTAAAACCTGCTCTTGAGCGTAGAGTCTAGAGTAAGTTGCAAAATTTAAGGATGAATCAGGGTCTTGTTTATGCTCTTTGTATGCATAGATTAAAGATCTTGATACATTAATCAACAACCCTATATTACTATTCATTCCATATTTAGCAACCTCCTCTATGGTACCACCTTGTGCCCCAACACCTGGAACTAAAAAGAAATGGTCTGGACAGAACTCTCTAATCTCCTTAAGTTTTTGAGCTCTAGTAGCGCCAACTACAAACATAATATTGTCTTTATCACCCCATAGATTAGATTGTAAAATAACCTTTTTATATAGTGGCATTGATGGCTCATTTGAAACGGTGAGTGTCTCAAACTCATCGGCAGAGCTATTTGATGTTAGTGCTAAAATAATGCTCCATTTATCTTTGTATTGTAAAAATGGATCTATAGAGTCTCTTCCCATATATGGGGCAAGTGTAACAGCATCGCAGTTTAATGATTCATAAAATGCCTTAGCGTATCTTTGGGCAGTGTTGCCGATATCTCCTCGTTTTGCATCGGCTATTACTAAAATAGAGCTATCTATCTCTTTAATATAGTCGATAGTCATTTTGAGCTGGATCCAGCCATCGACCCCTTCTGCTTCGTAAAATGCTAAATTTGGCTTATATGCAACACAAAGGTCATGTGTGTTGTCTATGATCTCTTTATTGAATTGGAATAACGGCCATTTGCTCTCTTTTATATGTGATGGCAATTGTGACAGATCTGTATCAAGGCCGATACATAGGAACGACCCTTTTTTTCTTATATTATCTACTAAATTCTTATAATTATTCATATAGATATCGTTATTCCAATTTATACTCCCAACTTATGATTACTTGATATTTGCTAGTTGCCGCTCTCTTTTAACCTCTCAGAGTTCTCGGCAATTTGTAATTTATCAATAAGATCTTGTATCTCTCCATCCATAAATACAGGTAAATTATACATAGTATAGTTGATCCTATGATCTGTTAGTCTAGATTGAGGGTAGTTGTAAGTTCTAATCTTTGCCGATCTATCTCCTGTGGATACCATAGTCTTTCTTTTGGCAGAGATCTCGTTAAGATACTTTTCGTACTCCAAATTGTATAGTCTGGTCCTAAGTTCGGCAAGGGCTTTATCGTAGTTCTTTATTTGTGACTTTTCATCTTGGCACTGAACTACAATACCAGATGGAATATGTGTTAATCTGATAGCTGAATATGTTGTATTAACAGATTGGCCACCTGGACCAGATGAGCAGAATGTGTCTTTTCTAATATCACTGATGTTTAACTCAATGTCAAACTCTTCTGCCTCTGGAAGTACTGCTACAGAAGCTGCAGATGTATGAACTCTACCTTGTGTCTCTGTCTGAGGAACTCGTTGAACTCTATGAACTCCACTCTCATATTTAAGAACTCCATATACTCCGCTTCCACTGATTTTACAAATAACCTCTTTGAATCCGCCTGATGTTCCTTCACTTTGACTAGTAATCTCTAGTTTCCATCCCTTCTTCTCTGCAAATTTTGAATATAGCCTTAGTAGATCACCAGCAAAAATAGAGGCTTCATCTCCACCAGCTCCAGCACGTATCTCTAATATTGCATTTTTAGAATCTTGTGGGTCAGCAGGTATTAAGAGAAGTTTGATCTGCTCTTCCATAATAGGAATCTGCTCTTCAATTTGAGCAACCTCCTCTTTGGCCATCTCTCTCATCTCTTCATCTTTCTCTGTCATAAGAATCTCTTTTGCAGAGTTAAGATTACCGATTAAATTTCTAAACTTTTCTCCAGCCTCAACAATAGGCTCTAATTCTTTATACTCTTTGTTGAGTTGAATATATTTTTTCATATCTGCCATCACGGCAGGGTCTGATATCTGTTGTGAGAGACCTTCAAACTTCTCTTTAATTCCTGATAATTTGGATAATAAATTATTTTCGCTCATATATATCTTTTATTCTGTGCAAAAGTAATCAAAAAAGAGATAATGAGCTCAATTCTTATGCCATAAAATATTCAATATCCTCTTTCACACTCTTTATTCCAGCTATGCCAAAATTGTTTACAAGAACATTTGCAACATTTGGAGACAAAAAGGCTGGTAAAGTAGGGCCCAAGTGAATATTTTTAACGCCTAGACTTAGAAGAGCAAGTAGAACTATAACTGCTTTTTGCTCATACCATGCAATGTTATATGCTATTGGCAATTCGTTAATGTCGTTCAATTCAAATATCTCCTTTAGTTTAAGAGCAATCACTGCTAATGAATAGGAGTCGTTACACTGTCCAGCATCCAATACTCTTGGTATTCCGCCGATGTCACCTAGAGGTAGTTTGTTATATCTATATTTAGCACAGCCAGCTGTTAAAATAACAGTCTCTTTAGGCAGTGCATTTGCAAACTCAGTATAGTACTCTCTTCCCTTCATTCTTCCGTCGCAACCTGCCATCACAAAGAATTTTTTTATAGCTCCACTTTTTACTGCATCTATAATCTTATCGGCTAGAGCAAAAACTTGTGCATGAGCAAATCCACCAATAATTTCTCCAGTCTCTATCTCTGTTGGTGGCTGACACCTTTTGGCATGTTCTATTATTTGAGAAAAGTCTTTTGTTTTGCCATCTTCTCTCTCTTTAATATGAATAAATCCAGGGTATCCAGAAGAACCAGTTGTATATACTCTATCTGTATATGTAGAAGTAGATTTTGGAGGCACAATACAGTTTGTAGTAAAAAGAATTGGACCATTAAATGTTTCAAATTCTATGTTTTGTCTCCACCATGAGCTACCATAATTTCCTACAAAATGCTTATACTTTTTAAAAGCAGGGTAGTAGTTGGCAGGAAGCATCTCTGAGTGTGTATATACATCAACGCCAGTGCCCTCAGTCTGTTTTAGTAACTCTTCCATATCTTTTAGGTCATGTCCAGATATTAGAATTGCTGGGTTATTCTTAACGCCGATATTTACTTTTGTTATCTCTGGATTGCCATAAGAAGAGGTGTTGGCTTTATCTAAAAGAGCCATAACCTTTACTCCATTAGAGCCAGTTTCCAAAACAAGGGATGTTAAATAGTTTGCATCAAGAGAGTCATCTGTTGTATCCACAAGTGCCCTGTGCATAAACTCATAAATGGAGTTGTCGTGATGACCTAGATTGTGTGCATGTTCAGCATATGCAGCCATACCTTTTAATCCATAAATTGTAAGTTCTCTTAATGATCTGATGTCTTCATTTTCTGTGGATAATACCCCAACTTCTTTAGACTTCTCTTCCATTTTTTCTAGATCATTTTCTCTGTAATGGATAGATTCATATGATAGTTGTTCTACATCTCCACCATTATTCGCATACTCCTTGATTAATGAATCTATGAGAGAGTATGAATCTTTAATTTTTTTGACAAATCTATCTTTGTCAAAATTTGCATTAGTTATTGTCATAAAAAGAGAGTCAACAACAAACTTATCTGCTAGATCTGTTTTAACGCTCATTTTATTTAATCTATAGGCTATATGAGAGATACCTTTACACATATATATCAATAGATCTTGAAGATTTGCCACCTCTGGAGTTTTACCGCAAACTCCTGCAATAGTACAGCCTATGTTTTTGGCTGACTCTTGACACTGAAAACAAAACATTTTGTTCATAATAAAAAATTTAATGTGAATATTATTGTTAATTCAAAAGTATTCGTTATTGACTTTAAAAAGTGTAATATTTGTTACACATCTCTTTTTTTTATACTTTTATCATAAAATAATCCCTTTTTTTATGGAATTTTCAACAAAATTAAAAAGCTGTCCAGTTTGTTCTTCTATTACTGATTGCGAGATAAAAAGTTTAAAAGAGAGTATTGATTATAGAATTAAGAGATACTCTAAAGGAGACATAATTGCAAGTCAGGGAGATAGATGTGATAGCCTATATGTTCTTGTAAAAGGAAAGGTTAAAACAGAGATGATATCAGAAGGTGGGTCTTTGTTGACAATTGAGGAGATATCTGCTGTAAAACCTATGGCATCGGCATTTCTTTTTGCACAAGAGAATAGATTTCCTGTATATGTGATTGCATTAGAAGAGTGTTATGTATTTACAATTTTTAAGCAATCTGTGATTAAATTATTTCAAAATAATGAATCTTTTTTGGATAGTTACTTGAGATTTAACTCCAATAAAACACATTTTCTTACTAATAAAATTCAGATATTAACATGTAAAACTATAAAGGGAAAGTTTGCATCTTATATTTTGGATCTATTAAAAAGAGGGAAAAAGGGATTTGAAAACAAACCTACAGTTTATATGGATATGAATCAAACAGATTTAGCTAAATATTTTGGTGTAACAAGGCCAGCATTAGCAAGAATTATGTCAGATTTACAACAAGATAATATCATATCTTATGTCAGGAATAGTGTAACTGTTTTAGATGTTGAGGCTTTAATTAGATTAAAAGGGTTTTAATTATATTGAATAATATATAGATTAATATTTTAGTATGGAAGTAAGGGAGTTGTTCTTTAGTTATGTTTATAGAGGTTTAATTATAATTCTTCTGTTTTGTAGTACATTATCATGTGTGAAAAAACCAAATTATATTCCTCTTATTGTTGTAACCGATTTTGGAGGTGTTACAGATGATCCCCTTGTTTTATCTATACTAGCTAGGAGTAAGGAGATTAATACAATAGGAATTATTCATTCAAATAAGAGTGATACAATCAATAACTATAGATATACAAACTATGTAGATGCTCTTAATTTAAAATCTAAGTTGATTAATTGCTCTTCTGAATTAGACACTATCTTATCTAACTATAGTAGAACCATTAGGATTGCGTTTTTAGGACCCTCTAAAGAGTTAATCAATTATTTCGAAAATAATAGAGATTTTGTAAATTGTATACACTCTATTTATGTTCAGATGCCTATTGATTATTTAGATGAGGATAGTTTGATCACATATATAGATAAATTTGAAATATTTACAAACTCATCGATCTATTTCATTGGAGATTATGCAGCTAAAGAGGTAGCCTTAAATAGCGTAGATTATAATTTTATTATCAGAAATGGTGGTTTAAGAGAGCTTATTCAATCATTCGAAAATTATTGTGATTCAACGGAGTTAGATATACAACATATGAGTAATTATTTGACTAGATTATATCCATATCCTAAAGATTTACTAGTAATAAATGCTATCAAGAATAATAGTTATTTTAATTATATGAAAATTGCTCCCAAAAGATTTGTAACAGGTATATCACATGATTATGTGAGTTTAAAAAGAGTAGGGCCAATTAAAAGAGATATTGTCAACTCTTTGGTCAACTAAATGATTGTAGGTTATAGATGTTGTCTATTTCTTCATAGTTTAGCTCTATTTGATTTAAGATTAATAGGTTACTATCTTTGTAACATAATTATTAATATTAAAATTAAAGATTTAAGATTATGGAAAATCAAACTACATCAATGCCTAGAATTGGAGATAGAGCTCCAGAATTTAAAGCAATAACAACTCAGGGAGACATAAATTTCCCTTCTGATTATACAGGTAAGTGGGTTATTCTTTTCAGTCATCCTGCCGATTTTACTCCTGTTTGTACATCTGAATTTATGACTTTTGCCTCAATGGCAGATGAATTTGAAAAGCTAAATACACAGCTAGTTGGTTTATCTGTTGATGGCCTTTATAGCCATATTGCATGGTTGAGAACAATCAAAGAGAAGATTGAGTATAAGGGAATGAAGAATATTGAGGTTAACTTCCCTTTAATAGAGGATATTACAATGAATGTTGCTAATAAGTATGGAATGATTCAACCTGGACAAAGTAGTACTAAAGCAGTTCGAGCAGTTTTCTTTATTGATCCTAAAGGGATAATAAGAACGATTGTATACTATCCATTGGAAATAGGTCGTAATTTTGATGAGTTAAAAAGAGTATTGATTGCATTACAGACAGCAGATAATTTTAAAGTTGCACTTCCTGCTGATTGGAGACCAGGAGATGATGTTATTGTTCCAACAGCTGGTTCATGTGGAGTTGCAAAAGATAGAGTTGAAGGTAAAGAAGAGGGAGTAACTTGTCATGATTGGTTCTTCTGTACAAAAAAATTGCCTAAAGATAAGGTAGAGGATGCTCTAGGAAAGTAATAGAAAGACATTTAAAATTAAAAGAGCTTGACTTAACCTGTCAAGCTCTTTTAATATGTTATGAAATTATGACATTTATTATTCTGCAAGTCGTGCAATAGCAGTATGGCAACCAGTCACTTTTTCTCCTTTTTTAACAAGTACTTCTGTACCTAATGGTAGAAATAGGTCTATTCTTGATCCAAACTTAATAAAACCTATTTGATCGGCTTGATTATACTCTTCTCCTACTTTTGCATAGCAAACAATTCTTCTAGCAATTAGACCTGCAATTTGTCTAAATAGAATTTCGGTTTCACTTCCATCTTTTTTTACAACAATGGTTGTTCGTTCATTCTTTTCAGACGATTTAGGATGCATAGCTACCAAATATTTACCAGGATGGTATTTATAATAACTTACAGCACCTTTAATTGGAGTCCAGTTTACATGAACATTAAATACTGACATGAAAATTGAAACCTGGATGCACTCTTTCTTAAGATATTCAGGCTCAAATACATTCTTGATAATTACAATAGTCCCATCTGCTGGAGCAGAGATTATTGAGTTATCATTAATTGATTTTCGTTCTGGTTCTCTAAAAAAACGTACGATAAGAATTGCAATTAGAAATAGGAAAAATACTACAATATGACTAACTGTTGAAAAACCAACGGTTGCGTATAAAATTACTGCCAATGTTAGTAAAATCAAGATTGAGTTGAGGATAATTCTGTGTCCCTCTTTATGAATACGCATTAAATTACTAGTTGAAATTGTTAATAGTTATTATAATAGTTCAAAAAATTTAATATATGCTATAGCAATTGGAAATGATATAAGTGCACCATCAAATCTATCTAATAATCCTCCATGCCCCGGCATAAGTTTTCCTGAATCTTTAACCTCATAGTTCCTTTTAAGTAAAGACTCAAATAGATCTCCAATTACGCCAAAGATAGAAATAATTATAGAAATAATAGTTGTATGAATAAGTCCAATATTTATAATAGATAGACTATGAAGTAAAATAGCAACAATAATAGTGCAAAAAACTCCTCCCCAGAACCCCTCCCAAGACTTATTAGGAGATACGGAGCGATATAGTTTGTTATCTCTTTTTTGCCCAAAAGTCATCCCAAATATATATGCTCCCACATCAGATGACCATAGAAGAATAAATAGGGAAATAATTATTTTATAGTTATAATCTCCAGAACTATTAAACAGAATCAGGTTAATTAAAGAGAACGGAAGTGCAATATACACTAAAGACATTATCATATTTGATGTTGCCTTGTAATCGGGACCACACATGCCTCCATCTTTCTGTTTAGTGAAAAGTATAAGAGAATAAATTAAAGTTATTGGGATAACTATCAATAGAATAAAACGCACAGAAATACCATAGTAGATATACAAAAATAGCATTATGTAAAATAATGCACCTGTTAATATTGTTAAATATTTTGCATTTTTATAAATCTTTGGGGTAGTTATTTCTAAAAATTCCATTATCATTATAGATAATGAGAATATCATTACAACAGAAAAAATGATAGGGCCAATTAAAAGTGACCCTGTCATTATTATCAAAAATATTAATCCACTTAGTGATCTTAATATTGTTTTATTCATCTTAGTTTGCCTTTTTTAATCTCTCTCCAAAAATAGCCTCTAAATCTTCAGAGAAGATAACCTCTTTTTCTAGAAGTAATTCGGCTAATTTATTAAACCCTTCGTAATTCTCTCTTAAAATATCTTTTGCCCTTTGATATGCACCATCTATAATGGATTTAACCTCTGCATCTATCATCTCTGCAGTCTTCTCTGAGTATGGTTTACCTAGGTTATATCCAGAATTTTCGGACGAATCATAGAATGAAACATTTCCTATATTATCACTCATACCAAAATATGAGACCATAGCGTATGCTTGTTTAGATACTTTTTCAAGATCATTTAATGCTCCAGTAGATACTTTATTATTTATTATCTCCTCAGCAGCTCTACCGCCAAGTGTTGCAGCCATCTCTTCTAGCATCTGCTCTTTGGTAGTAATCTGTCTCTCTTCTGGTAAGTACCATGCGGCACCCAAAGATCTTCCTCTTGGAATAATTGTAACTTTTAATAGAGGATTCGCATTTGGTAGTTTCCAGCTTACAGTGGCATGCCCAGCCTCATGAAACGCAATCGTTCTTTTTTCTGAAGCCGATATTATTTTACTCCTTTTTTCTAGACCACCAATAATTCTATCTACAGCATCTAAGAAGTCTTGTTTGTCGATACTCTCTTTATTTTTACGAGCTGCAATTAGAGCTGCCTCATTACAAACATTCGCGATATCTGCACCAGAAAAACCAGGCGTCTGTTTAGCTAAAAAGGCAATGTCAAATCCATCAATTAGCTTTAAAGCTCTAAGATGAACATTGAAAATCTCTTCACGCTCTTTGAGCTCAGGAAGATCCACGTGAATTTGTCTATCGAATCTACCTGCTCGCATTAATGCTTTATCTAGTATATCTGCTCTATTTGTTGCTGCTAGGATAATAACACCAGAATTAGATCCAAATCCATCCATCTCTGTAAGAAGTTGGTTTAGTGTGTTTTCTCTCTCGTCATTAGAGGAGAAACCTGCATTCTTACTTCTAGCTCTTCCTACAGCATCAATTTCGTCTATAAAAACAATACACGGGGCTTTTTCCTTTGCTTGTCTAAATAGATCTCTTACTCTAGACGCACCTACACCAACAAACATCTCTACAAAGTCCGACCCTGATATTGAGAAAAATGGCACATTTGCTTCACCAGCAACAGCTTTAGCTAATAGAGTTTTACCTGTACCTGGAGGGCCAACAAGTAAAGCTCCTTTAGGAATCTTGCCTCCAAGTTGAGTGTATTTTTTGGGATTTTTTAGAAAGTCTACAATCTCCATAACCTCCACTTTAGCTTCGGCTAGACCAGCAACATCTTTGAAAGTAACTTGTGTATTGTTTTCTTTATCAAATAATTTTGCTTGTGATTTACCCACAGAAAAAATTCCGCCACCCTGACCAGAACCTCCTCCCATACTTTTATTCATTCGTCTGAACATAAATATCCATAGACCAATGATTAATACAGGGAAGAATAACCACTCAATGGCTTTACCAAAATAGTTTGTTCTCTCTTCTGTCTCTAATGAAAATCTACTCTCTTCAGGAAGAGAGTTTCTAACTTGAACAAATTGTTCTTCTGGGTTAAAATTCTGAGAAACTATAAAATAAAATTGAGGGCCATATTTCGGCTGTCTTCCTTTGAATTGGTCGGCGTATTTATCTAGGCTATCTTTTTTTATAAATACCTCAGCTTTATTTTGATTATTTATAAATACTATCTTCTCAACATCTCCATTTTCAATCATCTGCTCTTTAACTTTTAACCAGTCAGATTTAATAGGTTCAGATGTATTAGATGTTGTCCACATGTACGCTATTCCACCAATTAGAATAACGTATATCCAAATTATATTAAATTTTGGAGGCCAAATATTATTAAATGGCTTCTTTTTTTGATTATTATTTTTTGGTATTTCCATTACTAGTCGTTGTAAGTTGTTTTAGGAGCGTCTGCCCATAGATCTTCTAATCTATAAAATTGTCTATATTCGGTTTGAAATATATGAACTACAATATTGGCATAATCTAATATTATCCAAAAAGCATTTTCTCTACCCTGTGAGCGCAATACACGTCTACTACACTCTTTGTGCATCATTTCGTCAACATTGTCGGCAATTGCTTGTACTTGTGTTGTGGAGTCAGCATTACAAATTACAAAATGATCACATATAGCAGTTCCTATTTCCGATAGATCTAGTGAACACACAAATTGTGCTTTTTTATCTAGCATCGCATTAGCAATACATTTCAACTCTTTTTCAGTCTCCTCGTTAATTTTCTTTCCTTCCATATTATTTTTTTAATCTCTGAATATACATTTTAACTATTTCATTTCTCACAAATTTAATGCAATTTTGTGTCCAATAAAAACAATTGTTATTATGATACATAATATTAAATGGTTTGATTCAATTGATTCCACTAATAGTGAGGCAATTAGATCTTTTCAGAATTCAGAAGATTTTAGTATTTTTGCTGCCAAATATCAAACGAGTGGCAGGGGACAAAAGGGAACAGTATGGGAAAGTGACCAAGAAAAAAATCTCACTTTTTCTATTATTTTAAAGTCTAATAATATTAAAGCTGAGAATCAATTCTATGTAGCACAGATTGTTACTATAGGAATAAAGCGTTATTTAAAAAGTTTGGGAATAGATGCCAAAATTAAATGGCCTAATGATATATACGTTGAAGATAAAAAGATATGTGGAATATTAATTGAACATTTTTTATCTGGTGACATACTGTCAGGCACAGTTGTAGGTATAGGTCTTAATCTTAATCAGACAAAATTTAATAGTAATGCACCAAATCCAATATCTGTTGCTTCTATACTTGGAAAAGAGTTGGATCTAGATGCTGAACTAAATAATCTGTTAGGTTATATTCACGAAATCTACTACCTATTTTTGAACTATAGATCTAGCTCTATGTTTAGCAGGTTAGATGCTGAGTATCATGACTCTCTATATAGATTAGAGGAGTATCACCAATATCAGGAGACCCCTTCTGGAGAGATAATAACAGCTAGAATTATGGGTGTTGATTCAAAAGCATGTCTCTTATTGGAGCAAGAGAATGGTCAGACAAAAAGATATCATTTTAAAGAGATTAAATATATCCTTTAAGTTGATTAATAGCTACTAAAGGGTCATTGGAGCCAAATACAGAATTTCCTGCAACAAGAATATCTGCACCACTATCTATAAGTAGTGGTGCATTTTCTTTATTTACGCCTCCATCAACTTCAATCAAAACGCTCAATCCTCTTTTAGTTATTAACTCCTTAATTTGATCTATTTTTCTATAAGAGGTTTCAATGAATGACTGCCCACCAAAACCAGGGTTAACAGACATGACTAATATAAAATGTGCAAAGTCAATTATCTCTTCTAGCGATGATACTGAAGTATGTGGATTTATGGCTACACCTGCTTTGACTCCAAAAGAGCTAATGTTTTGAAGAGTTCTATGAAGATGGGTACATGCTTCTATATGAACACTTAGATACTCTACTCCTATTTTGCAAAACTCCTCTATATATCTATCGGGATTAACTATCATTAGATGTGCATCCAAAGGTTTTTGTGCATATTTTGCAATAGATTTAATTACAGGAAACCCATATGAAATATTTGGTACAAAAACTCCATCCATAATATCTAAGTGGAATAGATCTGCATTGCTACTGTTTATCATCTCAATATCTCTTTTGAGATTTGAAAAATCAGCAGATAACATAGATGGTGCAATAAGAGTATTTTTCATTTCTAAATAAAATTTATCTATTCAATTTTTTTCAATACATCTAATAGTAAAATCCAGAATTTTTCTAGTGAGGCAAGCTCTAATCTTTCACCTGGAGCATGAGCTCCTTTTATAGTAGGACCAAAAGAGATCATATCTAAATTTGGGTAGATATTCAAAAACATACCGCACTCTAAACCAGCATGAATTGCTCTTACTATTGGAGTTTTATCAAACATGTCTTTGTATGACTGCTCTGTTATTTTAAGTAGATATGAGTCAAGCTTTGGTTTCCATCCAGGATATTCACTTTCATGAGTAACAACGGCACCAGCAAGTCTAAAAATAGACTCTACTCTTCTAGCAGCATTAAATCTGGCCGAATTAACGGAGCTTCTTTGGCTTGTGCCAATTCTAATAATACCAATTTCCTCTATTTTAATTGATGCAAGATTTGTCGATGTTTCAACTAAACCTTTCATATCTAAGCTCATTGCTAATACACCATGAGGGACTCCATTCATAGACATGATAATCTTCTCTGCTGTGATGTCATCTATTTTTGTCTCTAATACAGGACTATCCTCCCATGCTCCATTTAAATCTGGATCTGAGATAGAGTGTTCTGCTTTTACCTCATCTAAGGTAGAGTTAAAGAGTTTTTCTGCAGTTTTAACATCACTCTCTTGTAAAGATATAATTGCATATGCTTCTCTAGCTATTGCATTTCTCTTATTTCCGCCATCTACACTACATAGTGAAAATTTTACAGATAAAGATAAGTTATATAGATATCTAAATAGTAGTTGATTAGCATTTGCTCTCTCTTTTTCTATATCATCTCCACTATGACCACCAGTAGCACCATAGAATTTGATTTTATAGAATTTAAGAGATGTATCTGTTGATGTTGGAGTGTAGTTGAATCTAGCTGTTGTGTCTACACCTCCAGCACATCCAATAAATAGCTCTCCCTCATCTTCTGAGTCTAAATTAATTAATAGATTACCTGAAATAAAACCTGGTTTAAGTGATTTTGCTCCGGTTAGCCCAGTCTCCTCTTCTGTGGTAAATAGTGCTTCAATAGGCCCATGTTCAATTTCATTTGATTCTAAAATAGCTAATTGAGCGGCTATTCCAATTCCACAGTCTGCTCCTAAAGTTGTCTCCTTTGCAATAATCCATCCATTTTCTTCTACATATTTAATAGGATCTGTGTCAAAATTAAAGTCACTATCAGAGTTTTTTTCACAAACCATATCGGAATGACTTTGCAGTACTGTTATAGGATAGTTCTCTCTACCTAAAGTCCCTTTTTTTAATATAACAACATTGCCTGCATCATCTTTTTTATACTCTAATTTATGTTGTTTGGCAAAATCTATTAGATATTGAATGATTTGCTCCTCTTTGCCGCTCTCTCTTGGTATTTTGGTAATTTGATCAAAATAGTATAATACTCTTGAACTTTTCATAATGGTATAATTTAGGACTACAATCTGTAATTATTATACAGATTGTAGTTGTTTTTCAATTTCCAGAACTTGAGATCTGAAAGGTTTGTTTGTGTCAAGAAGATTACAGACGGTGTTGCATGCGTGAAGCACAGTAGCGTGATCTCTTCCTCCAGTTTTGCTTCCAATAGAAGATAGAGAGTTTTTAGTAAGATTTCTACTTAAGTACATAGAGATCTGTCTGGCCTGAACCAACTCCCTCTTTCTAGAGGCGCTGAGAAATTTGTCTGATTCAATTTTGAAATAGTCACAAACAACTTTTTGTATCTTTTCGATTGTAACTTCTGGCTTGTTTTTGGTAACGATTTTTTCAATAAGACTCTCAGCCAGATTTAAGTCTATTTTTTTGTTAGTTAATGTTGATTGAGCCAATAATGAAATTAATGTGCCCTCAATCTCTCTAACATTGGTAGTAACTCTTTTTGCAATATAGGAAAGCACCTCTTCTGGTAAAGCGATACCATCTTTGTAGCTTTTTGCCTTTAAAATTGACATTCTTGTTTCATAATCTGGAACTTGTAATTCTGCTAATAGACCCCATTTAAAACGAGATAATAATCTGTTTTCTAGGTCTTGTAGATCTACAGGAGCCTTATCGGATGTTAAAATTAGTTGCTTGCCTGAGTTATGAAGATGACTAAAAATATGAAAAAATGCATTCTGAGTACCAGTTTTTCCTGCAAATTCTTGAACATCATCAATAATCAACACATCTATCATCTGGTAGAAATGAAGAAAATCGGTCAATTTGTTGCGTACAGTAGTAGCATCTATGTACTGTGTCATAAATCTATTTGCACTTACATACAAAACGATTTTGTCTGGATACTGTTTTTTTATAGCTATACCAATAGCGTTGGCCAAATGGGTTTTTCCCATACCAGATGGGCCATAGAGAAATAGGGGATTAAATGCTCCTTTACCTGGGTTTTGAGCAATGTTCAAACCTGCCGATATTCCCAATCTATTACAGTCACCTTCAATAAACGCATCAAATGTATAATTTGGGTTTAATTGTGAGTCTATTTCGTTTTGTCTTAGACCCGGAATGACAAATGGATTATCGATGGAAACAGGTTTACCCGATAGTGGGATTTTTTGAGTTGGAATACTCTGGGTAATTTGTCCTGGGATTGTTACCGGATCTTCAGTTGAAATTACCTTTACATTATATTCGAGCTGTGCTTCTCTGCCCAACTCTCTTCTTAAAGCTTTGCTAATCAGGTCTATATAGTGCTCTTCTAAATATTCTCTAAAGAAATTAGAAGGTACTTCTATCGTTAGTACAGATCCCGTAAGTTTTATTGCTTTTATTGGCTCAAACCATGTCCTATAACTCTGAGGAGTGATAATATCCCGTACTATACGCAGACAATTATCCCACACAAGAGTATGTTTTGATTCGGTCATAATTTGAGTGATTGTTAAGATTACATCACAAATTTGGGTATAAATGTTTGAAAAAAAAACTAAAAAGTATTGTTTTTTTTAAAAAACAGGCAAATGGTTGTAAGTCAATCTAAAAAAAAATGCTGTTTTTAAAAACTTTAAAAACAGCATAATATAACAAAATATTCTTACTAAAAAACACTAATTCTTATATATTTTCTAGGATTTTTATTTATATTGCTCACTAGGGTGTCTATATCGGAAATTAACTTTTCAATTGAGTTATGCAATTGATCTGTCTCAAGAAGTTTTCCAATTGAGCCTTCTGGGTTTCTAACTTGAATTAATAGGTCCTTTAGAGCACCAATAGTTCCGTTTATATCTGCTACTTTAAGAGAGTCGCTTAAATCTGCAAAATTACTTATTCCTCTATTTATATTGTGTATATTACTATCTAGTTGAAGAGTAATAGAGTTTATGTTGGAGATTATGGATGCAATTTCTGGGGCACTACTATTTAGAGTAGATGAGGTTTTGTCAAGATTTTGTAATGTTTTACTCAAATGCAATAGAGATTTGTTTATATTCTCTTTGTTATTGTCATCTAGAAGTGTATTAACGTTGTTTAAAGTTATTTCTAGAGAATTAAGTAGATCATAAATTTTATCTTTGAATGGCATGAGTTCTCCAGTAACCATTTGAACTAATGTGATTTCAGTAGCTGTTTTAATTGTATCGTTGCTAGAGAGGTGTATGTACCCATCACCTATGTTTATTCTAATTGACTTAGTTCCAAGAAGATCTGAGTTGTATATTTGAGCAACAGAATTATTTGGAAGTACATAATCTCTCTTTACTTTTAACTTAACAGTAAAATTATCTTTGTGTTGATTATATGAGATTGTCTCTACTGTGCCAACCTTTAGTCCTCTAATATATACAGGTCCTGTAACGGTTAGACCCTCCACATCGTGGTATATTGCATAGTAAGTATTTCTTCCAGTGAATATATCTTTTCCCTTAAGATAGTTGATAAGAATATAGACAGAAAATAGTGTAATTACTGCAAAAGCACCAATTTTTTGCTCTTTTGATAATTTTAATTTCATTTTAGAATGATATATTATTTATTAAATAGTTAATTTATTAAAGTGGTACAATTTTATTGTTTTCTACTTTTATTATAAATGCTTGAGGAAATGTTTTTCTAATCTCTCTTAAATTGACTCTGGCCTCTTCAATTGAGTTGTATTGTCCAAGTGTATATTTATAGGTATTACCTTGTTTAATGTGATTAATGTCTCTATGTCCTTTAAATTCTCTAGATTTAGTAGAGATCTCCTTGTTTACAGAGAGTATCTGTATTCTATAGTGTGTTGTTTGTGATTTGTTATGTTGTGGGTTTGATACAATATTATTACTGCTATCTACTATACTAGATTTTATTGTTTCATTATTATTTCTTAGATTATTATCTATTGCATTAGAGTAATTTTTATCATATTTATTTTTATACTGGACAAAAGCATTGAAAATCAAATTGGCAAATTTCTCTTGATTTCTTTTTTCACTCATTATTTTGAGGTCATTTATATTTGAGATAAAACCTAATTCTACCAAAACAGATGGCATACTAGTTCTCCATAAAACTACTAGTGGAGCTTGTTTGATTCCTCTATTTATTCTTATTGGTCCTTGACCTAATTGCTGTTGAATAAGTGATGCCAGTGTAAGACTCTGCTCTATATGAGCATTTTGAAGAAGTGAAAATATAATGTATGATTCTGGGTCATTTGGATTAAATCCTTCATATCTGCTTTTGTAGTCTTCACCCTCTAACAAGATTACGCTATTTTCTAGCATTGTAACTTCTAGATTAGAGTTTGTCTTGTCGGCACCCATAACAAATGTTTCTGATCCACTTGCTACTCTCGATTTTGCCGCATTAACATGAATTGAAATAAAAAGATCGGCTTTGCTTTTATTTGCTATTTCACTCCTTTTATCGAGCCTAACAAAAACATCGGAGTCACGAGTATATATAACATCTACATATGGATAATTTAATTTTATCATATTCCCAAGGAGTAGAGCAACAGATAGAGTAATGTCTTTTTCAAATACTTTTCCATTTGCGCTCACTGCTCCAGGATCTCTTCCTCCATGCCCTGCATCAATTACAACTTTTCTTATTTCTATTGATGTTTCATTTTGAGCATTAACAGATAAGACCAAAAAAAAGAGAGAAAAAAGGATTAAAAATAATTTTGAGAGCATAAATATTGTTAAATTTATTAACTTTGTGAGCTACAAATTTAACATATTTTTGTAAACCTTATACAATTTGGTTTTGAGAAAGTATCTAGTTTTTATCACTTGGATCTTCCTTGTTTTACTTGTCGTCGGGGAGGTATATGCCGTAAATGTAAGAGCAAACAGGAGAAAACTGTTTGCTGGTTTGTCAAACCCCCAGGATACTGTTAATACAGTTAGAGATACATTTTTAGTGCTTAAAGACTCTTTAGTTTTGCCAGATACACTAGCAAAGGATAGTGTTATAATAGATTCGGCAAAATTGAGAGGGTCTTTGGCTTTTCCTGCATTTTCTGGTGCTAAAGATTCCATAATTGAGGATTTTAGCGGTGGAAAAAGAATGATATATTATTATGGTGATGTAAAAGTGACTTATGGTAATATGGAGTTAAAAGCAGATTATATGGCATATAATATGGATACAAAAACTGTTTTTGCTACTGGGACAAAAGATACAACAGGAACAGTTACTGGAATGCCAGAGATGACAGAGGGGAGTGATAAATATACTATGGAGTCTGTTTACTATAACTTTGAATCAAAGAAGGCTAGAATTACCAATATGGTTACTCAAGAGTCAGAAGGTTTTTTACACGGTACTTTATTGAAGAAAATGCCAGATAACTCTATTAATATATCTGGAGGTAAATATACAACTTGCGATCATGATCATCCTCATTTTTATTTAAAATTGACTAAGGCCAAGGTTGTAAATAATCCTAATAAAACAACTGTTTTTGGTCCAGCTTTTTTAATAGTAGAAGATGTGCCATTACCCTTAGCTCTTCCTTTTGGATTTGTTCCAAACCAAGTTAGCAGATCTAGCGGTCTTTTAATTCCTACTTTTAGTGACGAAGCTGCAAGAGGTTTTTCTTTAAGAGGATTAGGTTATTATTTTGTATTTGGAGACCATTTTGATGCCTCATTAACAACAGATATATACACACTTGGGTCTTGGAATATGATGTTAACATCTAGATACAAAAAGAGATATAAGCATGATGGAAATCTAAGTGTAAATTACTCTGTTAATCAAGTTGGTGAACGAGGAGCTCCCGATTTTTATCAGTCGAAGGATTTCTCTTTTAAATGGAGCCATGCTCAAGATCCAAAAGCTAGGCCAGGTACTACATTTAGGGCATCGGTAAATTTTTCATCTCCATTAAATAATAGATTTAATGATTATGATATTCAGCAAAGTTTGCAAAATCAGATATCTTCTAGCATCTCTTATGGTAAAGTTTTTCCTGATTCTCCCTTCTCTCTATCTACCAATATTTTACATAGCCAAAACTCTTTAGATAGTTCATATGCTGTTACTTTTCCTAACGTAACACTTACTATGAATAGAATTTATCCATTTAGATCTAAGGAGATGATAGGTAAGAAGAGATTTTATGATGATATTTCATTAAGTTATAATACTACTTTGGATAACAAGGTTAATTTCAAGGCTCATGAGTTTGGTAAAGATGAGTTCTGGTCCAAGTTTAGAAGTGGTATGCAGCACAGTTTTTCTCTTGGATTACCTCAATTTTCTGTTTTAAATTATTTTCAGTTTTCTCCTGGAATTACTTATGGTATGAATTGGTTTTTTCAAGAGAATATAAAATCATATAATCAAGATACTGGTCAGGTGGAGAGTGATGTAACAGATATTTTCAGCCATTTTGGAATGACTCAGGAGTACTCTGCATCTATGGCAGTGTCTACTAGATTATATGGAATGTTTAATTTTGGTAATAGAGGAAAAGTTCAGGCAATTAGACATATGGTCACTCCTTCGGTATCATTTAGTGTAAGACCAGAACAGGGAACTGCTGCAAATGGGTATAGAACACTTACTTATACAGATAATAAAGGAGAAGTCCAAAATTTAGAGTATAATAGATATGAGGGTTTGCTTTTTGGATATCCCTCTAGAGGTAGTTCTGCCGCAATGTCTTTTTCTGTTGGTAATAACATAGAAGCTAAAATTAGAAGTTCTAAGGATACGACAAATGGGGGTATAAAAAAAATTAAATTGATTGATAATCTATCTCTAAATGGTTCTTATAATTTTTTAGCTGACTCAATGAAATTATCTAATATCTCAGTATCTATGAATACAACAATTTTTGGGTCTTTTGCGATAAATGCAAATGCCAATTTTGATCCATATGCTGTAGATATAAATGGCAAAAGATATAATGAGTTTCATTTCAAGAATGCTGGTGGGCTAAATCTTGCTAGAATGACAAATGCCAGCCTCTCTTTTTCTTATCAATTTTCTGGGAAAGGAGAGAGAGCCGGAGCGGGTATGGGGCTTCCAGATGCAAAAGATGGTGAAAAGAGCCAGCATTCAGACTATATTAGAGTTTATAACCATCCTATTACTGGTGAGTATATTCCTGGAGGGTGGATGTACTATTTAGATCCATCCAATCCATGGTCTCTCAATTTTAACTATAACTACTCTTTATCCAGATCATATAAAAATGTTGCTGGTAGATTAACTACCATTGATAGCTTTACACAAACATTAGGTATAGCAGGTCAATTAAAACTAGGTCCTTCTCTTAATTTTAATTTAAATACTAATTTAGATTTAATGAAAATGGCTATTTCTACAACTCAGTTAACTGCAACATACGATCTGCACTGTTTCTTAATTAGCGTTAGTTGGGTTCCTTCTGGAATATGGCAGAGTTGGAGTTTTAGAATTAGTGCAAAGGCATCGGCTTTAGCAGATCTTTTAAAGTTCAAAAAAACGGCAAGTTTTTGGGATAGAGGCCCTGGTTTCTAACCTGTAATTATATAAATAATAAATATTATGTCAAAAAGAGTTATTTCATCACCTAAGGCTCCAAAAGCAGTGGGTCCTTATAGTCAAGCCGTAGAGGCTAACGGAATCTTATTTGTTTCTGGACAACTTCCTATAGATGTTAATACGGGAGAGTTTGTTTCCGGAGGAGTTGAAGAACAAGCTCATCAAGTACTTAAAAATATTGAGTATATCTTAAACGAGGCGGGATATACTTTTGATAACGTGATTAAGTCTACGGTATATCTTACCGATATGGCTAATTTTTTAGACATGAATGAAGTTTATGCTCAATATTTTAAGGAGCCGTTTCCTGCTAGAGTAGCATTTGCTGTAGTTGGATTACCTAAAGGTGCTCTGGTAGAAATAGATGTAGTAGCCTCTAAGTAGGGTATTTGTTTTAAAAAAAGTGGATTATTTCCACTTTTTTTTATTTGTTTAGTAAAAAATAAACTATATTTGCAAATAATATCACGTTCTACTAGGATAAATCACATCCACAACATAAATCAATGTACGATATACAAGAATTAAAAAAGAAGAGTCAGGAGGAGTTACTCTCTATTGCTAAAGAGTTAAATATATCAAAGGCTAAAAATCTAACAATGGATGATCTTATCTACGAAATATTAGATGAGCAGGCAACTATTGGCAGTAAATCTTCTGAACCCATAAAGAGACCATCTGTAAAAAGAGTTACAAAAAAGAGAAAACCTCAAGCTAAGAAAAGTGAAGAGTTGACTGTAACAGAAGAGGTCTCTTCTGAAAAGCCGAGTTTAGCTGCGCAGGTAATTGAAGTTGATTCAGTTGTTGAGACCAATAGCGATGATGTTAATAAATCTGTCGCTCCAAAAAAAGAATCTGACAATCAACACTCAAAAAACGAGAGTCATAATTTAAGAGCAAGAAAATCAAAGAAGGAGCAATCATTTAAGAGAAAAGAGGAGAGTATTCCTAAGGATATTTTTGCAGATAATAATATTATTGTTGAGCAGTCTCCAACTATTGAGTCTAAAGAGGCAGAGAGTGAGGGTGCTAAGTCTGGTCAAAAAAGTACAGTTGCAGATAGGCAGCAATCTAAGCCAGAATTCTCTCAACAAGAGAAAAAGATAGAAACTGAAAGACCTATTTCAACTCAAGATAAAGGCAAACAAGATAAAGGCTCCCAGAATAAAAATCAGCAAGATGGCGGTTTACAAAATAGGGGGCAACAGGATAAAGTTCAGCAAGATAAAGCAACACAGAATAAGGGTCAGCAAGATAAAACTCAAAATCAGCAAGACAGATCTAGACAAGAGAAAGCCCCACAAGCAAAAAATCAAGAGAAACAACCAGTTGAAAATAAACCTAAAATTGAGTTTGAAGGCGTTGTTGATGCAACAGGTGTTTTGGAAATTATGCAGGATGGATATGGCTTTTTAAGATCATCTGATTACAATTATCTAAACTCTCCAGACGATATTTATGTATCTCAATCTCAAATTAAGCTATATGGTTTAAAGACAGGTGATACTTTAGTAGGGGAGATTAAACCTCCCAAAGAGGGAGATAAATATTTTCCGCTAGTTAAAGTTAAACTAATTAATGGTAGGAGTCCTGAATATATTAGAGATAGAGTTCCATTTGACTTTTTGACGCCACTATTCCCGAATGAAAAGTTTAATATAACTTCTAATGGGCATAATAATTTATCTACAAGAGTTGTAGATATGTTTGCTCCAATAGGAAAAGGGCAAAGAGGACTTATTGTGGCTCAACCTAAAACAGGTAAAACTGTACTTCTTAAGGATATTGCAAATGCAATTGCAGACAATCATCCAGAGGTATATATGATTGTATTATTAATTGACGAGAGGCCAGAAGAGGTAACAGATATGGCAAGAAGTGTAAAGGCAGAAGTTATAGCCTCTACTTTTGATGAGCCTGCAGATAGACATGTTAAAGTTGCCAATATAGTTTTAGAAAAGGCTAAGCGTCTGGTTGAGTGTGGTCATGATGTTGTTATTTTATTAGACTCTATAACCCGTCTAGCTAGAGCGTTCAATACGGTTCAGCCGGCTTCTGGAAAGGTTCTAAGTGGTGGAGTAGACGCAAATGCACTTCATAAACCAAAGCGTTTCTTTGGTGCTGCTAGAAATATAGAAAATGGAGGATCTTTAACAATTTTAGCTACGGCGTTAACAGATACTGGTTCAAAAATGGATGAGGTTATTTTTGAAGAGTTTAAAGGAACTGGTAATATGGAACTTCAGTTAGATAGGAAATTGTCTAATAAACGTATCTTCCCAGCTGTTGATGTTACTCTAAGTAGCACTAGAAGAGAGGATCTTCTTTTTGATAAAGAGGCCTTAAATAGAATTTGGATTTTGAGAAACTATCTTGCCGATATGAATTCTGTAGAGGCAATGGAGTTTATGAAAACAAGACTTTTGAGAACTACAAATAATACTGAGTTCCTTCTATCTATGAATGGAGAGTAGTAATATTGTATGTTTTTTAATAATAGTAAAAAAGGCTTCAATTTGAAGCCTTTTTTTTAGATATTATTCTTTTTGTAAATAGACAATAATTCACTTGCAGCTTTAAATGAACTCAAATTACCATTTAGAACAGCATTCTCATATTGGGATATAGAATCACTTACATTTTGGTTTTCGAAAAAACTAATTTTTAAATTCTCCATAATAGACTCATACATCCAATATCTTGCTTGCTCTCGTCTTTTGTGAAGGTAATATCCATTATTATTAGTAAGTTCAAAATATTCATTTATCTTATTTAAGACATCTTCAAGCCCATCTTTAGTTACTGCAGATGTTGTTAATGCTGTAGGAACCCATCCTGATTCTGTTGGTGGAAAAAGATGGAGCGCATTTTTGTAGAGAGATCTTGCTAGGGTTGCTTTGTCTATATTGCTTCCATCACTTTTGGTAATTGCAATTAAGTCAGACATCTCCATTATCCCTCTTTTAATTCCTTGAAGTTCATCACCAGCTCCTGCTAACATAAGCAGTAAAAAGAAGTCACTCATTGAATGAACAGCTGTTTCGGATTGTCCTACCCCAACAGTCTCAATAAAGATCATATCAAAACCTGCAGCCTCACATAGAATAATACTTTCCCTTGTTTTACGGGCTACTCCACCAAGAGAACCTCCACTGGGGCTGGGTCTAATAAAAGCATTTGGATCGTTACATAAAGTCTCCATTCTAGTTTTATCTCCCAGAATACTACCCTTGCTTTTTTCACTACTTGGGTCTATAGCTAAAACTGCTAATTTATGACCTTTTGCGGTTAATAATCCACCAAATGCCTCTATAAACGTACTTTTTCCTGCTCCAGGTACTCCTGTAATGCCAATTCTTTTAGATTTAACACAATGTGGAAGAGCTCTGTCTATAATCTTTTGAGCTAACTCTCTATGAGCTGGATTAGAGCTCTCGACTAAAGTAATAGCTTGACTTAAAATAGTTGTATTACCCTCTAAAATCCCTTGTATATAATCATCCTCAGATAGAGTTTTCGTTTTATTTTTTTTAAAAAAATTATTGATATAAGGATTTGTAATAGGAGGTTGTTCAATTCCTTCGTTTACAATTAATGCTGAATCTTTACATGCTTGTTCATCTATTTTGCTCATCATTATAAATTATTTAATAATGTTACCGGTAATTATATAATTGATAATAGGCCTAGTTGGAGAGTTGGTAATTAAGGTTAAAATAAAGCTAACTTCTCCACTTAGATCAATATTTTTTGTATCAATAGTCACATTAATATCTGTTGACTTGCCAACAGCTACGTTTTTGTTATAAATAATAGAAATATTGGGGATACTTGAATCTATCTTATGAATAACAAGATCTCGTTTACCAATATTTCTTACCCTAAATTGAGATGTTATTTTGTCTCCTTTATTTATTTTCCCAAAATCATAAGAGCTAGAGCTAGCCATTGGAATAGGACCATTTTGGATCTCTTGAGGGGAGAGGTTAAAGAAATTGTCTCTAACATTATAATTTATTGTAAAATCTTTATTAACTTTTGTATTGTTGATTGAAAAGTTGATAATTGCATTATTATTGCCCCAATTTGAACTATTTGTTGTATTTAGCTCAATTTCCAAAAAGTCTTTATCTCCTGGTTTTAGTGAAAGTATTTTGGGTGAGATTGATATATCTTTGGAATTGTGAGATGTTGCAATAGTTATTGATCTTCTGGAAGTATTTGCAACTTCAAGCTTTTCTACTCTCTTTTCTCCTTTTGGAACGATTCCAAAATCTATATAAGACCTCCTAAGTGAAAGATCAGAAAACTTCTCGGGAAAAAGCTCGCTAAGAGATTTCTTATTTTGATGAACAACACCTTTAATCCTTAAAAGATGGGGTCTACTCTCTCCAGTAATATATACAGTAAGTACTTTGTCAAATGGATATGGCCCTTGATCATTTAAAAAAGTTACAACAATCTCTCCATTTTTATTAGGCATTATCGGACTTCTACTCCATTCAGGAGTGGTGCAGCCACATGATGCAATAATAGTTTGAATAACAATAGGTTGATCGGATGTATTTGTTACGGTAAATTTGCATGTATGATGGCCAGATGTTATAAGAATATCACCAAAGTCATGGACTTTTTTATCGAATTTTACTCTATTTGATTGGCCTATAATATGTGAAGAAAAAGCCAATATAAGAAAGGATAAAACAGTAAAAAATTGGAGGATTCGGTTAACATTTTTCATTTTCAAGCAATTTAACAAATTTGTTTTTTTATGTTGATGTTTGTACAAAGATACAATTAGTATTTGTTCTATTAAACCAATTTTTTATCTTTGCAACAATCAAACCAATTTAAAACTATAAAGTAATGGCTTACAAAATTTCTGAAGACTGCACTGCATGTGGTTCTTGTATTGATGAATGTCCAGTTGAAGCAATATCTCCTGGCGATATCTATGTAATTGATCCTAATATCTGTTCAGATTGTGGTACATGTGCAGATGTGTGCCCTGTTGGTGCAATAAGTCAAGAATAGTTATCTCTTTATTGAAGATATCTAAAAAGGGCTGTCCATTTAGTTGGACAGCCTCTTTTATTATATTAGCTGTAAGGTATTTGATGAGTCATATAGAATGTTTTTATATAGAGTTTGATTACTACTTGTTAGTAATATCTCAATTGTATACCTACCTTTTTGTTTGGGAAAATTAAATGAGAATGTAGCAATGTCAGTATCTTTTCTGTTTTGAGGATACTCTGGTTTAAGTTTGGTACGTGAGACCTCTTTGTTATCTGAATAAAGAATAATCTCAATCTCTTGTTCCCCCCAATTATGAGCCATAAATATGTAATCGGCTTTATCTATTTTCATAATTCCTTTATAATAACCAATTTCATATATTTGAGATAATATATTGGGGAAGGTTAGAGAGATATATGGTTTGTCCATATACTGGTTGTAATTTGTGTAATTTTCTATTGTATAGTCTATTGCATTCCAAGAAATCTGTGTTGGATTGCTTTTTGAACAACTTACAATAATAGCTAGAGAAATTAGTAATCTTTTCATAATTAATGTTTAATGATAAAAGTTTAATTAGTAACATGTATTAAGTTTGTGTATAGGTCAATTTTATCTAATGTGATGTTTAGTGATGACATAATATTTGAATACTCTTCTTGGTTTGAGATATTTGTAGAAAAGAACAGCTTTTGCTCTCCTTTTAGACCAAAAGAAGGATTGTCGTTATTATCAATATCATTTAGTCTCAATATAAACTCTCCTGTTATAGTGCTATTATTTTGTATATATGAGTATCTGGCTTTAGCATATAGTTCTGGGTATATTTGATGAACAATATTCATATTAGAGGGTCTTGGTAAATCTATTTTGCAGTATACAGAGAGATATGCATTGATAATCTCATGCGTAGTGCTGTTATACTCGAGATGTTCAATATAATTTACTAGAACCTTGTAATGGTTATATACAGATACATAGCAATTTGTGTTAATTGAGTTTAGGTTGTTATAAAATGCATTTATTAGAACAGTACCACTTGCAACTCCAGTTATCTCACCAGAGAATAGATCTATCTCTGCAATGCTATTATTACTAGATGTATAACTAATATCCCCATATGTAAGTAGATAATTGAGAGGGTCAGTTTCAACTGTCAGAGAGCTACTCTCGCCAACATCAATTTTATATGAACTATTTTTAAAATAAATTCTTTGTAAAATATCGTTTTCATAATTAATCTCTTTTAAAGAGTCTTTTACAACTCTCCATGAGTTTTCGTCAATTCCACTTCCTTTAAAATGAATAATATCTACATAGTGTTGATTTCTGAAAATATTGAAATTATTAGTGTTATTTTCTCCTAAATAGTGTCGATACTCTACCAAGCCCTCTTTGGATGAGCTTTTGTATTGTGCGGTCAATTTTAAAAACGTACAGCAATCCTCTTTGTCATATGGATCTTTATATTTAGGGTTAGTTGCATTGCCAATAACTCCTTGTGCATTTTCTGGAATGAGTAATGAGTAGTTCCAGTTTATGACATCTTTTTTGTAAATCGGATTATATGCCGATATTTCTGTATGTTCTGGGATATTGTTTTTGAAAAAAGTAATAGAATTTGGAGTGTTACATATTTGAACTTCCATAATATCTAATGTAACATCTGTATTTAATAGTGTTTTATCTATTATCAAACTATATTTTGCTGCAACTGGAGTCAAAAGAATCTCAATAATTCCATTATAATCGCTCATTATAGTACTTTTGAATCCACTATAAACTAGAGCTCCATTTGGAGAGTAGATTGATGGATAGCTTAAATTGATTATGTTTTCTCTATAGATATATTGAGAGGGTGTTATATTATTAGTATTAGCAATAACATAAATATGTATAGAATCTTGACTATTTAATGAAAGATCAGATATATCAATTTGTTGTGATAATGTGTTAGCATAGTATCTGTCCAGAATAAGTTCGCCACTGTTATTATAGATAAATAAGTAGTAATTTGCTATAACTTCTGTGGTATTCTTGGTGTTACCTTCTTCATTAAATGTATTAACATTCAATTTTATTTTGTGATTAATATCAAATTTATTATTCACATCTTTCTTAAGGTTTGCATCACATGCAATAACCATTAATATTGTGATTATTGATGTTTTAATTGAATTACTCATTTGGGTGAATATTATATTTTTGTATTATAAAAGAGATTTCTGGATCTAGAATTGCTCTATAAAAAAGTGACGGGTTTTGATCTGTGGCAATTATAAAATTCTCTACTGCTAGTTTCTCGTTATTTAGTCTTGCATAAATTATAGCTTTAAGGTAATGGCTTGTAGGTGTGTCTTTTATTGAGTTTAATATATCTAATGCAGAGTGATCTCTAGCAAGAGACATATACGCGATTGCGCAGTTGAGATCTCGATAATCTTTAAGAAGTTCTAATGCTTTATTATAATCTCTCTTTTTTAAGAGATCTATAGCTTGAATATAGATAGTATCCAGTTGATTAGAGTATATAGTATCGGCATAGTTGTCAATTTTAGAAAGATTAAAATCTATTTTAACCGATCTCATTTTAGGGTAATATCGCTCTTGGATTAGTCTCTTTTGGTCAATCTCTCCGTAAAGGAGCAACTCTCTATCTTCATTATTTTCTAAAATGGATATAAGATCATTTTGAGTTCCAATTTTGCTATGACATCTTATGGTTATGTTATTAGAAATTCGATCTTTTAGTTTGTTAGATAATATAGAGTCAATAAGCGTTTTTACTGTATATGCTCTATTTTGAGAAAGATCTTTGTTAATTTTGTATGAGCCTTCTGGAGACGTGTTTGCGGTAATAATAATAGAGTCTATTTTGTATTTCTCTAATTGGCTAATTGCTAGTATCTTATTTTGAATATTATTGATTTCTATATTATTTTTATCTGAAGACTCAATTATCGCGCTATTTTGTGCAAATGATATATCACTTGTATAGCTTTCATCTATTTTTATGGGTACTATTGTCTTATAGTATACAGGTGTAGTATCGATAAAATTTATCATAGATGAAACATAATATGTTAAAGAGTCAGAGCATTTAATAGATCTGGTAAGGCCCCTGGAATTTTTCAATACTCCAGTTAGAAACAAGTCTATTTTACCAGTTTTTTCACTGCTATTAAGTTGTTGAGTGTAGTGGTAAAGAATTGAACCATTGGCTTTTCTTACTATTGAGTCCAATTTTAAATCTTTGATATATGGAGTTTTAATATATTTATTATATGCTTGAGGAATCTGTTCTATCTTTTTTCTATTTCTTTTTATTAGCCACCATTTTTTGTAGTAATTGATAACCTCCTCCTCAGTTAAACCATATTCATTTTTTAATTCGGGATCCTTTTTACCTTCCAAAATTTTTGATTGTGGTAGGTATCTATCTAGAAAAATTATTAAATCATTTATATAAGTGAAGTTTTCTATCTCATTTTCGTGTTCTGGTATAATGCTGTTTAAGTACTGTTCATACTTTGCATATCCTCTTTTTTGTGCTTTATAAAAATTCTGACCACTTAAAGCTATACTTCTTAAACGTATCGTATCTTTTCCTCTAACAAGTAGAGGTTTAAAAATTGTTTGACAATCACTTTTTATTAGTGATTGTGGGATTGATATCATAAAATCTAGATTAATTATCCCTTCTCTTTCGCTAACAGTGTGCGATTTTGCACTTATAACTATTCCATTTAACTCTCTGTGCGCAATCATCTGACCAGTAGTACTATCTTTTATAGCTCTGTTTATTAAAACATCTTCTCCTTTGCTATTCTTTATAATAAATGATTTAATATCATTATCAGATTCATTTTTGGAATAGTCTAAACTATAGCTACTCATGGACCTGTCTAGATGACTTATTGTTGGAAGCTCTTTTTTTGTGATATCACTGTATATTAAAATGTCGCATCCAATAATTGATATGGAAATAATTATTATAAAAGCTAAAATAGTACTCTTGTATTTCATATTTATCTTATATTTATTATCCTAACTATAGAGATAGATAGTTGGTATGGAGCAATGCAAAGCTTAGAATTACTTCTTTCAAAATCACCACATAACCCTTTTAAAAACTGATCATTGTTTATATAGTAAATACCTAATCCAGCTGATATCTCAACGTTAGTTTTATAATTGATAATTTTTGAGTACCCTGCTAAACAACCCATGCCAACAGAATAACCTTGGTATCTCCATCTTTTTAACTCAATATTATATTTTGAGTAATTACCACCAAATCCATAGAAGAATCCTGCATTTTGATGCCACAACCAATATTTTACCCCTTGAGATAGTATAATATATTTTCTATTATTAAAAGAGATGGGGTTATATTTAACATTGGCGTATACTGATATTTTATTTGAGGCAATGTAATTGTATTCAATATTTATGGGCGAAAAAGTAGAGGCTAAAAGGTTATATGCTATAGTGCTATTTTGGGCTATACTATATGCCGATATGCATATTAAGCAGACAAATAATAATGCAAGTCTTTTCATAACTCTAACTCTATACTATTATCTAAAATCCAGTCTTCTACTCCGCTACATATAAATTGTATTTTATCTTGTGTTATTAAAGCCTTATATAGATAGTTTTTCCCAGCCTCAAAGCCTTTTTTATCAGGTTGTTCAATAATGCCAGAGACTTTTTTAATTATCTCATTATCTTCCTTTATAAGATACTCTATGTACAAATCTATCCCACTAACTCTACATTGTGGAGCAATAGTTATATATGCAAACATCTGTTCTACTATCATGTCCAGATAGTCGTTATTATTACTGTTATTGTCTATAATTGTACCTGTTTGTACATCTATAGATCCAATTATCTTATTGTCCAAGATTTTAGCAGACATTATCTCAATTTGATTATTGGAATTATTTTGTATTTCTATTGATAATTTTGACATTAATCTTTTATATGTAAGACTTATCTCTACATTCTCTCTAATTTTTAGATTTTTAATAGAACTCCATATATAGTCTATATTATTATGAGCATTTTTAAGAACTCCTTTATTTATACTATCTGATAAATCTATGTTTGAATTTGAGGAGATTGAGTAAATGTCATATACATTCGGGATCAATAATATCTCTTTATTGTTTGTTGAGACAAGAGATCCAAAGCAATTAGCAACATATTTAGTGTTGTTTTTATTTATCGGATAATAATTATAGATAGATTCATGATTATTATAGATAAATATAGTTGAGATAACCCCCTCTGCCATTGCAGAGGTGGTTTTGGTCTCCAGATTATTATAATTTGCAGTAAATGTTATACAGCAGTTTCTATCTTGTTTTATGGTTGTACAACAATCACTTTGAGTGTCGCTAATACAAGATAGATAAGCAAATATGCAAATTATAAGTATTACAAATTGTTCTATTTTTAACATAGTAGTTATTCTTCGGTAAGAGTTATTGCAGGGACATCTTGTGTTGTCCAGTCTTCAACAGTACTTCCATTGAAGGTTAACTTTAAAGCGTTTATTGTTAAGCTAATTTTATAAATAGTCCCCCCTAAATATTCTATTGCTGGAAGTGTTGCATTGTACTGTTTGTTTTGATAGCTTTTGCCGCCAATTTTGAGATCGGCAATTAAAACAACGGATATAGTGTTTGATGTCATTGGGAGCATTATATAAGAGCCTATATTATTTTCTACAGTTATTGGTGTTGATGTATCTTTGGATGTACATGGTGTTATTGCCCCATCTATTAATGACATTTTGGTTGAAGCCGATGGTTTAGATGGTGTTATCTTAATTTCTTTGATGTTTAAATCACTTATTCCACTCTCACCTGTTGTTGTTATCTCTATTGCTACCGCCTTATGTTTATATTTAAATGAAACTGTAGATCCTGCAGAGACATTTAGGTTTTTTGCCCATAAATAGTCAACTCCATTTTTTAATTGCCCACTTAACCCAGCAGTAAATGAAAGCTGTAATTCCTCTTTATTATTAAGTGAGGTTGAGTAAAAATCATAGTTTCCTTTTGGTAAAAAAAGTTCATTATCTGTTGTCAAAACTCCTGTTTCACCACATTTAGCATTAACTGGAGTTCCATTTACTGGAGTTGCCGATGATGGTGATGCTCCTGTTTGAAATCCGATAATTGAGGCCCAATTTCCATTTTTAAATGGGGTCTCAGTCCCTGCCTTTGTTGTCATCTGTGAATAATCTGCAGTAAAAATCATTGGGTTTAGTGCACTTTGATTCTGTGGCTCTTTATTACATGATTGCAGAGTAAGAGCTAGTAGTAGCGCTGTAATTACGCCTTTTTTTTGAGTCTTCATAAGATTGTTAATAAGTTGTTAATAAAATGTTAGTAAAATGTAGACAACCCAATTGGTGTTGCTAGTAACTTAATTTTTGTAAAGTTTTGTATTATTATTATCCAAGGTCAATCTCTTTATTATCAGGGACCTCTTTCCAATTTTCTATCTGTGTTTTAGTGTGGATAATTTTAGTTGGTGAGATGTTGATAAATATCCTGCAGTAGTCTCCAGATGATATGTCTCTATTTATGTATAGTCTCCCAATTATATGTTCTATAGTGAGACTATTATTATAGTTATCATCTGTTTTTGTAACATTGCATTTTATGTCAATAGGGCTGTTTGCACTTATTGGTATAGTATATAGTCTGTACATATCATTTTTTGAAATGTAGTTTGTGGGATTATATCTTATAGACTCTGATTGAGATGAAGATAGATTGATCTTATTATTATCAATATTATAGAATGTATTGTTGTCATCTGGAGTTGATAAATCTATAGATAATAGTTTGTAATTATGTATATAAAGCTCTGTTGTGTCTGCAATTATATCAATTATCGAGTTAATTAATTGTGTATGTATATTGACCCTATTTTGATTACATTTGATAATCTCTTTAGTTATTATTTTGTTGAATAATGCCAGTCCGTTATTAACTTTTATTTTTACAGAATCACATAATGTTATAGGTTCATTAGATACTATACAATTAATTTCATATGTGCCAGGGTATAGCTTTATTGATCCATCTCTATTTATCGAGCTGCAATTTGCCTCTTTGGTAAAATAATATCTCTGATTTGTATTATAAATATTTATGATTGAGTTCATCTGATTTCTATTTGAGTATTCATTGCTATCGTTGATTATCAACTTGTATTTCCCAAAATCTGGACATTTAGATATGTCGGCTTCTATGCATCCACTCATAAAAATTACTATTATGATTATAATTCTATTTTTCATTGGTTGGGGTTTTAATTTTTTCATAGATAATGTTGTTGTGGATATTGCTCCATTGATTTGTTGATATAGAGAAAGTCAGATCTGGATAAGGAGTATTCTCGATAGAATTATTTATTTTTAGCCCTACTGTATATGAAATACCTGCTTGTAAGGAGATTGTAAACTCTCCGGAGTATCTTTTATCTATTATTGAGCCATCGTTCTGAATTATTTGAGCCTCAATTACTAGCGATATATTTCCTAAATAGGGTATTACAATATATTTTTCACTAGTATTATTTTCTAATAGTAGATCTACATTTTTGAATGTTTGAGTAGAGGTTATTATTTTTTCATCTTTGATAGATATATATGAGTTTTCTATATCAGGGAGATTTACATATAATTTTTTAACCAAAATATTATCTATCTCTTCTGTCCCAATTATTGAGAATTGTATTTGAGAGCAAAGGTGTTTGAAATTAAGGGCTATTTGTGTGTCCTCAAATATGGATAACCCTTTTTGTGATGCCAATATATAGTCTATATTATTATTTAGCTGATAAAATTTACCATGAAAAACTCTTTGAGTTATATTGCTGGAGTTGTTATAAGAGAGGGAGTATATACTCACAGTAGATTTGTTTTGGTAGATTGGAGGATAGATGTCAATATATCCAAAATGATATGCCGATCCCATATGGGGCTCATAATTTAGAGGATATAGAGTGTTGTAATCACTAAATATATATACGTCAGCTCTGTTTCCATATTTGAAGTAGTTTAGTTCACTTTTTGTATTATTAATATCACTATCACTACTATTTATGTATCCACTAAACTCAATTTTATATTTAGTATTTTTATTGGATAATCCACTATTATAACATTCATTATTAATACAACTAATAAAAAGTAGATATAGAGGGGCAATTAAGATATATTTATTCATCTGTATTGTGTTTTATGGTAGCAATGCAATACAAATATAATTGGCTATTTCTTAGGTTAATAGTCTGTATATTAGATTTTTCTATTAGTAATTTTATTTTTCATATATCTATATTTTTTTTCTTTTTTATATGTACAGACAATTATTTTTTAACTTTGAACAATTATTTTATTATTATTTGGAGCGATGTTAAATATTAAACTATTACGAGATAATCCCTCACTTGTTATCGAAAGATTAAAAGTTAAAAATTTTGAAGCACAAGATATTGTAAACAATATTCTTGAATTAGATATTAAAAGAAGAGATTTACAAACCGAATCTGATTCGCTCTTGTCCCAACAGAATAACTTGGCAAAGGAGATTGGTCTTCTAATGAAGAGTAAAATGGTAGACCAGGCTCAGGAGATAAAGAATCAAGTTGCACTTTTGAAAGAGAGAAGTAAAGAGTTAGAAAATCAGATGGAGCTTGTCTCTTTAGAATTAAATGATGCTCTAGTGCAGTTACCAAACTTACCTCATACTTCAGTTCCTCAAGGAAGAGGTGCATCTGAAAACAAAATAGAGAGAGAGTGGGGAGATATTAATATTGAGACAGCAAAGATCCCTCATTGGGAATTGGCTAAGAAATATGATATTATAGATTTTGATTTGGGAGTAAAATTGACTGGAGCAGGTTTTCCTGTATACAAAGGCAAGGGTGCTACTCTACAAAGAGCTTTGATAACTTATTTTTTGAATAAAAATTGTGCGGCTGGTTATACTGAAGTTATGCCTCCATTGGTTGTAAATGAAGCCTCTGGATATGGTACAGGTCAATTACCAGATAAAGGTCAACAGATGTATCATATTGGTTTAGATAATTTTTATTTAATTCCAACAGCAGAGGTTCCTGTAACTAATATATACAGAGATGTTATTCTATCTCAGGACGATCTTCCTATTAAGTTAACTGCATATACTCCATGTTTTAGAAGAGAGGCTGGTAGTTATGGCAAAGATGTGAGAGGATTAAATCGTTTACATCAGTTTGATAAAGTTGAGATAGTGGAAATTACCAATCCAGAGCTCTCTTATGATACTCTTGAAAAGATGGTTTTGCACGTAGAGTCAATTGTAAAAGATTTAAACTTGCCTTATAGAATTTTAAGACTTTGTGGTGGTGATATGAGCTTTACATCGGCACTTACTTTTGATTTTGAAGTATTTTCGGCTGCTCAGCAAATGTGGTTAGAGGTGAGCTCAGTATCTAACTTTGAAACTTTTCAAGCTAATAGACTTAAATTAAGATATAAAGACTCTCAAGGTAAAAATCAATTTGCACACACTTTAAATGGTAGCTCTTTGGCTTTACCTAGAATCTTAGCCGCATTATTAGAGAATAATCAGACAGAAAATGGGATTGTTATCCCTGAGGTTTTAAGACCTTATACTGGATTTGATATAATTGATTAAAATGTCAAAAGAGAGAGTTATATTGGGAATAGATCCTGGAACTAATATAATGGGTTGGGGTATAATAAAGATAAAATCTAGTACTCCAACCTTTATTTCTATGGGTATAATAGATTTAAGAAAAGATACCGATCCATATAATAAACTCTCAAAAATATATAAAGAGATAAGAAATCTAGTAGAGGCCTACTCTCCAGATGAAATTGCTTTAGAGTCTCCTTTTTGTGGTAAAAATATCCAATCTATGCATAAGCTTGGTAGAGCTCAGGGGGCTGCTATAGCTGCCTCTCTTACAAACGATGCTCAGGTATTTGAATATGCGCCTAGAAAGATTAAATTATCTATTACTGGTAAAGGATCTGCTTCTAAAGAACAAGTTGCTGCAATTGTCTCTAATATATTATCTGTTAAGTCACTTCCTGTTAAATTAGATGCAACTGATGGATTGGCAGTTGCTTTATGTCACTATTTGTCTTCTTGCTCTGTTATAAACTCCAATTATAGTGGCTCCTCTAATGGTTCAAAGAGGTCAAAATCTTCTTGGAGCAAGTTTTTAGAGAATAATCCAGAAAGAATTAAGTAAATTTTTACAGACATCATTTAACTTTTTGCTCTATTTATAGTCAAATAGAGTGTTATGGGTATATTATTATATATGCTCAATTGTTAAATGATCATTAATTACTATCATGAATATAAAAAAATTACTTCTGTTATCTTCTTTGCTCTTATTTATGAGCAATATTTATGCAAAGTTCGAAAACACTGCCGAACAGAGAGGCTTTACTGTAAAGGGTGTTTTAGTGGACAGTATTAGAAACACTTATGTAGAATTTGCAACTATATCCATGCTCAGAGATGGATCTGCTAATGGAGCTAAGTATGTTTTAACTAATTCAAAAGGTGAATTTGAAATCAAAGGGTTAGCTGCTGGGAATTATATTCTTAAGGCTGAGTATATGGGATTTGAGACTGTCGAAAAAAGTATTAATGTGGCTTCTGGTACTAGGATGCTAGATATTGGAAAAATTGGCATAATTGAGAAAGTGAATTTTCTAGAATCGGCAGTGGTAACAGCATTGGGTAACCCTATAACTATAAAAAAGGATACTATAGAGTATAATGCAACATCATTTAAGAGTGCCGATAGCGATATGTTAGAGGAGCTCCTAAAGAAGTTACCGGGTATAGAGATTAGTTCTGATGGAAAGATTACTGCAAATGGAAAAGAGATTACAAAAATAATGATTGATGGTAAGACCTTCTTTCTAAACGATCCACAATTAGCAACCAAGAATCTTCCTGCAAAAATAATTGAGAAGGTAAGGGTAGTAGATAGGCAGTCTGAACAAGCTAGGTTTACAGGAATTGACGATGGAAATGAGGAGACGGTAATTGACCTTTCGATAAGACCAGGGATGATGAATGGTTGGTTTGGAAATTTAACTGGAGGTTTAGGATCGGAAGATAAATTTCAAACAGCTGGAATGGTTGGTAAGTTTACATCTACAAGTCAATTAACTTTTATTGGTAATGGTAATAATACTAATAATAGAGCATTTACTAATTTAGCTGGAGGGATGATGAGTGGTATGAGAGGTTCTATGAGAGGTGGTTCTGGAGGGTTTTCTGGTGGCGGATCTGGTGGCGGATCTGGCGGAATTAGAGTTGGTGGAACTACTTTGAGTTTTGGTGGGAGTGGTATAACTGAGTCATGGATGGCCGGTATAAATGCAAATACAGAGCTATATGATGGGAAATTAAAAATAGGAGGTAACTATTTTTATGGTGGTACCGATAATATATCCGAGAGTAGTAGAGTTAGAGAGAATTTTATGCCAGATAGCTCTTTTTTTAATAGAGATTCCTCTTTTTCTAATACAATAACAGATGGTCATAGAGTTGCAATGGAGTTAGAGTGGAAGTTTTCTGAAAAGAGCTCTATTCTATTTAGACCAAATGTTAGTATTGGAACAGGTTCTTTTGAAGAGAAAAATTATTTTTTAACAGAGGGTGCTAAGGGAACAAAGATAAATGATGGATTTAGTAGGTCTACTGGGGATAATAGTTCTCAGTCTTTGGGTGGAGATCTATTGTTTAGGCAGAGGTTAGGAGTTCCTGGTAGGACTTTTTCTGTAAATTTTACATACTCATATAGTAATAACGATTTGGATGGATTTAACTTCTCTGAAACTAATATATATGGAAATAGACCATCGGTTTCTTATGTTAACCAAATGATTGATATGAATAATAATTCATATTCTCTTGGAGCAAGAGCCTCTTATACAGAACCATTAGGCAATAATTACTTTATGGAGTTGGCATATAGATATAATTTTAGTAGAAATATATCAGATAAAGAGTCTTATAACTATAATGATGTTACTGGCCAATATGATATTTTGGACGCAGATTATACAAATTACTTTAAAAACACATTTATCTCTCAGCAAGCAGAGGTAAATATTAGAAAAAATGAGGAGAAATATAGCTACTCATTTGGTTTTAATGTTCAACCATCAACTACAGAGAGCATAAGTGATTCTACACTAAAAAGAAGTGTTGTTAATTTTTCTCCATCTGCACAGTTAGACTATAGATTTAATGATGCAAGGTCTCTTAGAATTAGATATAGAGGAAATACAAATGAGCCAACTATTAGTCAGTTGCAACCCGTAAGAGATAACTCTAATCCTTTATACATACCTCTTGGAAATCCAGATCTATTACCTGAATTTAATCATAGACTTTGGGTAGATTTTAGAGATATGAATAGATCTACCTTTAGGTCTACTAGTCTGAGATTGGGCGCAAATTATACTATGGATAAAATTGTTAATAAAACATGGTATGACCAAGGGGGTATTCAATACACAATGCCTGTAAATGAGAATGGTGTATACTCTATTTTCTCTATGTTTATGTATAATACACCCATAAAGAAGAGTAAGTTTTTTGTGATGGCAAATACTACTCTCTCTTTAAATGGAGGAATAAACTACTTTAATGCTTTAAGAAATAAGACAACAAGCCTCTCTCTCTCAGAAATGCTTAGAGTTACTTATAGAGGAGATAAACTTGAGGCAAGTGTGGGAGGAAGAGCTAGTTATTCCAATGCTTGGTATTCAATTGAGACTTCCAATAGACCATCTACTTGGAATAATTCTGTTAATTTCTATATTAATTGGACGCTTCCCGCAGGTTTTGCTTTGATAAGTGATGTTGATCATAGATTTTATATAGGATATGAAGATGGGTTTAACGAACCATCAACAGTATGGAATGCAGAGATATCTAAACAATTGTTTAAAAAGAGTTCAACTTTAAGTTTAAAGGTATTTGATATACTTAAAGATTCTAGAAATACTTGGAGAAATGCAACTGACAACTATATAGAAGATGTAAGAAATAACACTCTTCAACAGTATGTAATGTTAAGTTTTACTATTAGATTTGGTTCATTTGGTTCTCGTGATGGTCAGTCTCAAGGACGACCATCTCCAGGACATAGAATGGGCGGAGGTAGACCGTTCTAAAATACGTCGATTTTTCTATTATTGTGTGGAGAAGCTGGAAAAGCTTCTCCACTTTTCTATTACCT
>LUYZ01000067.1 GCA_001603425.1 Bacteroidales bacterium Bact_08
TGTAGGATCAAAAATTAAGCCAATCTTTAATAGCTTAGTTACCCAAAGCTACTATAATTTTAACAAAAAAGAGTGTTATCTTTGAATAAATTGTAATTTTGTCAAATGAAGATAGATTTACTTTTTGTAGGAAAAACAGATAACTCCTATCTAAAAGAGGGGATTTTAATTTATAATAAAAGGTTAAGTCATTATACAAATATATCTATAGTAGAGATCCCAGATATTAAATCGGCAGCATCTTTGTCTGAGTCACAAATAAAGGAAAGAGAGGCCGATTCTATATTGAAACGAGTTGGGGAAAATGATTTTCTAGTTTTATTAGATGAGCATGGAAAGATGCTATCTTCGGTCGAATTTGCAAATAGTATAGAGTCTCATTTAATTAGAGGTACAAAAAAAGTGATTTTTGTGATAGGGGGGGCTTATGGATTTGCTGATAGAGTATATAAGAGAGCAGATAATAAAATATCACTATCTAAAATGACCTTTTCTCATCAGATGGTAAGATTAATATTAGTAGAACAGATATATAGAGCATTTACCATATTAAAGGGAGAACCATATCATCATAAATAGTATGGATAGATTCAAAAATATAGTATTTGATAGAGGAGTCGTATTATGGGTTATTGCCATAATATTGATAATCTCTTCCTTTTTTGAGTTTACTACGCCAGACTCTATGGATAGAGAGGTTGCAAAGCTAGAGACGTTAATTCAAAGGAGGCAGGATATTCTAGAAGACTACTCTTTGCAAACTTTAAATTCTCCAAAGGATACATTTATCACTTTTGATAACTTTCCAGAAGATATGGTGATATATCGTTATTTTAATGATACCATACACTCATGGATAAATCAGCTCCCTATATCTAATGATGAAATTGATCGATTCTCTTTTGGTTATAGATTAAATCACTTGACTAGTAGAGTGGTTTCAAATACTCCATTGGCATACCTTGTTATTGAAGAGCAATTTGTGAATTTGGGATCAGCGTGGTATATAGTGAATGTTTACACGTTAGAAAATCAAGTTGTAATCTCTGCTTTATTGGTTAAAACAGACTACTCTGCCGACAATTCTACTCTAGAGAATAAAATTAATCCTAATTTTTATCTGCGAAGACAGCTATCTATTGCTCCAATTGCCTTTGACGAATCTTATATTGTAAGAGGAAAAGATGGAAGGGCTCTCTTTTCTGTTTTAAAAAATCTCCCTCATAAGGATATTGGAACAGGAGTTATATTAAGATGGATTGCCTCTGTTTTAATCTTGTTATCACTTTTTATATCCATGCTCAGAGAGAGAGCATTGAAACGATTTCTTTTTTTTCTTGGAGGATTATGGCTCTTTAGGTACTTAGCTTTTCTGCAGTCAAAAACACTTCAGGGAGAGCACATGCTTTTCTCTCCAACTCTATATGCAGATGCTAATATTTTTAACTCGTTATCAGATCTTATAATTAATAATTTTGTCATAACATTAGTTGTTTTAGCATTTTTTGTAGTACGTCGTAGATTTGCAATATTGGGGTATAGATACCAAAAGTTACTTCGTCCGCTTTTGTTTCTCTTTTTTTTGCTAATACCATTATTACTAATCCCATACATTCACATAACTCTTAAATCTATAATATACAACTCAAGTATTGTTTTAGAACTATATAAAATAGATGAAATATCGGTGTACTCGATTATTGTTTATTTGAGCTACTCTTTGCTATTTTTATCTCTATTATTATCTCTACAACTTATGAGGCCGTTTGTTCCGTCTAGATTTCGGCGCTCTTTTTTGAAGGGTAAGGTATTGACTGCATATTTAGTTATAATTTCTATTTATACACTTGTAATCATTAGCTATTTTGGTTTTGATAAAGAGTTTAATAAAAATAGAGTTTGGACTACTAAACTCTCTATTGAGAGAGATTTAAATCTTGAATTACAGCTAAGAAATTTAGAAAAGTTTATTGAAAATGACCCATTGGGCATGTGGTTTACTTTAGATGGTAATTTAGAGAGACTAAATACTAGACTGACAGAATCTTATTTTTGGAATATTATACAAAGATATGATCTCAGACCAACCATATGTAAACCGAATGACTTTTTGCATGCAGAAATAACAAATCCTCAGGCAACTCCAATACATTGTAATACATTCTATGAGAATGAGATATACAGATATGGTAGTAAAATTGCTGAAAACTCTAAGTTTTACTTCCTAAATAACTATAATGGTAGAATAAGTTATATTGGAGTCTTTCCTTTCTTGTATATGGGAGAGGAGATTAGACTCTATTTAGAGTTAGATAGCAAATTTTTAAGAGAGGCAGTTGGATATTCAGATCTTCTAATGGACTCTAAAATGGGTGAGAATTTTAATATCCCAACAGGTTATTCATATGGGAAGTTTCTTAATAATAAGCTTGTTTCGTATGGTGGAAGATATAACTATCCATTAGTTTTTAATGGAGAGTTTGAATCTGGATATAGGCTTTTTAGGTCTGATGGCTATGTTCATTTTATAAATAAGATTTCTGACGAGAATATAATTATTATCTCTAGGCAAGAGATAGGAACTTTTCCTTTCTTTGTTTCTTTTTCCTATCTTTTACTTTTTTACTCATTTATAATTCTTGGTCTCATTAGACTTAGGAATAGAGATTATTTCTATAAGTTGCCAAGAAATTCATTTAGATGGAAGATAACAGTTTTAGTGATATCTTCTCTAGTTATTGCCTTATTAGCTCTAGGTACTGGCAGTGTTTGGTTCTCTATTAGATATTTTGAAGAGACAAATCGGGAGAGTATGGAGGAGAAGTTAAATTCCGCCCAGAATGCACTCTCTTATTATAGCAAATTTGCTCAGAAACATAACGATCCTGGCTTTAATAATCTTAAATTAATAGATGCAATGAATCGCCTTTCAAATACTGCTCAAGTTGATATAAATATTTATGGAGCAGATGGACTACTTTTGCGAACAACAAGAGGAGAGATATTTGATAGGTATTTAATGGGTTCTAGGATGAATCATGTTGCATTTCAGCAAATTGCCTTCAATAATAAAAAACAGTTTATCAATAGAGAAAAGATCGGCAATCTAACATATTACTCGTTATATGCTCCACTTTTTAACCTAGATGGGAAGTTAATAGCAATTGTAAATATTCCATATTTCTCTAGGCAGGCCGATTTTAGAAAGGACGCATCTTCTATTATTGCCACAATTATTAATATTTATCTGCTATTATTAATTGGAGCTCTGTTTGGAGGAGTTGCTTTAGCTAATTCAATAACAAGGCCACTAGGTGAGATTGTGAAAAAGATGCAACTAATTGATATTTCACAGCAACCAGAACATATAGATTATAACAATAGAGATGAATTGGGAATCTTGGTAGCTGCTTATAATAAGATGGTGGACGACCTTAATGAGAGTACTAGCCGATTGGCACAAAGTGAGAGGGAGCAAGCTTGGAGGGAGATGGCAAGGCAGATAGCGCATGAGATTAAAAACCCATTAACCCCTATGAGGTTAAGCATTCAGCATCTTGTGAGGCTTAAAGAGAGAGGTATCCCAGAATGGCAAACTAAGTTTGATGAATTAGCAAAATCATTAATTGAACAGATAGACATTTTGTCCGAAGCAGCTGGAGAGTTTTCTAGTTTTTCTAGGTTTTATACAGAAAAATCATCTAGTTTTGATTTAATACGACTCATAAAAGAGCAAATTATTCTTTTTAATACTAGAGATAACATCAATCTATCCCTAAAAACAGATTATACCGATGCAATAGTATATACTAAAAAAACACAAATTACTAGAGTTCTAGTAAATTTAATATCTAATGCGGTGCAAGCAATAGAACATAAAGAGAGAGGTTATATTATTGTTGAGCTATATAAGGAAGAGGATAAAATGTTTGTTATTTCGGTACATGATAGCGGCGAAGGGGTACCTGAAAATTTAGTGCATAAGCTTTTTAAACCAAACTTTACAACAAAGAGTGGTGGTACAGGCCTAGGATTAGCTATATGTAGGAGTATTATGGAACAAAGTCAGGGTAGTGCTACATATAGTAGATCTACCCTGCTCGGTGGTGCTTGTTTTACAATAAAAATTGCTATTTCTTACGAAGAAAAATCTGTATAGGAACTCCTTTAAAATCAAACTTTTCACGAAGTCTATTTTCTAGATATCTTTTGTAATCTTCCCTAACATACTGTGGTAGATTACAGAAAAAGGCAAATGATGGAGTTGGAGAAGGTAATTGAGTAATATACTTTATTTTAATATATTTACCTTTAACAGAAGGAGGTGGGTATTTTTCGATTTCTGGTAACATAGCATCATTTAATTTTGATGTTGCTACCTTCCTTGTTCTGTTAATATATACTTTTGCTGCTTCATTTAGGACATCCAAGATTCTCTGCTTATTTATTACAGAGGTAAAGATTATTGGAATATCGTTAAAAGGTGCAATTCTGTCTTGAATCTTTTTTGTTAAATCTCTCATGGTATTTGACTCTTTATCTTGAATCATATCCCATTTATTTACTACAATAACACAACCTTTTTTATTTCTTATAATAAGATTAAAAATAGACATATCTTGCTGTTCTACACCTAGTTGTGCATCCATCATTAGTATGCATACATCTGAATACTCAATAGATCTGACACTTCTCATCACTGAGTAGAATTCTAGATCTTCTTTAAGTTTATTCTTTTTTCTTAAACCAGCAGTATCTACTAACATAAATTCATGACCAAATTTATTATAGTATGTAGATATTGAATCTCTAGTAGTTCCGGCTATTGGTGTTACAATATTACGCTCTTCTCCTAAAAGAGCATTTGTTAGAGAAGATTTTCCAACATTGGGTTTACCCACAATTGCTATATGTGGAATCTCTTTTCTGTTCTCTTCTGTATTCTCTTCTGGAAGTAATTCAATAACTTTATCTAAAAGATCTCCTGTGCCACTTCCACTTGCAGATGAAATTGCCCATGGCTCTCCCAGTCCAAAAACATGAAATTGGTGAATATCAAAAAGTTTATCTCCAGTATCAACTTTATTAGCTACTACTAAAACAGGTTTTTTTGTACGTCTAAGGATATCTGCGATTATATTATCATAATCTGTGACTCCGCTATTTACTTCGCACATAAATAGTATTACATCGGCTTCATCAATAGCTAATAATACCTGCTTTCTGATCTCTTCTTCAAAAAAATCATCTGAATTAACGGCGTATCCTCCTGTATCTATTACAGAAAACTCTTTACCACACCATTCACATTTGCCATAGTGTCTGTCTCTGGTTACTCCAGCAACTTCATCTACAATGGCTTGCCTCATTCCCACAAGGCGATTAAAAAGGGTCGACTTACCAACATTAGGGCGACCCACAATTGCTACTAAACTCATAATTGGGGCAAAGATAGTTATTTATAATAAATAATTAGTCACAAGAGCAGCACGAACAAGATTCACACTCCGCATCAGGGGAGTATTTTATGGCAATTTTGGCTGAACTCTTTTTTTTCCACAAGATTTTCTCTTGGGATTTAGCGCACATTAGGCCTAATTTTCTTAACTCTCTGTTTTTCCCAATTTCTGACTCAGGAAACTTTCCATCTTTTTTAAAAAGGATGTTAAATGAGAGAAGAAAAACACAAAAGGCAATTAAAAAAATTGTTATAACTAATAGTTGCATTGAATTTAAATTAAACTTTTATACATTTATATGATGGTAAAAGTGGAGAATCTCCCAATTGTAGCATTGGTGGCAGCTGATGAGACTTAAAAGATGATTGGTTCATTAATTTATACACTCTATCAATTAAATCTGGGTCTTTGAATATTTCAATCAGCTGAGATCTATCTTTACCCATTTCAATTAACATATGCAAAATTGGGTCCAAAACACAATACTCAGGAAGAGTGTCGCTATCTTTTTGATCTAATTTAAGTTCTGCCGATGGATCTTTTGTTATTGTAGATTCAGGGATAATAACTCTCTCTCTATTAATATATTTAGATAGGGAGTAAACCTCTGTTTTATATAAATCTGCAATGACCATAAGTGCTCCACATAGATCGCCATACATTGTCCCATAACCCATAGCAATTTCACTTTTGTTAGAAGTGTTTAAGAGTAAAGCTCCATAATTATTGCTATAAGCCATCAATATGTTAGCTCTTATTCTAGCTTGAATATTTTCGCTGGTTATCTCTTTTAGTTGATCATGGAAAAGAGCATCAAACTCCTTCATATATTTATTGTATATTCCCTCAATAGGAACTATACTATGAGATATATCTAAGTTTGCGACCAAATCTAAAGCATCAGCAACTGAGTGAACAGTTGAAAATGGCGAAGGCATTAATATGCCATGAACAGACTCTTTGCCTAAAGCTTCTGTGGCCAAGGCTGCTACTAGTGCAGAGTCTATGCCACCAGAAAGACCAATAACAGCATTAGAGATATTAGCCTTTTTGAAAAAAGCCCTTATGCCTTCAACTAATCTGTTGTAAACTATTTGATCTTTAGAGGTATTCATATACTAAAATACAAAACTTGAACTGATAGATTTTTGATTATATACTTTGTCAATAACATCGGCAAAAATATCTGATACTGAGAGAACTTTTATTTTAGACCTATCCTCTTCTAAATCTGTTGTAAGAGGAATAGTGTCTGATACTATGACCTCTAGTAATTGCGATTTAGCTATTCTTTGATATGCAGGCCCAGATAAAACAGGATGAGTTGCTAGTGCTCTAACACTTAGCGCCCCTCTCTCCATCAACATATCGGCAGCCTTGGTTATAGTCCCAGCTGTATCAATCATATCATCAATGATGACGATATTTCTTCCCTCAACATCTCCAATAGCAGTCATAGATCCAACAACATTTGCTTTTTCTCTAGATTTATGGCAAATAATCATAGGGCAACCCAAGATTCTCGAGTAGGCATTAGCTCTTTTAGCTCCACCCATATCTGGTGCAGCAATTGATAAGTTCTCAAGTTTTAGATCTCTTAAATAAGGTAAAAATATAGAACTTGCATATATATGATCTACTGGAAAGTCAAAGAAGCCTTGGATTTGATCGGCATGAAGGTCGGCAGTCATAACTCTGTCACAACCAGCAGCATTAAGTAGGTTGGCCACCATTTTTGCTCCAATTGGTACTCTAGGTCTATCTTTTCTATCTTGTCTTGCCCATCCAAAATATGGAATAACAGCAATTACTTTATATGCCGATGCTCTTCTTGCTGCATCTATCATTAGAAGTAATTCAAAGATATTATCAACAGGAGGCATAGTAGATTGGACAATAAAGACGGTTGCTCCTCTTACGCTCTCTTCGAAAGCAGGTTGAAACTCACCGTCGCTAAAAACGGTAACAGAAGATTTTCCCATATTAAGCTTTAGAGACACAGCAATTTTATCAGCTAAATATCTAGAGCTTCTGCAAGAAAAAATTTTAATCTTATGTTGGTGATCCATGATTAGGGTTTTATATGTTTTAATAGGTTTTCTATGTGTTTTAATATATCTTCTTTACCTTGACGAGTTTGTGATGATGATACAAATGTTGGAGGGAGCTCTTCCCAGTACTCTTTTAGGGCAGTATTATTTTTTTCTATCTGTTTTGCTAAAGCATTTACACCTTGCTTGTCTGCTTTTGTATATATGATAGAAAAAGGAACACCTGCCTCACCCAGCATATTTATAAAGTTAAGATCTATCTGTTGAATATCGTGCCTGGAGTCTAATAAAACAAATAAGTTAAGTAACTCTTTTGAGTTATTAATGTATTCAAAAATCATTTTTGATAGCCTTTCTCTCTCCTTTTTTGGTAATTTGGCATAACCATACCCAGGAAGATCTACTAAATACCAGGAGTTGTTGATTTTAAAATGGTTAATTAAAGTAGTTTTCCCTGGTTTAGAAGAGGTGTGTGCAAGCTTGGAATTATTGCACAACATATTTATCAGCGAAGACTTGCCAACATTAGAGCGTCCAATAAAGGCAAGTTCCGGAAGAAACGGAGCAACCCTCTGTTCTACTGTGGTGCTGCTCGCGCAAAAAACAGCTTCTGTAATTTTTATACTCATAACTATTGGGCAAAGGTACAACATTATTGTTTATATTTGTAGAGAAGTGATAAAAAAATGAGAGAAATGGAGAGTAATTCAGTTATGACTCTTTCTGAACTGATGAGTAAAGTAAAACTAAGTTTAGAGAGAGATTTTAGAGAGAGATATTGGGTTAAGGGAGAGATTGGTCAAATCAGCGTTAATGGTTCGGGGCATTGTTACTTAGATCTAATAGATAAAGATGATAAATCTGGTCAGGTATCTACAAAAGTAAGAGCAGTTATATGGAGCTCGGCATTTAGAGTAATAAAACCATATTTTGAAACATCTACTGGTAAGGGTTTGGAAAGAGGGATTAATGTCTTGGTGAAAGTTGAGATTCAATACTCTGTGTTATATGGTCTCTCTTTGATTATTACCGATATAGATCCATCTTTTACTATTGGAGACCAGGAGCTTAAGAGGCAGCAGACTATAAAGCGTCTTAAGGAAGAGGGTATGTTTAATTTAAATAATCAAATTACTATTCCTTCTCTTCCTAAAAGAATAGCGTTAATATCTTCTGAATCTGCTGCAGGATATAGAGATTTTATTACTCATGTTAACAATAATGACTACGGATTTACCTATCACATAGATTTTTTCCCTTCTTTAATGCAGGGAGATACAGCACCTGAGTCAATAATAGGCGGTATGGAAAGGGTTGCTAGCTCAATAGAGAGCTATGATCTGCTTTTTATAGTAAGAGGAGGGGGATCGGTGCAAGATCTTTCATGTTTTGATGATTATAATTTGTCTGTTAATATAGCTCAGTTTCCTATCCCTGTAATTGTTGGTGTTGGGCACGATCACGATTTTCATATTGCAGATATGGTTTGTCACACTTCTGTTAAAACTCCTACTGCGGCAGCAGATTTCTTAATTGATTTATTTGCCAAAGAAGAGCAGATGGTTCTTTTTTTATCTAGAAGATTATCACTATCTTTACAAAGCAGGTTGTCAAAAGAGGAGGCATTAATAGATAGTTTGAAGCATAAAGTTAAAATATCACTGCAATCAAAATTTACAGATTTAACGCATAAGCTAGAGTTATTAAAAGGGAGAGTTGAAAGTTCGGATCCTCTTGTTTTGATGGCAAAAGGGTATGCTTTGGTACAAAAGGATGGAAAGAGGCAGAGAGGTGTTTTTGATCTTTCAGAAGGGGAGAGTGTAGATTTGCTTATGCAGGGGGGGATTGTAAATTGTCAAATTAATAAAATTGAGGAGTTGTAATAATGAAAAATGAAGAGTTGAGTTATAATAGAGCTGTTGAGGAGTTGGAGATTCTTATTAAGAGGATAGAAAATCCAGAGACAAAGATAGAGGATCTTTCTAAAGAGGTTAAAAGAGCAACAGAATTGGTAAAGTTTTGTAAAGAGCAAATTAGAGGTTATAAAGAGGAGTGCGATAAATTATTAGAGTAATTATCTCAGTATAAATAGAGAATTATGAGAAATCTGGATGCGTTTGAACTAAGATTATGGGTAGATGATCCTTATCTGGAACCCTATAAAAAGAGTATTTTAGAAAGATATAGAAAGACATATACCAAAAAATTGGAGATTACTGGCTATAAAAAGGGCTTATATGATTCAGTAAATTCTCATCTTTTTTATGGAGCACATAAGTACTCTTCTGGTGATAGAGTATTTAGAGAGTGGGCTCCAAATGCTAAAGAGATTTTTCTTATAGGGGATTTTAATAATTGGGAGCCAGAGGAGCGGTTTAAATTTAAAAGATTATCCCAATCTGGAGATTTTGAATTGAATGTAGACTCTGAATTGATAAAGCATAAGGATATTTATAAATTATTAGTGGTGTGGGATGGTGGAAGTGGTGAAAGGCTTCCTGCATATGCTACAAGGACTGTTCAAGACCCAGATACAAAAATATTCTCTGCTCAAATTTGGGATTTCGAAAGGTATGAGTGGAAATTCCCAAAACCCAGAAGAGTAAAAAACCCTCTGATATATGAGGCTCATATTGGAATGAGTGGTGAGCAGGGGTGCGTTTCTGACTTTAATTACTTTAGAGAGGTTGTATTGCCAAAAGTCCATAAAGGGGGATACAATACTATTCAATTAATGGCTTTGCAAGAGCATCCATATTATGGTTCATTTGGATATCAAGTATCCAGTTTTTTTGCATTAAGTTCTAGATTTGGAACACCAGAGGAGTTTAAAATGCTTGTAGATAAAGCGCACTCTATGGGAATTGCGGTTATTATGGACTTGGTTCATTCGCATGCGGTATCAAATGTTCTAGAGGGCTTATCTCAATTAGATGGAACAGAGTGGCAATATTTTCATGCAGGTGAAAAAGGGGATCATCCTTCGTGGGGCTCTAAGTGTTTTGATTATGGAAAAGATAATGTTATCCATTTTTTGCTTTCAAATTGTAAATTCTGGATGGAGACATATAATCTAGATGGATTTAGGTTCGACGGAGTAACAAGTATGATATATAAGGATCATGGATTGGGAAGAGAGTTTAGTAGTTATGCAGACTATTTCAATGATAATATAGATGAAGATGCTCTAACATATCTTTCATTGGCAAATCTTGTAATAAAGGAGGTTGATCCACATTCTATTACTATTGCCGAGGAGGTAAGTGGTTTCCCGGGTTTAGCTTCTGCTTTTGATATTGGAGGTATTGGGTTTGATTTTAGGATGAATATGGGAATTGCCGATAATTGGATAAAATGGATAAAGGAGATTCCGGATGAGTCTTGGCATGTTGGTGATATATTCTATACACTAACCAATAAAAGAGACGATGAAAAAACAATAAGTTATTGTGAATGTCATGATCAGGCGCTTGTTGGAGATAAAACAATAATTTTTAGGCTTATAGATAGTGATATGTATTGTTGTATGTCCAAAGAACTCCAGAATCTAAATGTTCAAAGGGGAGTTGCTCTCCATAAAATGATAAGATTAATTACTTTAGCAACTTCTGGTGGAGGATATCTTAATTTTATGGGTAATGAGTTTGGCCATCCAGAATGGATTGATTTTCCAAGAGAGGGGAATAATTGGTCATATTCCTATGCAAGAAGGCAGTGGTCTCTTTCTGAAGACAATAATCTATTGTATCATTATCTTTTAATGTTTGATATAGATATGATATCTACTTTTAAAGAGAGTGATGTTTTAAATAGAGCAATAAATTTAATATATTCTCATAATGAGAGACAATTACTTATATTCATGAGAGGGGATATGATATTTATGTTTAATTTTAGTCCACAAGAATCTTATTCAGATCTACAGTTCTATGCACCCAAAGGGAGATATAGAGTTGTTCTAAATAGTGATTCTAACAATTATGAGGGCTTTGGAAGAAATGATGATTCTACTAAATATGTTACGAATTATAATCAAGGAGCTCATCAACTATCTGTTTATCTTCCTAGCAGATGTGCAATTGTCTTAAAAAAAGAGAAATAATAATAAAATCTTAATATTTTTTTTGTTATCTTGCAAGGTAAATTTATTAATAATGGCCTACATCGAGTTTAACAAAAAAGAGTTAGTAAATCTAGAATACTCTCTGAAAAGAGAGTTTTTATCTACTAATAGGGCTGGAGGTTATCTTAATACAACAATAGCTGGCTGTAATACTAGAAAGTATCATGGACTTTTAGTTTTGCCAATTGATAACTTCAGTGGAGAAAAACATGTGCTTTTATCATCTTTAGACGAGTCACTTATCCAACATAATAAAGAGTTTAATTTAGGAATTCATTGTTATGGAGAGATTTATGAGCCAAGAGGACATAAGTATATCGTAAATTTGGAGGTGGACAAAGCAGTTGCTATAACCTATTCTGTTGGAGGGATGAAGTTTCGAAAAGTAATGTTGCTTGGCCTTCGTCAAGATCAAGTATTTATCAGCTATACACTTTTAGAAGCCAACTCACCCACAACACTGAGGCTTAAGCCATTTTTAGCATTCAGGCATATACACTCTTTATCAAAAGCAAATACAAACGTAAACAGAATTTTTAATGAGGTTGATAATGGTATTTCTATCTCTATGTATTCTGGTTTTCCTCAGTTATTTATGCAGACCGATACTAAGTGTGAATTTGTGCCTAATCCAGATTGGTACTACAATATTGAGTATAAAGAAGAGAGTAGGAGAGCATATGACTCCAAAGAGGATTTATATGTACCTGGTTTTTTTGAGATGCCAATAAAAAAGGGTGAAACAATTATATTTTCGGCATCAACGACAAAAGAGGATCCATTGAGATTCAAAAATGACTTTAGTTCTATTATTGATAAGAAAAGGCATAGAGATAGCTTTATAGAGTGTCTGCGAATTTCGGCAGATCAATTTATTATAAAAAGAGGAGAAAAGACATCAATTTATCCTGGTTATCCTTGGTTAGATTCAGATCCAAGAGAGACTATGCTAACCGTTCCTGGGTTGACACTGTTTTCTGAAAATAATTCTAAGAGATTTTTTGATATAATAGATACATTTGTAGACGATTATAGTGAATATCTTTTTAAAAAGAGTAATCAACCCGATACCTCTTTGTGGCTTTTTTGGGCAATTCAACAATATACTCTCTATTTCTCAGGTAAAAAATCGGCTATCTATAAGAAATATGGAGAGACTCTTAAGTTGATTTTATTATCTTTTATAAATGGAGATAAGAAAAATGTTAAGATGCACGATACTGCTTTGTTATGGGCAGAAGAGAGAGGAGTCGCGCTATCGTGGATGGATGCATATGTTAATGGCGTGCCAGTAACAGAGAGAACAGGTTATCAGGTAGAACTAAATGCTCTTTGGTATAATGCTATATGTTATTTGATGGATATAATGCCCAAATCAGATGATTTTTATGAAGAATTAGATAGATTAAAGAAGTTGTTGGATATCAATTTTGTCAAAGCATTTTGTCTGTATGACTGTCACTATTTGGCGGACTATTTAGGGCCAGAGGGTCAAAATAAATTTGTCCGACCAAACCAGCTTTTTGTATGTTCTTTTGAGTATTCGCCAATAAATGACTCTATTAAAAATTCAGTATTGAGCTTAGTCAAGCATGAGCTGCTAAATACTAGAGGAATAAGAACTTTATCTCCGAAAAACCCGGCCTACAAAGGTGAGTATGATGGAGATCAAATATCTAGAGATAGCGCATATCATCAAGGTACTTCCAGAGTGTGGTTATTGTCTTTTTATATAGAAGCCTCTTTAAAACTTTATGGACAAGCTTTTGTAAATAAAGCCACAGATTTGGTTATGGAATTTCAAGATGAACTACAAACACATTGTGTTGGCTCTATATCAGAAGTGTTTGATGGTGATCCTCCACATCAACCCCACGGATGTACCTCATATGCGGGTTCTGTAGCTTCTTTATTAAGATCTATTAATTTAATTGAAAAATATAAAAACAGTACACTATGAAAGTATTGATGTTTGGGTGGGAATTTCCTCCACATATTTCTGGAGGACTTGGTACTGCGTGTTATGGTTTAACAAAAGGACTGGCAAATAATGGCATTGAAATTCTTTTTGTTATGCCTTCTGCCTCTGGAGATGAGGATCAACAATCTGTTAAAATAGTAAATGCAAGTGATATTGCTCTGACCGAAACTTATAAGGAGTTCAATAAAATCTCTTCTAGTGTTGAATTTATTAAAGTTTCCTCTCTTTTATTACCATACTTAGATCCACAAGAGTATGCCGATTCAATGATAGAAAGCAAAGATTCTGTAAAGGAGGTAGTAAAGCTGCATTTAGGTCAAAAATATAAGTTCTCTGGTAAATATGGTGAAAATTTAATGGAAGAGGTAGCAAGATATGCTGTTATTGCAGGGGAGATTGCGCTAAAGTATGATTTTGATATAATTCATGCTCATGATTGGCTCACATATCTTGCAGGTATAACAGCTAAGCAGATAAGTGGGAAGCCATTAGTTGTTCATATGCATGCCACAGAATATGATAGAAGTGGTACAAATATTAATACACAAGTATATGATATTGAAAAAAGGGGAATGAAAGAGGCCGATATGGTCTTTGCAGTTAGTAACTTAACAAGAAATACTGTTATTAATAAATATGGCATTAATCCTCTTAAAGTAAAAACCATACATAATGCAGTGGATTTTGGATCATTTGAGAAACTGGATATATCTAGAAATGTTCCGGAAAAAATAGTGACTTTTTTGGGTAGAATCACATATCAAAAAGGTCCAGAATATTTTATTGAAGCTGCCGAAAAAGTTCTGAAAAGGTATCCTGATGTCAGATTTGTTATGGCAGGTAGCGGAGATCTTTTAAATAGATGTATTAAGCGAGTAGCAAAATTGGGAATAGCGCATAAGTTTCATTTTACCGGATTCTTAAAGGGATCAGATGTAAAGCAGATGTTTGCCTACTCAGATGTGTATGTTATGCCCTCTGTTTCAGAACCATTTGGAATATCTCCTCTTGAGGCAATGAGATCTAATGTGCCAACAATTATCTCAAAACAGAGTGGTGTTGCCGAGGTATTAAAACATGCGATAAAAGTAGATTTTTGGGATATAGATGCTATGGCTGATGCTATATATGGTCTTTTAAAATATCCTGTGCTTTCTCAAGTAGCTGTTAATAAGGGTTTGGAAGAGGTTAACTCATTAAAGTGGGACGATGCTGCAAAAAAGATAGTAGAAAACTACTCTCAATTACTTAATAAATAGAAGAATCAATTATGAAAAAGACAATTTGTTTATATTTTCAATTACATCAACCTGATAGGTTAAGACAATATAGATTTTTTGATATTGGTAAGGAGAGCTATTATTTTGATGATTTTGCTAATAGATCTATATTAAATCGAGTTGCACAAAGGTGCTACCTTCCTGCTAATAATATGTTATTAGATCTGATTAAACAGTGTGGTGGCAAGTTTAGAGTTGCATTCTCTATTTCGGGCTCTTTACTTGAGCAGCTAGAGAAATACTCACCTGAAGTAATTGAGAGCTTTAAAGAGTTAGCTAGAACAAACTGTGTCGAGTTTTTGGCCGAAACTTATGATCACTCCCTTTCTAGTCTTATATCCAAAGATGAATTTGTAAGACAAATTGAAGCTCATAAATTAAAAATAAAAGAGTTATTTGGTCAAAATCCTAGAGTTTTTAGAAATACAGAACTAATATATTCAGACCAAATTGGTGCAGATATAGCGCAAATGGGTTTTGTTGGAATGTTAACAGAGGGTGCTAAACATATTTTAGGTTGGAAAAGTCCTAACTATTTGTATACAAATGCTATAAATCCTAGATTGAAATTACTATTAAGGAATTTTAGTCTAAGTGATGATATTGCATTTAGATTTTCTAATAGATCTTGGGAAGATTGGCCATTAACTGCAGATAAGTATTTACTATGGATTTCTGAAGTCCTAAATAATGAGGATGTTGTTAATATATTCATGGATTACGAAACTATCGGCGAACACCAATCTGAGTCGACAGGTATTTTTGAATTTTTAAGCTCTTTTATTCAATTAGCTCTTTCTCAGAGTGAGTATATTTTTGATACTCCAACCTCTATATGTAAGAAATTTCAGCCTGTTGCTCCTCTCCATGTCCCTTTCCCAATTTCTTGGGCAGATGAGGAGAGGGATACTAGTGCGTGGTTAGGAAATGAACTCCAGAATGAAGCTTTTAATAAGCTATATTCATTGGAGCAAAAGATAGAGTTAATAGATGATCCTAAAATAAAAAGCTACTTTGGCAAACTTCAGCAAAGTGATCATTTTTACTATATGTGTACAAAATTCTTTTCCGATGGTGCTGTTCATTCATATTTTAATCCTTATGATACTCCTTATGAGGCTTTTATAAATTATATGAATGTATTAAGTGATTTTATGGTAAGGGTCGATAAATTATCGTTAAAATCGCAAATCTAGGTTGGAACAATTATTGCTTATACTATTTTTTACTAAAAATTTAAATAATGGACGATAAATTAAATTTAACGCCCGATTACCTTTTTGAAGTGAGCTGGGAAGTGTGTAATAAGGTTGGAGGAATACACACTGTATTAGCTACAAAGGCACTCAATTTAGCAAAGGATTACACAGGACGTCATATCCTTATTGGGCCTGATGTTTGGAGAGAAACAGATATAAATCCAGAGTTTACAGAAGATAAAAATCTATTTAAGTCATGGAGAGTCTCTGCCTTATCTCAGGGATTGAGGCTAAGAGTTGGAAGGTGGAACGTTTCGGGTTCTCCTATTGCAATTCTCGTTGATTTTACAACTTTTATCGGTAAAAAAGATGAGATTTTAACTCAATTTTGGAAAAAGTACAAACTAGATTCATTATCTGGACATTGGGATTATATAGAGAGTGCTCTATTTGGTTATTCTACAGGAAAGGTTATAGAGTCTTTTGTTGAATATAACTTAGCTTCTAATGAGTGTGCTGTAGCTCATTTTCATGAATGGATGACAGGTGCTGGTATATTGTACCTCAAAGATACTAAATTGCCAATTTCTACTGTTTTTACTACACATGCAACTGTTTTTGGGCGCTCTATTGCTGGAAACAATTTAAAATTGTACTCTAACGCATCAAAATACAATGTAGAAGAGAAGGTTAAGGAGTTTAATATATTGGCTAAACACTCATTAGAAAAGTGTGCAGCCAGCAATTGTGATATATTTACTACTGTATCAGAAATAACTGCCAATGAGTGTAAATATTTTTTGGGTAGAGAGGTTGATTATGTTACGCCGAATGGATTTGAGAATAGTTTTACTCCAAAAGAGAGTGAGTTTAAAATATGCTCAAAAACCGCTAAAGCTAATATGACAATTGTTGCCGAAGCAATGCTAGGATATAAGTTACCTTCTAATATTTTAATGATTGGAACAGGTGGTAGATACGAATATAAAAACAAAGGCATAGATGTTTTTCTAGACTCTCTTGCACTGATCAATAAAAACCCATTACCAGAAAAGCAGATTTTAGCTTGGATAATGGTACCCGCAGGTCATTCTGGGCCAGATAGAGAGTTAATAAATAAGCTTAATTATGGAGGTAATTATAGATGTAATACAACTCATAATTTAGTTGATAGAGAGTGGGATCCAATCATAAAAAGGGTATCTGAATTAGGAATCGATAATTCTGAATCTTCAAGAGTTAAAGTAATATTTGTACCATCTTATTTAAATGGTAGTGATGGTATTTTTAATATGACATACTATCAGTTGATTTGTGGTTTAGATTTAACTCTGTTTCCATCTTATTATGAGCCATGGGGATACACTCCACTAGAGAGTCTTGCGTTTGGAGTGCCTACTGTTACAACCACTCTTGCTGGATTTGGTTTGTGGATTAATAAATACTACAAGCAAGAGAATGTGTCTGCTTTGGTTGTTAATAGAAATGATGATAATTATGACTGTGTTGTTAAGGATATAGCACAAGAGATTGAGAATAGGTGTAATTTAGATAAAAAGCAAAGAGATTTTGCAAGAGAGAATGCAAAGAATATATCAAAAATTGCATTATGGGATAACCAGATTGGTTATTATAAAATGGCCTATAGTGAGGCTTTAAGGAGAATAGATTTAAATAAAATTAAATTGATTAAAAAAATGGAAGAGCGAGATAATATTACTTATAAAAGAGATATCGCCAACAATCCAAATTGGAGTAGAGTGATTGTTAGTAAGAGATTACCAAAAAAACTAGAGCGTTTAGACGAAATTGCAAAAAATTTATGGTGGTGTTGGAATCAAGAGGCAATAGAGTTATTTGAGTCGATAGACGCCGATCTTTGTGAAACATGTGATGGAAATCCAATTATGTTATTGGATAAGCTCTCTTTGCAAAAATATCAAGAGTTAGAGAACGATGAGGTATTTTTGAAGAAGCTGGACAATGTCTATAATATGTTTACTCAATATATGCAGCAAAAGAGAGAGATGGAGGGCGCTAAAATTGCTTATTTTAGTATGGAGTATGGTCTTCATAAGTCATTAAAAATATACTCAGGAGGTTTGGGTGTATTGGCAGGTGATTATCTAAAAGAGGCTAGTGATATGGCTGTACCAATGACAGCCGTTGGGCTTTTATATAGATATGGATATTTTACTCAAAAATTATCGGCACAAGGTGATCAGGTTGCTTCTTATGAACCGCAGGATTTTACAAAGCTGCCAGTAACTCCAATAAGGGACAATAATGGGAATTGGGTAACAATAGGTGTGGCGCTCCCTGGTAGAACAATGACTGCTAGATTATGGAGAGTAGATGTTGGTAGAACAGAGCTAATTTTATTAGATACAGATCACGAAGATAATTTGCCAGAAGACAAATTTGTTACTCATCATCTTTATGGAGGAGACTGGGAAAATAGATTAAAGCAGGAGATGTTACTAGGTATTGGAGGAGTAAGAGCACTCAGAGCTTTGAATAAAGACGCTCAAGTTTATCATCTTAATGAAGGTCATGCAGCATTTATCGGCTTAGAGAGATTAAGAGAGTATATTATTAACGATAATCTCACATTTTCTGAGGCATTAGAAGTGATTAAGTCATCGTCTCTTTTTACAACACATACCCCAGTCCCAGCTGGACATGATTCATTCTCAGAAGATATTTTGAGAGCATATATTTCTCACTATCCAGACAGATTAAATATTAGTTGGGAAACGTTAATGTCATTAGGTAAAATAGATCCAGATAATAAAGAGGAGAAGTTCTCTATGAGTAATTTAGCCTCCAATATGTCTCAAGAGATTAATGGTGTAAGTTGGCTACATGGAGAGGTTAGTAAGGATATTTTATCACCTCTATGGCCTGGATACTTACCAGAGGAGTTGCATGTAGGTTATGTAACAAACGGAGTTCACTATCCAACATGGACAGCTCCAGAGTGGAAGGATATACACAGTAAAGTTTTTGGCCCAGATTTTGGCACGCATCATTATAATAAAGAGTGTTTTAATGGTATATATAAAGTAGATAACAGCACCATATGGGGGACTAGAAATCTACTTAGATCAAAACTGATTAAATATATTAAGAGATCTCTTTCTCAACCAGAGTGCACTACACACTATACACCTCAGCAGATAGTAAAGATTAAAGAGACTCTTAGAGAAGATATTCTTACAATAGGTTTTGCAAGACGTTTTGCTACATATAAGAGAGCTAATCTTCTATTTGCAGATATAAATAGGTTGGACTCTATTATTAATAATCCTAGTCGTCCAATTCAATTTATTTTTGCAGGTAAAGCTCACCCTGCAGATAAAGCAGGTCAAGAGCTAATTAAAAAAATTGTTGAAACCTCTTTATTGCCTCAATTTATAGGAAAGATAGTGTTTATCCCTGGTTATGATATGACAATTGCCAAGTATATGATTCAGGGTGTTGATGTTTGGATGAATAATCCAACAAGGCCTATGGAGGCTTCCGGTACCAGCGGTGAAAAAGCTGTAATGAATGGAGTAATGCATTTTTCTGTATTAGATGGTTGGTGGGTTGAGGGTTATCAAGAGGGCGCTGGATGGGCTTTACCTTTGGAAAACACCTATGACGATCCCAAATTCCAAAATGAATTGGATGCTGCTACAATATATAATATTCTAGAAAACGATATAGCACCTTTATACTATAACTATAATCCAAAGAACCTATTACCTGATGGTTGGATTGAAGTTATTAAGAATACTATTGCCAAGGTAGCATCTAATTTCACAACAAATAGAATGCTTACAGACTATATTGATAGATTTTATAATAAACTTGCTTTAAGGTATGAGTCTGTTATAGCTGATAATTATTCTCTTGCTAGAGAACTTGCGCAATGGAAGAAACGAGTTCGTAGAGAATGGAATTATATTGAGGTGGTTGAGTATAGCAAGCCAGATAATAGCAAGTTTGCTATATCGCTTGGAGAAAAGTATCAATCTAAGGTTGTACTTAATACAGCGGGCTTAGATCCTAATGATATTGGAGTTGAGATGGTTGTAGCAGAGCAGTTGCCTAATGAGAGTCTAAAAATTAAGCAAATTTACGATTTTAAATTAGTGGAGAGTGTTGATGGTAGAGCTACATATATTTGTGAATTGATTCCGGATAGAGCAGGGGCATTTGTATTAGCAGGAAGAGTTTATGCTAAAAATTCTAAATTACCACATAGATTAGATTTTGATTTAGTGAAATGGTTGTAGCTTGTACTGGTTTTTTTGATGGAGTCCATTTAGGTCATAGATCTGTAATAGATAAAGTTTGCACCCTTGCTAAAGAGCGTGGGTGCAAATCTTTAGTTATAACATTTTGGCCTCATCCAAGAGCTGTTTTACAACAAGATGCCGTAAATTTTAGACTGATTACATCTTTAGAAGAGAAGGTGGAGTTATTAACATCAATGGGTATAGATTCAGTTGAAGTAATTCCATTTACCAGAGAGTTTGCAAGACTTACTACTCGTGATTTTTTTCAGAAATATCTTATAGATAAGTATGGTGTTAATTATTTTGTTGTAGGATATGATCATAGGGTAGGAAGCGATAAAACACAATCTCAACAAGAGATGTTAGAAATAGCAGAGTCTATGAACATAAAGACATTACGGGTAGAAGAGTTTCATAAAGATATTGGCATTGAGAGTGAAATTGTAATTAGTTCTACTAAAATTAGAGAGAGAGTCTCTTTAGGACAAGTTGATGTTGCTAGTAGGCTGTTGGGATATAACTACTCTTTATCTGGAGTGGTTGTTTCTGGTGAGAAATTGGGAAGAAAGTTGGGGTTCCCTACAGCAAATATTAAATTATACGAGCCATTAAAACTGTTGCCAAAAGATGGGGTCTATGCAGTTAAGGTTCTTTTTAATGGTAAAAGATATTGTGGAATCACAAATATAGGAACACGTCCCACTGTCTCTTTGGGTGTGCAAAAAAGCATAGAGACTCATATTTTGGATTTTAATGAACAGATATATGGTCTGGATCTAAAAGTTGAATTTATTAAGAGAATTAGAGATGAGAAAAAGTTTGATTCTATAGAAAAGCTGATTGAACAGCTTACTCAAGATAGGGAGTATGCATCCAAATTATTAAGTTTTATTGATTAAGTAACTTAATTTTTTTAACTTTGAATAAATATCTAGTCATGGATTCAAAAGTCATTACAATAATTCTTACTATAATCTTAATTGCAGCTCAAGCCTATTTCGATAAAAAGAGAAAAGAGAAGAGAGAGCAATCAAAGATGAGTGGTAATTCATCTGAAAATATAGAAGAAGATGATAGTTTTCATTTTGAACAGAAATACGAGGATTTTGAAGATGATTCTCATGAGGAGATGAAATCTGTTGAGCTGAAATTAGAATCATTATTTGAAAAAGAGAAGAGGTATGTTCATGTCACAGACCGTGAACCTATTATGGAAGAAAAGAAGCCGATTGAAAAAAAAATAGAGTATCAATCAATTGATATGAAGCAAAGAGAGTTAAATACAGAGATGGATGCTGTATATAATAGCTCAGAGATATCTTCTTTTGTTCAATCAAATTATGAACAGCAAGAGAGTCCAATTTCGGATTTAAATATCAAACCAAGGGAGAATTTTTTCAAACAAGGTATTGACCCAAAAATGATGATTATTTATTCAGAAATTAACA
>LUYZ01000068.1 GCA_001603425.1 Bacteroidales bacterium Bact_08
CTACTTTTCCCCATCTCCATGTGCCGATATATATTCTCTAACACTACTATTGCATCATCAACAAGAGTTCCTATTATTAAAGATAGAGCAAGAAGAGTCATTAAGTTGAATGAGTAATCAAAAATAGAAAAACCAATTAAAGTAGCAATCAATGACAAAGGCACTGTTATCATAACAATCAGCGCATTCCTTATACTATGCAAAAAGAATATCATTATAAATGAGACCAAAACTATAGCATAGAAAAGATCCCTTAATACTCCGTCTGCTGCATCTTTTATAATTTTAGCACCATCTTGTTGAATAGAGAATTTTAAATCAATATCCCCAAACTCACTCTCTAAATTTTTTAATTCTTGCTGAATAGCTTGACTTATCTCTACTGAGTTTGCATCTTGCTTTTTTCTTATCTCTATACCAACAGCATCCACACCATTCACTCTAAAAATTGATACAGGCTCCGATGATGCGTCTGCAATGTCTGCTATATCTTTTAAATATACCTTAGATCCATCTGGCTTCACAGACACAATAACGTCTCCAAATTCCTGAGGATCCTCGATTTTTGAATAGATTCTTAATGATGTCTCTCCATCTACATCGGCAATTGAACCAGAAGGAAACTCTAAATTTGACTGTTCTACAGCATTTACAACCTCTAGTATCGATACTTTGTATTTTTCTAACTTTTTGTGATTAGCAAAAATTTGAATCTCTCTGGGTCTACTGCCTATCAAAGAGATCTCTGCTACTCCGTCAATTCTTAAAAGTCTAGGCTCTATTCTGAGTTTATATATCTCATATAGCTGATAATCCTGCATGGCAGATCTCATACCTAACACCAATACTGGCATATCAGATGTAGAGATTTGAGAGACTGATGGATCTTTTGAAAGAGCAGGAAGTTCACTCTTAAGAGCCTGTATCTTTCTTATTGCTTCATTAGTAGAGTACTCAATATCGGCATCTGTTTTTAATGAGACTATAATTAATGAGAAGCCCTCTTGAGAAATCGAGCGTATAATATCCACATTTGTTATGCCACTTAGTACCTCTTCTAATTTTTTTGTAACTCCATTTTCAACCTCTGACGGAGATGCTCCTGGATATGGAGTTGTCACAATAAAAACTGGAGCTGCAAACTTTGGTAATAGCTCATAGTTTATGGACCTAACTCCAATTACACCCAAAAAGGTGAGAGTAATAAAAATAACAACTATTAGTGAGGGTCTTTTTACCGACAATTCCGAAATATTCATCTATTTTTCAAATTAGTTGTTTAACACTTTAACTTTATAACCATCACTTAGATTTATAATCCCAGATATGGCAATTGTATCTCCCTCTTTTAGTCCATTATTTACATAAAGCTCTTTCTGATTAGCAGACTCTACAGATATTGTTGTAGCTTTCGCATATCCATTTTCTATAATAAATACTATAGGATTTTGCAAGCTTCCATATACTGCACTTCTAGGTATAATCAATCTTGAATCTCTACTATCTATTTTCAATTTTGCAACACCCGTCATTCCTGGTTTAATGTTATTACCTCTATTATCCATCTCCACTACAACTCTATATCTACCAGATATTTCGGATGATACAGCAACCCCTTTCACTTTTCCAAACAATGCCGATTCAACTCCAGTAACTCTACTTATCTCTACTGAATCACCCTTTTTATATCTATCAAGAGTAGATTGAGAAACTAAAAAAGTAAAATTAATTCTATCTAAAGCAGAAATTGAATATAGCATCTGTCCTGGCATTACGTTTGAACCCTTATCAATCTCTTTAGATAATATATAACCACTAACAGGAGACTGAATCTTATATTTTGCAATCTCTTTTTCTAGTGTAGACACAGCAGCTAAGGCTTGACTATATGCTAATTTGGACATCTCAACCTGTTGAAGAGTAACAGCATCATGCTCTAATAAAGAACGATATCGCTCTAAATCTTTTTTTCTATTTAAGAGATTTATTCTTGCCACATTTAACTCTTGTTCCATAACATAATTATCTACTGAAGCCAATGTAGTACCGCGTGCAACATAATCTCCTTTATTATAATTTGCTTCCAAAACTCTACCAGAAATCTCTGATACAATATTTACCTGCTCTATTGATTCAAAAACTCCATTTTCTACAATTGAATCATTTAAACCATACCACTTAACCGTATAAACATTTACAGGAACCTCATTAACAAACTCCATAATCTCCATCAACTCTCTATCTATTGAGACTTTATTTGAATAGATTTTATATCCTGCAAAAAAAAGGATAATAAAAGCTATAACGATATAAAAAAACTTTTTAACTAATTTCATGACTATTCTATAATAGATTAAATAACTTTTTAAATTCTAATTGCGCTTGCTTATAATTCATCAAATGAATAATATACTCAATCTTAACGCTCGTACTTTCATTTGCCGATAATAAAAGATCTGTAAGTGATACTGTCTGCTCTCTGTAACCCTCTAGATTACTCAAATATACTCTATCAGATATATCAACACTCTCTTTTGCCTTAATAAGATGTTGAATTCTATTATCTAAAATATTAATGCTATTAGCTCTTTTTGAATCCAATAACATTTTCTCTCTTTGGAGTATCGACTCTATCTTCTTACCTTCTATCAGATACGATTTTGCTCTATCTCGCTTTAGAAATCCATCAAAAAGAGGGATATTTACAGATAGACCAATAACTCCAGATTTATAAAAATCTGCTCCATTTTTTGAGAAAAAATCTAGTTTATTTGTCTGTGATTGATAATAGTGCTGCCCAAAAAAAGAGATGGTTGGCATAAATCCGTTTTTTTGCTCTTTATAGTTAAGAGATGTTATCTCTTTTTGTAGCTTAAGAATCTCTATTTGATGTGAGTTTAAATCTAGATTCTGACTAAACTCATTATCCATCGATACAGAATTAAAAGCAACCAGGTTATCTATTGAATTAACTTCTATCTCTATACTAGAATCAACTCCACACAAAGCCTTTAGGAGAGCAATATTACTAAGATTTACATCGGCCAAATCTCCCTTTGATAATAAAAGTCTATTAATCTCTATCTTTACTCTATCGGCATCGACTCTTCTGACAACTCCCTGTTTAGATAACTCTGTTGAGAGCATATAAACTCTCTCTAAATTAGATACTGCACTATCTATTTGTGCCATTTGACCATTCAATGTAGAAATATGATAGTAAAGCGAAGATACACTATATATTACCTCATCTCTTTGGAGTTCTAGAGACCTTCTAGATAAAGAGACTAAATTATCCATTATCTCTTTGCTTTTTCTAAAAGAGTAACTATATATCAATTGGTTGAATTTCAATCCACTATTCCAATCAAACTTAGTTCCAAATTCAACTGGGATATTACCCTCTTTATTAAAAATCTCTCCTGGAACAATCATTTTTGGAATTGCATAATAGTGATTAAAATTACTATACAAACTAACACTTGGTAGCCCTACAGAGTTATTACTTTTTTTATCCATTAGCGCCCTCTCTACATCCAAAATAGCGATACGCATCTCTGCTCCATTATTTAAAGCCATCTCAATAGCTGTATCTAAGTTGAGTTTTATTGCATAATCTTGTGATTGTGCATAGATTGAATTAAAAATAATGGCAACTACAATTAACAATTTACATTTCATATATTATATATAATTATTATACAGATACATACCTACCATTAGGTATGTGTTGTGTCAAATTTTTTTTATCTCTTTATGTGATTATAAAGACCTACCATTAAAGAGAAAATCTCTGCTGGGACATCATCCATTCTACCCTCTAAAATCATATGGAGACCAATACCATCAGTTATACTAATAAATAGTCTAGCTATTTGCATATCACTCATATTAGAAGATATTTCACCATTTTTACGTGCATTAGAAACCACCTTACACCACAACTCTCTTTCAAATGTATGAACATCTCTCATCTTTTTATCAAAACCTGGCACCAACTTAAGTGCATCAAACATAATATTAAAAAAGGCAATCCCTTGAGTAGACTCTCCATCCACTATTAAAATCGATTTAAAATAGTCTACATATGCAACTACTCTCTCAAGATATAAATTCAAAAAAGCTTTTAGAGAATCTGTTGGTAGTGAATGATATATCTTATTCTGACTCTCAACTAAAAGTCCATCTGCAATCTCAAGAAAAAGTTGATCTTTACTCTTAAAATGATGATAAAAAGCCCCTTTTGTTAGGCCAACCTTCTCAACTATATCTTTTAAAGAGACCTCTTTATAACCTTTCAAAAGAAATAGTTTATAAGACTCATTTATTATTAATTCTCTAGTATCCATAAAAGTAATTAAAACATACCTACCGATTGGTATGTGCAAAGGTAGATGTTTTTTTTAATATGCCAAATTTTATATAAAAAAGGGCGCTACATTTATGCAGCACCCCACTATATTACTCTTATTTTTAATACTAAAGTTTATTATGAGATCCATCACAAAAAGGAGGTGTTTTTGTATGTTTACATCCACACAAATACGCTTTTTCACTTTTTGACGCAGTGAAGGCCACTGGCGTTATTCCTGTTCCTTTATGAGATCCGTCACAAAATGGCTGAGAAGAACTCATTCCACATGCACACCAAAAATATCTTTGTCCCTCTTGTAAATCCACAACAAAAGGAGCCTTTTTTACTATTTTAGGTTCCATAATAAATTGGTTTAATTTGGTTTATGATATAAATATATCAATTAAATTTTATAATTGCAACAATGATACCTTTCCATCCATAGATGTTACTAATAACCTATTATTCCCAACAGGCTTAACATAATTAATCAACGCTATCGACATTTTATATCTCCACAAAAAAGAGCCATCCTGTGCATCTAAACTAAATATATCACCCTTATCTGTTGGAATAAAGACCATACCATAGCCACTTGTTATTGGAGAAGGAGCTATCTCATAACCATACCCTGCATGAGATTCCCAAATCTTAATTGGAGATGAATCTCTTCGATTATAAGATCTAGTATCAAATGCTATAACTGTATCTTGCATTGTTTTAATATAAACTGCCGATAAATCCTCGGATAAGCCTATTGCTTCACGTCCACCTCTAGCACTCCAAAGCTCTTTGCCATTTGAAGCATCAATTGCATGAACTCTTCTTTCTGGTGTAACCACAAATAACTTTCCGTTTGCTTTAACTGGCCATACGGCAGCTGCAGAGAGACCTCTTCCTCTTCTATTGGTCCATGTCCACTTAAGATCACCTGTAACAGGATCAAAGGCATAAACCATATTTGCCCAATCACCTATATAAACACCCTGATTATCTACCCAAGGCTTAGCCTCAATAAAACCCTTTATTTGATCATAGATCCATCTTGTCTCACCTGTTTTCACATCAATAGCTCTAAAAGTTCCATCAGAAGCACCAATAAATGCCAATCCATTATGTATCGCAGCAGAACCTAGTACACTCTTGTTTGCACTATTCTTCCATCTCAACTGACCATTAGAGGCATCTACTCCATAAATATAATTATCTGTAGAACCTACAATCACCACACCTTCATTGACATCTACTATTGGAGAGGAGTATATCTTACCTCCTGTTTTAAACTCCCACTTAACAGACCCATCATTAAAATCTAATGCCTTAATATAACCAGCTGAATTAGAAATAAACACAACTCCATTTGAGTAATAAGGCGCTGAACCTATGTCTGATACATCTTGAAACTCCCATACAACACTCACAGGAGAATCTCTATTTATAATATCCATTGACTCAGCAACTGAATCTGGTAAGTAGTTCTCAATGGTATTTGGATTGTCTACTCTCTTAACCATTCTCATAGTATGCCATGGTTCTTGAGTAACTCCGTTACTTCTTGTGGCAAAAGTAATAGAATCTCCTGCTATTGATACAATATTATATCCCGGGTAACCAGCAGCAACCTTCCCTCCTCTCAAGTTAGACCTTCCCATAATACCTGGTATACCATCAAAATCTAAACTCTTATTATTATGACCATGACCACACATAGAGAGCTGAATGTTTGTTCTTCTTAACTTCTCAATCACATCTTTATAGTTTAACATAGCATTATCTAGAGGGTAGTGATTGACAAATATTACTGGAGTGTTTTTATTCACACTATTGGTAACAGAATCTAACCATACCATACTCTCTCTTGGTACAAGTGCAGGAGCCATTCTCATATTGGGCCCTGAATTAGTTCCTAAAAACCTAACCCCATTAAACTCAAAATCAAAGACTTCATATCCAAAAACATTTAAAAAAGTATTACACCCACTCTCACTCCACTTAGAATCATGATTACCTGATACAACATAATATGGAATTTTTAATCTATCAATTATCTCTTTAGCTAATAGAATCTCTTCGTCCGAACCAAACTCGGTAATATCACCAGCAAAAATAACAAAATCGATATCTTCTAGCGAATTAATGTCATCTATGGACAACTCTAGATCCTCTACATTAGTAATTACATCAGAAATATGAGTATCTGCTAAATAGGCGAACTTAAAAGGCTTTACATCAATCTCCTGAGAACTGCATGAACTCAAAAATGTAAAGAAAATAACTGTTAAAACAGATAAAATAATGGCTCTTTTCATCTTTTATAAAATATTAGAGGTTATAAACTGTCACAAATATAACCTTTAGGAATAAAAATAAGAAAAATAGAACCCTTTCCTGAGTCACTATCTACTTTTATTGTTCCTCCAACAGAGTTAACAATAGATTTTGTAAGAGGCAGCCCCAATCCTATCCCTTGATATGGATTAGATAAGGATAGATCTCCTCTCACAAAATTACTAAATATTGCATCTTGTTTATCTTTAGGGATTCCAATACCAGTGTCTTTTACAAAAAACTCAACCCCATCTTTTACTATGGTTGCCCCAATAGAGATCTCTCCACTATCGGTAAATTTAATTGCATTTCTAATTAAATAATTGAACATAGATGTAAGTTTCTCCTTATCTGTACATATTATTGGAGAATCGTCTTGTATATATTCAACATTAAAACCAAGCCCCTTCTCATTGGCTATGGGGCTAAAAACAGAGCCCACATAGGCGAGCATCTCGTTGATATTAAAAGCACTATTTACTGTTTTAAATTGACCAGATTCAATTTTTGATATTGTAATTAGATCATCTATTAAAAGAAGCAACCTCTCACTACTTTTTTGAATGATATTAAAATACTCCTCTCTCTCTTTTTCCGAAATATCCGTATTTTTTAGTAGTTCAGAAAAGCCCAAAATACCATTCATTGGTGTTCTAAATTCATGACTAACATTTGCAAGAAATGCAGATTTCATTCTATCACTCTCTTTGGCTTTCTCTCTGGCCGATCTTAGCTTGCTTAGGTGAGCTTTGATTAAAAAGAAAAAGAGTAATGCAGACACAAAAACAAAACCAAAACCTTTATAGGTTTGAATTTGAGTAATAACTCTTGGATCGCTAGAGATAGCGTGAACAAAATTATCGGAATAAAGTATCCACAACAGCCCTAACAAAAGATAAAGAGCAATAATAATATACTCAAATTTAATTTGAAATTTAAAATACATATGGCGATGCTGTGTTTAAATAAATTAAACAACAGATATCGCCAAATGTTTAAACAGAAATTATGTAAAAAAAATTAAATCTCCTGATACTCCTCTCTACCCGTTTGATACATATTGTTTCCTTTAGAATCAATAGCAACTATTACTGGCAGATTCTTTACCTCTAATCTACGTACAGCCTCGGTACCCAACTCTTCAAATGCAATGACTTGTGCAGACTCCACACTCTGAGCCATTAGAGCAGCTGCACCACCTATAGCTGCAAAATAAACTCCTGAGTGTTTAACAATTGAGTCAATTACCTCTTGACTCCTAAGACCTTTTCCAATCATAACTTTTAACCCCTTTTCAATTAACATTGGGGAGTAAAGATCCATTCTACCACTTGTTGTAGGGCCAACAGAGCCTATTGGCTTACCTGGTTTTGCAGGACAAGGACCAGCATAGTAAACAACCGCACCTGCAAAATCAAAAGGCATATCGGCACCATCTTTTATCATTTCACACATCTTCTTATGTGCAGCATCTCTGGCTGTATAAATTATTCCAGAGATATATACCATATCTCCTGCCTTCAAGTTTAAAATATCATTATCTGTGAAGGGTGCTTTTAACTCTATTCTCTCGTTCATATTTGCAATAATTAAATTAAAGTGAGCCCTCTGCGTGTCTTGTTGCGTGACAACCAATGTTTACAGATACAGGCAGTCCTGCAATATGTGTTGCATAAGTTAATATATTAACACTAAGAGCCGTAGTTGAGCCTCCAAATCCAGCAGGTCCAATACCCAATTTATTTATAGACTCTAATAACTCCTTCTCTAAGTTTGCTATTAGTTGATCTGAATTATGCTCTCCAACAGGCCTTAAAAGAGCCTTTTTACTTAAAAATGCAGCTTTCTCCATTGTGCCTCCTATGCCAACTCCAACAATTATTGGTGGACATGGATTTGCACCAGCTTCTGAGACTGTTTTGATAACAAACTCCTTAACACCCTCTACACCTTGGCTTGGTTTTAACATTTTTAGTTGGCTCATATTTTCACTACCAAATCCTTTGGGAGCAACTGTTATGTGAAATTGGTCACCAGGAACAATTTCATAATGAATTATTGCAGGTGTATTGTCCTTAGTATTCTCTCTATCAATTGGGCTCTTTACTACAGATTTTCTTAAAAACCCCTTATCATAACCTCTCCTTACTCCCATATTTATCGCATCCTCTATATACCCACCTTGGATAGATATGTCTTGCCCCATAGTTACAAAAACCACTGTCATCCCAGTATCTTGACATATAGGATTAAGACCCTCTCTTGCTATATCTGCATTTTTTATCAATGTAGATAGAATCTCTTTGCCTAATGTAGATTTCTCTCTATTGATAGCGGCTCCAAAACTTTTATATATATCAGAAGTCAAGTGACAATTGGCTTCAATAGATAGTCTCTCTACAAGGTTTGTAATATCGTTTGTATTTATTACTCTCATAATTAATCTTTTCTCATCAAGAAATTAATAGTATTTCTATTCTCTAGTTCATTTAGGTTATTGCCAATAAGACCAACTAAACAGTAGGTATTGGATTTTGGATCTCTAATAAATTTCTTTACCAGATCAAAACTCTCAACTTGGTTTGTATTTGTAATATGCAATCTTGGCCCATCACAACTAACTACCTCCTGTCCAATCTTAATATGATCTTCGTCAAAATAGGAGACATCTAAATTTTGAGAGAGTCTCTCTTTAATCAAATCTGAAAGTCTATCAAAATCAAGCTCTCTTTCTCTAAAGAACTTTAATAAAAAGCCCTTTCTAATATCTGAACTAAAATACTCATCATAACCTATTCCAAATTCGGTTTTAAGAATCTCCATTGTCACATCCTCAACCGTATGAGCCATCTTTCTATACTTCAGAGACTTATGAACAATAGTATATATACTCTGAGGTAGTGGTCCAAAAATGCTGGGTCTAGTCACAATAATCTCTTCACCAATTCCAACAATTATATCGGCGTTCTTCTGTAGTGCAGGATACAATAAATCAAAGTGTTCAACAATCACTCTCCTTTTTGCAGCCAACATTCTATTAACAAAATCTACAACTTCAAACATTTGAGTAAAGGCCATCTGAAACCTCATATCCAAATGGTAAGAAGCTGCCTCATGCAGATCCTCTAAAGAGTCTCTAACCTGCATAATTTTTCGTGGATTTAGAACATCGTCATCATTAGATAATTCAAGCCCTGGAAACATCCCTTTTATAAGGGATGATTTACCAGAGCCTGCATCTCCAACTATGCCAATTAACCTATCGTTATAATTCAGATGTCTTTGAGAGATCTGTTGTCCCAAAAACATCAGGCGCTCTCTACCTCTCGGTGCAAAATACTGAGAGGATACAGAGTATTCCTGAATTAGGTTACGCATAACAGCTTTTTTATAATTGAAACTTTAGTTTCATTAATGGAGCGTGTTGCTGAGCTCCATAAACATCGGTCTCTCCTAAAGCACCAGAAGATATTGGTCTTATAATAGTAATTTTAACAGCTTTTGCTGGATCGAAATATACAAGACTTATAATATCTGACTCTGGAATATTATAAAGAGGAGCAAATACCTTCTCATTAATTACATTTGCCTCTTTTACTTTTTGATACATTTCAAAATCTTTAAAAATTATATCAAAAGTAAGTTCATAAGGACCAGAGTTTTTACTTCTAATTACAGAAGCAACATCAGTTAATTTGTATTCCATTTTATGCCCCCTTTTTATTTACCTTCTTTAAAATCTATGTATGAAATTGGGAATAGAGCCGCAGGATCATCAACTTTTAGTAGATGATAGACGCTAAACTCATATACCTCACCAACTTTACAATCCGATGGAGAGAATGGGAAAGCTAAATTACCCGCTGTAGATATTCTACCTTCATATCCAAAATGTAGCATTGTACTTCTTGCAAAACCACAAATTGTATTTGCCTTCTCTTGAGTATCGGCAACAGCCTCAATAATAATTAAAAGCTCATGTCCTACACTCTCCTCAATATTATCAAACATTGCCATTACGCCATTCTTACCATAGATTTTAAAATCTAAAAAGAAATCAGTAATTCCATAATGCTCAAAATTGTTAATAACTCTATCTTTTACGCTCTGAGCTATTTCATCAATTTTAGATATCATTATTGGATCTTTAACAGCTGCGCATGATATTGTTCTATATCCAACTTTTCTAACTCCCTCTAATTTAACAAAATACTCCTCTGTTGGAACAAACTTACTGCCAGATACTTTAACCATATTGTCAGAAATCTGTTCAAATTTAGATTCATGAAGGTTAATTGCACCTCCAGGACCTGGTAATATATAAGGATTTGTCTTCTCATAAAGGGTATGTGCCGCAACTGATAGTGTAGTACACTTTCTTAGAGGAGATAGAGGTTCTAGAATAAAGCAATCCTTTTGAAGATAACCAAACATACAGTCACTTCCACTGCCAGGAAGAGCTGCAATTGCTGCGCACTCCAAAATTTTACCTAAATGTATTGCTAGACCCTTATCAAAACCCTCTTTTATTGCCAATGCAGAGAAGACAGATGGGTCATATGATCTACCAGCTAAAATAACATCGGCACCCTCTTCTAACGCTTTAATAAAAGGCTCTTCTCCCATTTGAGCAACAATTCTAACTGTATCCTCTACATCCTGCTCAGTTATCTCTTTTGCAGGAAATAGTGGAGATATTAGCCCTTGTGCTAATTTTTCTTTAATATCCTCTTTCTCAAATTCAGACTGAATTACAGCAAGTTTAAAGTTTAAACCCTTCTCTTTTGCTATCTCTTTAATTATCTCTAAATTGAATTCAACATGAGGTCTACCACCACAACCACCTGCAGTACCAATTATTACTGGAATCTTGGCTTCTAAAGCAGCTGGAATCATAATCTCTAAATCTCTTTTTACAGAGTTTTTATCTGTAAATGAGATACCTGCACCCAAATAATATGGACCTGGATCTGTTGAACCAGCATCTACAGCTATTACATGCGGTTTTCTTTTCATCCCCTCAATAAATGAGTCCATAGGGAATCCATATCCTAAAATTGCTGTTGGAGAGAGAATTCTAATTTCTTCCATTGTGTTATTTTTAAATGTAAAACTATAGTACGTCTTTAAGGGCAAGTATTCTATTCATCTCATTGAATACAATCATATATCCCTCATCTACACCCATTCCTGGTTTAGCAAGATACTGAATTGGAGAAGTTGCCATAGCCACGTGAGCACAAACCTCTGCCGATCTGTTGGTCTCGTTGCATGTTCCTCCCAAATAAGCACCCATTCCATTCTCTTTACAATAAATTACTGCCTCAATTGAGTTGTTAATACCACCTAAATCTGGAGTTTTGATCTGAGCCATATGTCCAGCTTTATGTGCTACAAACTCTTTAATATCCTCTAATGTATTACACCACTCATCTGCAACAATCTGTGCATTAATTCCCTTTCTCTCTATATGTTCTCTAATTATTTTAAGACCCTCAATTTGAGCATATTTCTCACCCATATCTACAGGACCCTCTACTCTAATTTCAAAAGGATTAGCTCTATCGGCCAAAGTTCCAATATAATCTGCTATTTTTTCGAAATCATTATTAAACAC
>LUYZ01000069.1 GCA_001603425.1 Bacteroidales bacterium Bact_08
TAGTATCGTAATGAATTATAAGATAGATCAAAAAAAACTACTTTTAATTTTAAATTTAGTTTTAACAGTTATTATAATTGTAGCTCTATTCCCCAACAAAGGGAAGTTTAAATATGAATACCAAAGAGGCAGACCATGGGTCTATGAAACTTTAGTTTCACCAATAGATTTTCCTATTCTAAAAAGCAACTCAGAGATTAGACGAGAAAGAGAGCAGATTGTTGCCGATGCTTTGCCTCATTTTATCTATAAAGAGGGAGTATGTAACTCTTATATTAAGGAGATTGACAAGTTACTTAATGAGCAGTCAATAGACTCTATTTCTAGAGAAAAAATATTTAAAATAATTAAAGAGATTTATTCCAGAGGAGTCGTTAACGAACAGCCTGATAGCTCTCTTTATAAGACTGGGGCTATTATTATTAAGGGCTCAGAAAAAAAACTTGTCCCTATTGAGATGATTTCGGCACAAGAGGCAACAGAACAAATCATAAAAATAATAGCCTCCCAAAACTTTCTTGAGCAAGAAAAGAGTATATCAACTATTACCAATATCATAAGTAATTCACAGATCATTCCTAATATAATATATGATATTACTGCAACACAAAACTACATTAAAGAGGCAATTTTATCTATTTCTCCCACAAAAGGTGTTATATATACTGGACAACTCGTTGTATCTAAAGGAGAGTTGATCACTGCAGAAACAGAGCAAATTTTGGATTCATTCAAGGCAGAATATGAATATTCAATGGGGTTTTATGGAAACCTATTTATACTTAAATTAGGGCATCTAGTCATATCTATTTCTTTAGTTTTCCTTCTTTATATCTCTCTATTTTTTATGAAAAAAGAGATTCTTAAAGAGGTCCATAAAGTTACGTTTATATTATCACTCTTAATATTGTCTGTGGTAATAACAGTATTTGTTTTAGAATATGGCACTAAGATGCTTTATGTAGTACCATACAGTGTTTTTGCTCTATACTTAACATCTTTCTTTACATCTCGGTTAATTCCGCCAATCTATACTATAATATTGCTCCCTTTAATATTTATAGCTCCCGGTGGTTTTGAACTTTTTTTCTTAAATCTTATCTCTGGAATACTTATAATATACACATTCCAATTTTGGGATAAGGGTTGGCTTCAGTTTCTTAACTCAGTTATCATATTTGGGATGTTATCTCTGCTATATATCTCATTTCGATTCATAGAAGATGGCACTTTAGAATCTATAAATAGTGAGTATTTTACAATATTTTTATGGAACTCTATTTTCGTATATGCTGCGTATCCTTTTCTATTTATTTTCGAAAAAGTATTTGGGCTAGTCTCTAACTCTAGATTAAGAGATCTTTCCGATGCTACCTCTAAACTATTGAGAGAGCTTGCCGATAAGGCTCCTGGGACTTTTCACCACTCTCTTCAGGTGGCTAGTCTTGCAGAGAGTGCAGCAAGGGAGATTGGTGCTTATGCTCTTCTGGCTAGGGTTGGGTCATTATACCACGATATTGGAAAAATGGCAAATCCATCTATTTATATTGAGAATATTCCAGAAGGGGGTAAGAATATCCATAAAGAGTTATCGGCAAATCAGAGTGCTCAGCTTATTATTTCTCATGTAGACCAGGGTGTTGAAATTGCTAAAAAGAATAATTTGCCTCAGATCATTATCGATTTTATTTTATCTCATCATGGTAGGTCTCAAACTCTCTATTTTTACAACAAATATCTACAAGAGGGTGGAGATGTAGATAATATTGAGAATTTTACTTATAATGGCATACTTCCTAAGTATAAAGAGCATGTTATAGTGATGATGGCCGATTCTATAGAGGCTGCTTCTAGGACTCTTCCTGTTTACAATAGGGATACTATTTCTGATTTGGTTGATACTATAATTGATGAGAGGGTTCTTGATGTTCAGCTTATTGAGTCTGATATAACTATCAGGGAGATTACTATTATTAAAGAGGTGTTTAAGAGTAAGATTGAGCAGATTTATCATTCCAGAATTGAGTATCCTAAATCTTAATTTTGTTTTCATCATACTACTTATGATGTTTTCTGGCTTACATCATACTACCTTATGATGCTTGCTGGCTTACACCATACTACCTTATGATGCTTGCTGGCTTACATCATACTACCTTATGATGCTTGGTTGCTTACATCATACTACTTATGATGCTTGCTGGCTTACATCATACTACTTATGATGCTTGGTTGCTTACATCATACTACTTATGATGCTTGCTGGCTTACATCATACTACTTATGATGCTTGCTGGCTTACATCATACTACTTATGATGCTTGGTTGCTTACACCTCACTCTCTTACTGTAACGAAGTTTTTTCAGAGGCACCTATTTTCTTTTCTGTTTTTTCGGGAACTGCGGAACTCCTCACTGTCGTTCGTCAAACAGTCCTCGTCCTTTTCCTCAAAAACTATCAATAAAATAGGTAAAAACTTATGTTACAGTTTCGAGAGTGAGGTGTAAGAGAGTGAGGTGTAAGAGAGATGAGAGTGGGGTGCAAGAGAGATGAGAGTGGGCTATATAAAAAAAGAGGTCATCTTAAAAGACGACCTCTTTTTTGTGGGAGCAGAGGGAGTCGAACCCCCGACCCTCTGCTTGTAAGGCAGATGCTCTAAACCAACTGAGCTATGCTCCCTTTTTCATTTTGTCAACCCCATTGTTTCCGTTTGGGAGTGCAAAGATATGTAGATTTTTTTAACCTCCAAAAAAAAATCATTTTTTTTCAAAAAATTTCAAAGCATCTGCTACCACAAATGTACTACCACCAATAAATAGGAGATCTCCTTTTTTGTAAATTTCATAAAATCTCTCTATAGCTCTCTCTACGTTATCACAAACCTCTCCATCAAGACCAAGATTCTTTGCTTTATTTTCTATATAACATGGGTCACATGCCCTATTTGTTTGTGCTTTGGTAAATAGATAATATGCCATTCGGGGTAAAATACCTAGAATTTTATCTATATCTTTCTCTGCAGTTAGCCCTATTACACAAAATAATCTATCATAATTCTCTCTTTTTAGTTGAGAAAAAACAAGAGAAAGGCCTGCAAAATTGTGTCCAGTATCGCAGATAATATCGGGATTAGACGATATTTTCTCCCATCTACCTCTTAATCCTGTATTTGAGATGACCATAGATAGACCTTTTCTAATGTTAATATCACTCCACCTATCCTCAACTTTTTGTATAAAAGAATAATTAAGAGACAATTCAGATAATGCTGTTAGTACTGTTCTTAAGTTATATAATTGACACTCTCCTTTTAAATCTAACGTATAATCGCTTAATGAGAGATCGCTAAATATACAATCTTGCGCAAATAAAACTTTAGACTCCAATTTATCAGCAATCATACTAAATACCTCTTTAGAAACAGAGGTATACTCACCAATCACAACTGGCGTCCCTTTTTTAATTATGCCTGCTTTTTCGTGTGCAATATCTCTAACGCTATAACCCAAATGTTCACAATGATCCAATGATATGTTTGTAATAATACTTAATATAGGAGAGATAATATTTGTGGAGTCTAACCTTCCTCCCAATCCAGTCTCAATAACAGCTATATCCACACTCTCTTTGGCAAAATAGTTAAAAGCAATCGCAGTTGTTATTTCAAAAAAAGAGCTCTTATTAGATATCATAAACTCTTTGTGCTCGTCAACAAACTCAACAACACCCTCTTTTGATATCATGCTTCCATTAATCTTAATTCTTTCTCTAAAATCTATTAGATGAGGCGAAGTATACAATCCAACTTTTAATCCTAGCTCCATTAAAACTGATGCTAACATATGACTAACTGAGCCCTTCCCATTAGTTCCTGCTACGTGGATAGTCTTAAACCTTTTGTGAGGGCAATTTAATCTCTTATCAAAAAGTATCATTGAATCAAGACCCTCTTTATACGCTATTTTACCAACCTGTTGATATGAGGGAAATTGATTAAACAAAAACTCAGTTACTCTATTATATTCTATATCAATACTATTATCCATCCTCAATTTATTCTTAAATTAATATATCTGTTAATGTTTTACTTTTACTACCACAAATTTCAAAAATAAATATCACAAAAAGGTTAAAGGCAGCAATTATTTTTCAATTATTGACCAAAATGCCGTACTTTTGTAAATTAATTTACACCTTATTATTTCCTATGATTTCATTCTTTATTGCACAAAACGGGCCTGTTCTGGCGGTTAAAACTAAATCTGAATTATCAAAAGAGAGTATAAAGGCACTTGAGTGGCTGTTTAACAATGCAAAATTATTGCCAAACACATCTTTAGATGGAATATTTATTGGTCCTAGAAAAGAGATGATAACTCCATGGAGCACATCGGCAGTTGAAATTGCAAAAAATATGAATATTGGTGAAATTGAGAGAATTGAGGAGTTTTATCGAGTTGACAACATAGATGCTAAATATGATAAAATGCTCCAAAGGCTTTATCAAAGACTAGATCAATCAATATTTGACACCGATAAAACTGCTGAACCTGTGTTGGAAATAGAGAATATTGAGGAGTATAATAATAAAGAGGGTCTTGCTCTTAATCAAGAAGAGATCGATTACCTTAAAAATCTTAGTATAAAGCTACAAAGACCACTTACCGATGGTGAAGTATTTGGTTTTTCTCAAGTAAATTCAGAACATTGTAGACACAAAATATTCAACGGAGTCTTTGTTATTGATGGTGTAGAGAGAGAGTCTTCGCTCTTCTCTTTAATTAAAAAAACATCAAAAGAGAATCCAAATAAAATAGTATCGGCATATAAAGATAACTGTGCTTTTTTGAAGGGCCCTCAGGTAGAGCTATTTTATCCGATTAAAGGAGATGCTCCTTCTGAGTTTACAACATCAAATTCTGAAACTGTTATCTCACTAAAGGCAGAAACTCATAACTTCCCTACCACTGTAGAGCCATTTAATGGAGCAGCAACTGGCTCTGGTGGAGAGATTAGAGATAGGATTGCTGGTGGAAAAGGATCTTTCCCAATAGCAGGTACTGCTGTCTATATGACTTCATACCCAAGACTCGATCCCGATAATAAAATATGGGAACAAAAAGCTCCTAGAAAATGGCTATACCAAACTCCAAAAGAGATTTTAATTAAGGCTTCTAACGGAGCAAGCGATTATGGAAATAAATTTGGACAGCCCTTAATATGTGGTTCATTATTAACTTACGAGTATAGTAATAATGATATTCAATTTGGATACGATAAAGTAATAATGCAAGCAGGAGGAATTGGATATGCAAAAAAAGATTATGCATTTAAAGACGTTCCAAAAGTTGGAGATAAAATAGTATTACTTGGCGGAGATAATTATAGAATTGGAATGGGCGGGGGAGCAGTATCTTCTGTTGCTACAGGGGAGTTCAATAATTCAATTGAGCTTAATGCTGTTCAGCGATCAAATCCAGAGATGCAAAAGAGGGTATATAATACAATACGATCTTTAGCTGAGAGTAACAACAACTCTATTATATCAATACATGATCATGGAGCTGGAGGGCATTTAAACTGCCTTTCGGAATTAGTTGAGGAGACCGGAGGGTTAATCGATATAGGAAAACTACCTAAAGGAGACCCTACCCTATCGGCAAAAGAGCTCATTGGCAACGAGTCTCAAGAGAGAATGGGGATGGTTGTCTCTTCTGAAAACTGTAGTCAAATAGAGGCTATTGCGCAAAGAGAGAGAGCCCCTTTCTATGTAATTGGTGAAACAACCAATAATAAAAAATTCACATTACAAGACTCTATTACTAAAGAGACCCCTATAGATCTTAACTTAGAAGATATGTTTGGATCTACACCCAAAACAGTTCTTACCGATACTACTATTTTGAATAACTGGGAGGAGGTCGATAACAATAGAGATATCGAACATTCATTAGAACTTGTTCTTCAACTAGAATCTGTAGCATGTAAAGATTGGTTAACCAACAAGGTAGATAGAAGTGTAACAGGTCTAATAGCAAAACAGCAAACAGCTGGTGAAATACAACTTCCTTTAAACAACTTAGGTGTTGTAGAAATAGGATATGGGAGCAAAAAGGGAATGGCTACATCCATCGGGCATGCGCCATCAATTGCCCTTATTGATGAAAGAGCAGGTAGTAGAATGGCAATTGCTGAGACACTAACAAATTTGATATGGACACCTATAGAAAGTAAAATAGAGGGAGTTTCTCTATCGGCAAACTGGATGTGGCCATGTAATAACCCTGGCGAAAATACCAAACTATATAACGCGGTTGAGTCTGCAAGTAATTTTGCAATAGAGCTTGGAATAAATATTCCAACGGGAAAAGACTCCCTATCTATGACCCAAAAATATCCAGATGGCAGCAAAGTAATATCACCTGGTACACTAATAGTATCCTCTGTTTGTGAAGTGACCGATATCACAAAAACAATTGAGCCAGTTATAGACACTGAGACACCTAGCACTTTACTATACATTCCATTCAATAAATTAGATGAGATAACTTTTGAGCTTGGAGGAAGTGCATATGCTCAAGTATATTCAAAACTTGGACAGAGAACTCCAGATATTAAAAATGCTCCCTATTTCAAAGAATGCTTTAATGTTGTACAAGATTTGATCAATAGCAGAGAGATATTGGCTGGCCATGATGTATCTACAGGAGGGCTAATCACCACACTATTAGAGATGAATTTTGCTAATTGTAAAGGGGGCATAGATATAGATTTAACTGATCTAAAATCTAATCTTTTAAATATTTTATTCTCAGAGGAGAGTGCTATTGTAATTCAAGTTGCCGATGATAAACTTAAAAGCGTAGTCTCTAAATTAATTGATAATAATATACAATACACTCTTATTGGAACTACATCTAGTCAGAGATTTGCTACAATTAGACATGGAGAGAATACCATTAAATTAGATATAGACAAGTATAGAGATCTGTGGTTTAAGCCTTCATATATGTTGGATATAGATCAGGTCGGTGAGAAGCTTGCAACTGAAAGATTCAACAATTACAAAAATCAACCGCTACAATATAGATTCCCATCTAATTTCAATGGTCTTAAAGAAACTCAAATTAAATCTAGCAATAAGAGAGTTACTGCTGCCATAATAAGAGAAAAAGGTTCTAACGGAGATAGAGAGATGGCGTGGGCTCTGCACCTTGCTGGATTTACCGTTAAGGACGTCCATATGACAGATCTTATCAGTGGAAGAGAGAATTTAGAAGATGTTAATATGATTGTTTTTGTAGGAGGGTTTTCAAATGCCGATACTCTAGGTTCTGCAAAGGGATGGGCTGGAGCATTTCTATACAATCAAAGAGCATCTCAGGCACTTGAGAATTTCTACTCTAGAGAGGATACTCTAAGCCTTGGTGTTTGTAATGGCTGCCAATTGATGGCAGAGCTTGGGCTAATTACACCAGATAACAGAGAAGAGTCTCCAAAGATGCATCACAATAATAGCAAAAAATATGAGAGCGCATTTGTTGGAGTTACTATTCAAGAGTCACCATCTATCTTACTTAAATCATTAGAGGGCTCATCACTTGGCATATGGGTTGCTCATGGAGAGGGTAAATTCTATTTCCCTTCAGATATAAATAATTATAACATAGCGATTAAATATAATTTTGGTCAATATCCAGCTAATCCAAACGGATCTCCAGAATCAACAGCTGCAGTATGTAGCAATGATGGACGTCACTTGGCAATGATGCCTCATCCAGAGAGATGTCTCTATCCTCACAACTGGGCTCACTATCCAAATCAAAGACAAACCGACGATATAACTCCTTGGTTAGACCTATTTACAAATGGATATAAATGGATTCTAAATACTAAGAAGTAATTGTCATTAAATACAAAGCACTATGGCAAAGAAGAAAAAACCCAAAATTTTTGTTCTTGACACAAATGTTATTTTACATGACTTTAGTGCCATCTACAATTTTCAAGAGAATGACATTGTCATTCCCATTGCTGTTATAGAGGAGTTGGATAAATTCAAAAAAGGAAATGACTCTATTAACTTCAATGCAAGAGAGTTTGTTAGAGAACTTGACAAAATCACAGATAATCAACTTTTTGACAAAGGCGTCTCTTTAGGCACAGGAAGAGGGGTAATTAAAGTAGAGCTTGGACACCCCTTTAGTGAAAAAATGGGGATGTCTCTTTTTGACGACACACAAGATCATCGTATATTATCTACCACAGAGTGGTTGCAAAGCAAAAATCCTGATAGAGAAGTTGTTTTAGTCACTAAAGATATTAACCTAAGGATGAAGGCAAAGGCTCTTCATTTAATGGCTCAAGATTATCTTACAGACAGAGTTACAGACGAAAAAGTAGAAAATATAAAAAAAGAGGTAATTACTATTCATGGTGCATCAGATCTGGCAATGCAAGAGCTGTTCTATAAAGACCAAGGAATACCTATAAAAGAATTTAATATTGACAAGCCCTTTTGCAATCAATTGTTTAAAATCTATAATAGTGCAAAAGATAAAAAGGTATTAGCAAGATATAGTAGTCGTACTAAATCTCTTTTTGGAGTAAAAAAAGAGAGAGCCTATGGCATTGAGCCTAGAAACGACGAACAAGCTTTTGCGATGGACGCCCTTCTTAACCCAGAAATAAAATTAATATCTCTTACCGGAACAGCTGGAACTGGTAAAACCTTACTAGCGTTAGCCTCGGCACTAGCTCAAGAGGAGATGTTTGATCAAATACTCCTATCAAGGCCAGTAATTCCTCTAAAAAATCAAGAGATGGGATTTTTACCTGGAGATATTAAGGAGAAATTAGGACCATATATGATTCCACTTTATGATAATCTTGCAGTAATAAAAAGAGGATTTAAGCAATCCTCAAAAGAGGCAATTAGAATAGAAGAGATGCTAAAAAATGAAAAACTTCTAATTTCGCCATTAGCATATATAAGAGGACGTAGTTTAACAAATGTATTTTTTATAATAGATGAGGCTCAAAATCTGACTCCTCACGAAGTAAAAACTATAATCACAAGAGCGGGAGAGGGAACAAAACTTGTCTTTACTGGGGATATTTACCAGATTGACTCTCCTTACTTAGATTTACACTCAAACGGGTTAACACACCTAGGAGAAAAAATGTGTGGTCAAGAGCTTTTTGCCCATATTAATTTAACAAAAGGAGAGAGAAGTGAGCTCTCTGAGTTAGCCGGGAAATTGTTGTAATTTTTTATTATATTTGCAACCCTTTAAAATAAGAAAATATAAACCGAAAACAAATATTTTATGTCAGAAATTAAAAGAGTTTATTTCTTTGGAGGCAAGAGTGCCGAAGGAGATGGCAAAATGAAGAATTTGCTTGGTGGTAAAGGAGCCAACTTGGCGGAGATGTGTTCTTTAGGAATTCCAGTTCCTGCAGGATTTACTATCACCACTGATACTTGTACAGAATTCTACACAAACAATATGGCCTATCCACAAGGTCTTAAAGATGAAGTAGAAAATGCTATAAGACAAGTAGAGTCTGTGATGGATCTTAAGTTTGGAGATAAAGAGAATCCTCTTTTACTTTCTTGCCGTTCGGGAGCTAGAAGCTCAATGCCAGGAATGATGGAGACTGTTCTAAACATTGGTCTTTGTTCTGATACTATCCCTGGTCTAATTAAAAAAACAGGAAATCCAAGATTCGTTTATGATGCATATCGTAGACTAATTATGATGTACTCCGATGTTGTTATGGAGAAAGCAGAAGGAATAGACCCTGAAGAGGGAAAAGGCATCAGAGTTCAATTGGACAAAATGCTTCATTCTGTAAAAGACAGCAAAGGATATAAAGGTGATACCGATCTTACTGCAGAAGATCTAATGGAACTTTGTGATGCTTTTAAAGCAAAAGTACAGGAGGTTTTAGGCAAACCATTCCCAGACAATGCTATGGATCAACTTTGGGGTGGAATTAGTGCTGTATTCAAATCATGGAATGGAAAAAGAGCGATATCATACAGAAGAATTGAAAATATTCCTGATGAGTGGGGAACAGCTGTAAACGTTCAGGCAATGGTATTTGGAAATATGGGTGACAACTCTGCTACCGGTGTTGCATTCTCTAGAAACCCTGCTACTGGCGAAAACAAATTCTATGGAGAGTGGTTAATCAACGCTCAAGGTGAGGATGTTGTTGCTGGTATCAGAACACCAAATCCACTAAATGAATCTACTAAAAATGACCAAAATAAGCATTTGCCTTCATTAGAAACAGCAATGCCTGTTGTATATAAAGAGCTTGATGACATTCAATTAAGTCTTCAAAAGCACTTTAAAGATATGCAAGATATTGAGTTTACCATTCAGGATGGAAAACTATGGATGCTTCAATGTAGAGTTGGTAAAAGAACAGGAGTTGCAGCATTGAACATGGCAATGGATATGCTTCAAGAGGGCCTAATTGACGAAAAAACTGCAGTAATGAGAGTTGCTCCAGCTCAGTTAGACGAACTTCTTCACCCAATACTTGATCCTGCTTCTGAAAAAGCAGCTAATGTTATTGCTAAAGGTCTTCCAGCTGGTCCTGGTGGTTCAGTTGGTAAAATTGTATTTACTGCAGAAGATGCTGTAGCTGCAAATGAAAGAGGAGAGAAAGTTATCCTTGTAAGAGAGGAGACAAATCCAGAAGATGTAGAGGGAATGAGAGCTGCCGATGGATTATTAACTGCCAGAGGAGGTATGACATCTCACGCTGCTCTTGTAGCTAGAGGATGGGGTAAATGTTGTATAGTTGGTTGCGATGCTCTACATATTAATCTTAAAGAGAAAACCCTTACCATTAATGGAAAAACCTACCCAGAGGGAGCTATATTTAGCTTAAATGGTAGTAAAGGTTTTGTTTACGATAGTGCTATTGAAACAATGGATGCTTCCGAGAATCCTAGATTCATTGAGTACATGAAGATTGTTGACAAATACAGAGTACTAGGTGTTAGAACAAATGCAGAGACTCCAGAAGATGCTCTAAATGCAATTAACTTTGGAGCAGAGGGTATCGGTCTATTTAGAATTGAACATATGTTCTATGGTCAAAATTCTGAACAACCTCTATCTAAGCTTAGAAAGATGATTCTTTCTAAATCTTCTACTGAGAGAGTAAGTGCACTTAAAGAGCTTGAGCCATTCATTAAGAATGTGGTAAAAGAGACTATGAAAGTAATGAACGGAAAACCTGTTACCTTCAGACTTCTTGATCCACCTTTGCATGAGTTTGTACCTCAAACAGAAGACAAACAATTAGAGTTAGCAAAAGAACTTGGAATATCTTTAGAAGATGTTAAAAAAAGAGGAGACTCTCTACATGAGATCAATCCAATGATGGGTCATAGAGGTGTGCGTTTAGGAGTAACATATCCAGAAATCACTGAGACTCAATTCAGAGCAATCTTTGAAGCTACAGCAGAGTTGATTAAAGAGGGATATGAGCCACAACCAGAACTAATGGTACCTGTTACTGTTGCCGTAAAAGAGCTTGACAATCAAAAAGTTATTTGCGACAGAGTTCACAAAGAGGTTGAGAAAGCATACAATCTTAAAATTACTTACCTATATGGTACTATGATTGAGATTCCTAGAGCAGCAATGCTTGCCGATGAAATGGCCAATACTGCTCAGTTCTTCTCATTTGGTACTAACGACCTTACTCAAATGACATTTGGTTTCTCTAGAGATGATATCGGAGGATTTATGGGTGATTACTTAAGTAAAAAAATCATCGATGCCGATCCATTCCAAACTTTAGATCAATCAACCGTAGGAAAACTAGTTGAAATGGGTATTAAAGGTGGTAGAAATACAAACCCTAAGCTAAAAGTGGGTATTTGTGGTGAGCATGGTGGAGATCCAGAATCAGTTGAATTCTGTCATAGAATTGGCATGAATTATGTTTCATGTTCTCCATTTAGAGTTCCAATCGCAAGACTTGCAGCAGCTCAGGCAGCAATCAAAGAGTATAAATAGTATATACTCTATTAACTAACTAATTAGAGAGCTGCCAATTATGACAGCTCTCTATTTTTTAATATAATTAATTAAAATGAAAAGAAAACTTGGCACCCTTATTTTTGCACTACTTATTATTGTTCAAATCTCTTTTGCTCAAAATAACCAAAGAAAAGACAATCCTATTTTAAAAGAGATTTCTGGTTTAGAGGTAATTAAATCGGTATTTAGTGATGCTACATCTGTTGAAAAAGAGAGTGATGTATGGTTTAAGATTTTAGATAAAAACGGGAAAAAAATTGGTTACACCCTATCTAGTAAACCTTTTTCGCAAGATATAATTGGCTATCATAATACTACTCCAATAATTGTGGTGATGGACAATAATAAAGTTATTAAAAAAGTAGCACTTCTAAGTCATTACGAAAGCACTGGATATGTAAATAGACTTAATCGTCAAGGTTTCTTTGATAATTGGAATGGTCTTAAGCCAGAGAAGGTTTTAGAGAAAAAAGCTAACTTAGATAGCTACACAGGAGCAACTATCACTGCAAAAGCAGTAGAAAAAAATTTAGAGATAATCATAAAAAAGGCTCTAAACAAAAAATAGTTCTAAAAAATCTTCAAGTCTATTTATCAAAATAGGCTTGAGGATCTCCCCATTCCCCCCAACCAATCTCAATTCCTGCCTTGGATAAATTCTCTTCTAATTTAGACTTTGTAATTAGAGCATCATCCTCTATTCCTGGTTTATTATTGTATATCTGATACTCTTTTCTTACATCTGCTAATGTCATATTGGGCATTATCACATTAGCTCCCGCAAATATTGCCCTCTCTCTTCCAATAGGATCTACAACCTGCATCGCAGTTGTTGCAGCTATGTTTATTCTTGGCATCATCAATCTTAAAATTGCTACCATCTTTAAAGTTAAGGTCAAGTCTGTAGTAGTATGCTCCTCTTTTCCCATTGGGGTCTGAGAGTGCCTAAGATATGGTCCCATCCCAACCATATGGATTCCAAAATTTTTTATAAAAAGTAGATCTTCTGCTAAATCTTGGTATGATTGACCAGGAAGGCCTATCATAATTCCAGTTCCAGTCTGATAACCAATATTTTTTAAATCATTTAATGCAGACAATCTATTCTCCCATAGGTGATTATTATCCATAGGATGTATTTTTGAATACAACATTGGATTAGAACTCTCTATTCGTAAAAGATATCTATGAGCTCCTGCTTCAAACCAATTTTTATAAGTCTCATAGCTCTGCTCTCCCAAAGAGAGAGTTATTCCAAGTCTACCATTAGAGATATCCTTAATAGACCCTATCAGCTTAGTCACTCTATCTACGTATACACTAGAGCACCTCTCCCCTGCTTGTAAAACCAAAGAGCCATAATTAGATCTATATGCAAATTCCGCAGCCTCTAATATTTGGGAATCAGTTAATTCATATCGGCTTACAAAACTATTTCCGCTTCTTAAACCACAATACAAGCAGTTTTTAGCACAGATATTAGATATTTCTATTAAACCTCTTAAATAGACTTTATTACCAAGGTTATACACCTTAACATTGTATGCTTGCTCAATTAATCTATTAAATCGATTAGTATCTTTACTCTCTAGAATTTCAATAATACTCTCTTTTGAAGTTATATCTATCATGTAATAAAATTATAGAATAATACTATTTAAACAGACTTACAGATCTTTCAAATATTCCCATACAATAAGCCAATGTCATACCATAATTAGAAACTGGTATTTTTTCACTAATAAGTCTCTTTATTCTAGATGATAATTGTCTATTAGTAACCATGCATCCCCCACACTGTATAGCCAACGAAAACTCATTTAAATTTTTAGGTAGGGGATCTAATCCAGAAACGAATGTAAATTCAAAAATAGAGATTCCTGTTTCCATTTTTAAAAGTTTCGGAATTTTAACTCTACCAATATCGTCACAAGATGTATGATGGGTACAAGACTCCAAAATAAGAATTTTACTCCCCTCTTTTAAGTTCTCAATAGCTCTAGTACCTTGTAAGTAGTAATCAAAATAGCCTTTACTTCTAGCTAAAAGGATGCTAAATCCTGTCAAATTTATATCAATTGGAATAATCTCAGAGACTTGATCAAAAGCCTGACTATCTGTGACAACCAGTTTATATTTTTTAAAACCGTCAGCTCCCGCCATACTGGCTAAGTTCTCTGGCTGAACAACTGTTGCAATTGCACCTTTATCCAAAATATCTCTTATAGCATTAACTTGTGGCAATATTAATCTTCCCTCAGGAGCCTCACTATCTATGGGGCATACAAGTAAAACATAATCTCCCTTATCAATAATACCATCAAAAACAGTTTTTGGTGCATATGGAGAATCTACCAAAGATTTTATCATCAATGATACAAGAAGGGTTATTGAGTCTTTTAATCTTGATTCGTCAAATTCATTACAAGAGAATTCAATAACATCAATACCCATTTTCTGAGTTATCTCTAATGCTAAATCTGGATCTAACGGGATGATATCAGATTGATTATGAATTAGAATAGTAGGAATGCCCTCAGATTTAAATAGTGTTAATAACTCTAATTCATATCCATCAATAGTATTATTTGTAAAAATTAGTAGAGCGATATCAATTTGAGCTACTACCTCTTTTGTCTTTGATACTCTCTGTACTCCCAATTTACCAGAATCATCAATACCAGCAGTATCAACAATAACAACTGGACCTATTCCAAAGATTTCCATTCTCTTTTTAACAGGATCTGTTGTTGTTCCGGGAATATCAGATACAATTGCAATATCTTGCCCAGTAATAACATTAATTAATGAGCTCTTCCCAGCATTACGTTTCCCAAAAACACCTATATATTTAACTTTTGACATAAAATCTAGATTTAGTAAAAAGTGTACATTAAATAAAACATTTTAACAAAAATAGTGATTTTTATAATACTTCCCTGATTTTTAAATATTAGGAGCTATATTTGAATAACTAAACATAAAACTAAATCTAATTAACTATGAAAAAGAGTAATAAGAAAATTATACTATGGATTATTCTATCCTTAGTAATAGTAACAGCACTAATTATTGGATTCAATTTAACGGATTTTATTAATGGATTCAAAGAGGGATTTAACTCCATTTAGGTAATCTTTTGGGGTAATTTTCATCTCTTTGGCAAGTAGAGAAAACCACTTCCAATGTTGATAAAGAAGTTGAGAGAAAAAAGGCACAACAATTAGAGACAGAACACCTAAGTTTGTCCACCTTAGAGACAGATACAAAAAAACAAGAGCAAAAAGAGCTGTTATCATCTGTGCTTTATAGTGAGGGACTATATTCTTGCTCAATAGAACAGAGGTAGAAAGATATGTTAATGCCTCAAAAAGAGAGGCTAAGAATAAAATAGACATAATTCCTACTGGCAATAAACTAGTAGAGCTTTTTATAAAGTCTAGCAAAACTCCTCCAAATAGAAGTGTTCCAAAAGATATTACTATAAATACAAAAAGAGCAACTATTTGAGACTTAATATAGAGCCTCTTAACTTCATTCTTCTCATTTGCAACCTGCTTTCCAGTAAGTTTTGGATAGTATGTTGTAAACCAGACTACAGAGAGTGTTATAGTAATATCCGTTATCTGTTTACTAATTCCATAGTCAGCTATAACTGTTATTGGCAAGAAAAGAGCTCCAAATATTGCCAACATTCGATTGGTAAATATCCAACTAAGACTCGCTAATCCACTTTTGTATGCAGTAGTAAAAAGAGTCTTAATTATCTCCACCCAATCACTTGAGGATGATGATTTAAGACTCTTTTTTAGCTCTTTATCATAAAATACCCTCTTTGCCAAATACCTATTTATTAGAGTAGATATAGATTGCCCAATAACTAGAGAAATAATTCCGTATCCAGAAAAAAGTAATATAGTAGATACTATAATATGAAATAACTGAGAAAAAATTATAATTTGCTTTGCACGTTTAATCAGACCTCTACCAATTAAAAGAGCATCATAATAGTACGTATAGAATTGATAACATAGCAGAACTGAATATATAAACCATGCTCTTTTTGCATCAACAATATCGCCTTGATAACCTAATAAAACTCTATTGATATACCAGATACCAATAGTAAAAAATATAATAAGCAGAAATAAAGATAAAGCTCCATAAAGGGATCTCATTGCATGTAAAGTCCCTTTTAATAACGGATAATTAACCTCCTTATTATTAACTATCGGCACAAAACCCTCTTTTAAAAGTGATTGAGCACCAGAAAAAATATAGGTAATTGCTCTTGAAAAAGTTTGATAAAAGCCAAAATCTAAAAGATATATCATGGAATTTAATCCAATCATTATACTCCAAAGTCCAACATCTTCTGCTGGAAGCATTCTTAATATAACAGGCAGAACAATAACACCAGAAGCGACTCTCATGAAAGTTGCACCATAGTTCCAAAAAAGATCTGCCTTTGAAATATTCATCTCTTAAAAATTAAGTTTTGCCATAAGCTCTAATCTATTATTGGAGTTAGACTTATAGACAGACAACGGCTTAAGTTTAGAGTCTATCTCTTTTGCCCATTTAGCTGTTATATGACTGTACTCAACTGCTAAAGTAAACTTTCCAGAGACAATATACTCTACTCTTGGAGACAATCTACTAAACCACATTAGATTAGGATCTCTTAAAAAACTATAGATATATGAATTAGAAGAATTTGTATTTAAAGCTAAATCTTTGGAAGTTCCCATATTTTGTTGGTACCCAAAAAATATCCCTGCTTTATAATTATTAGGTAATTTAAAATCTAAATCTGCCCATCCAGATAAAGTCTCTACACCAACTATTTTATTATTATAAATATTATCTCCACCAGCTCTAAAGCCATAACCCCCAATCTGACCTAACATTGTCATATTATCACCATATATTGCCCACGTTCTAAATAATACATCTTTGGTAATCTGCGCTCTAAAAAAGGCTCCAACATTATAAAAACTAGCCTTATTGTTAACCTCAATATTATTTACATCATAAATTACTGGACGTAATGTTCTATATCCTAAAGTAAATCCCCCAAATATCGATGATGGTTTACCAAACTTAAACTGAACCTGTAAATCTGGAATACCACTTTGAGATTGTGCTTTAGCAGGACCAACGCTATTATGTCCAGAATACATGTGAGCAGCAGCTAAAAACTCTATATTATCATATATAAATTTAGAATATCTGACCTGAATACTTCTATTAAGCGGATTAAATGGAAAACCTGCTCCAAATGCAATTGTTCCAGACAAAACCTCTCTTACTAATGATAGATGGTCTGTTTGACCCAAAAGTAGAGTGCTTCTATTCTTCCATGCAAAATTTATATATGCATGTCTTAAGTTGACCATATATATATTTGCATCAGAAGAGCCGTTAAAATCTGTCTCTATGTATGCATTTACATCTGCATTGAGATAATTCATCCCAGTAACAGAGAAATTTAATCTACTAGCAAAAACTGATGCATTTAAGGTAGAGAACTTATTTAAATCAGCCCCATTTTCTCCAAATATTGGTCTAAGAGGATAATAATTAACCAAATCGTTTCTAGATGTTCTAGATCTATAATCATCGGTATAAGCCTTTAATTCAATGTGCCCTCCAAATTTATAATTTGGTGCAGATTGAGATAAAAGAGATGAATATAAAAAGATTAAAAATAGAGAAGTGGTAATAAAGAATTTAAATTTCATAGCCTATCTTATATTTATTAAGCCACAAATATAAGATAATTATAATAAAATTTAAGTTAAAAGTAGTCCCACCAGGACTCGAACCTGGATCTAAAGTTTAGGAAACTTTTGTTCTATCCCTTGAACTATAGGACCATTAGATATCTAAATCTATTTTGGATCATATGCCCATTTGTAATACATAGATCCCCAAGTAAATCCAGCACCAAAAGCAGATAATATTAGTATATCTCCCCTTTTGAAGTTCTTTTCAAATTCCCATAAAACTAGAGGAATCGAAGTACCTGCTGTATTACCGTATTTTTCTATATTAATTAATATTTTATCTTTAACTAAACCCATTCTTTTTCCAGTAGCCTCTATAATTCTCATATTAGCCTGATGAGGTACTAAATATGCGATATCCTTAGCTTCAAGATTATTTCTCTCCATAATCTCTACAGAGACATCTGCCATTCTACTAACTGCATATTTAAACACAGTTTGACCATCTTGATATATAAAGTGCTCTCTGTTAGTAACTGTCTCTATAGTTGGCGGATACATAGAGCCACCTGCCTTCTGGTATAGATAGTGTCTCCCTACTCCATCAACATGTAAAATAGAGTCCATTAACCCATAACCATCATCAGTTGTTGGTTCAATTAACATGGCAACTGCAGCATCTCCAAAAAGTGGGCAAGTTGTACGATCGGTGTAATCAGTCATTCCAGTCATTCTTTCACCTGTTACTAAAATGATCTTTTTATACCTTCCACTTTGAATAAAGGCAGCTGCTGTTTCAAATGAGAAAATAAAACCAGAACATCCTGCATTAATATCATAACCCCAAGCATTCATTATACCAACCTTGTCACAGATTATATTTGCAGTTGCAGGAAATAACATATCAGGTGATACTGTTGCGCACAGAAGCATATCAATATCCTCTGCTTTTGTTCCCGTTTTATCGAGCAACTTTCGTACTGCATCAGCACCCATATGAGAAGTACCTAATCCATCCTCCTTTAAAACTCTACGCTCACGTACTCCGATTCTGGACATTATCCACTCATCTGTGGTATCGACCATTTTAGATAACATTTCGTTATCTATAATATCATCTGGTAAAGATGCCTCAATTCCAGTTATAATTGCTTTAATATCTCTGTTCATATGAGATGGTTTCTTTAAATTTATCCACTAACTTATTGAGCAGCGCACGTTCTGACTGAAGTATCATATTTGTCACAGCTAAAGAAGATGAGGCACCATGAGCAATTATTACTGGAGACTCAACTCCTAGAACAGGAGTTCCTCCATAATACTCATAATTAAGTCTCTCAAGAAAATCATTATTAATGCTTAACTTTTTTATGAGAGAGTATGTACCCTCAATCTGCTTCAAAAGAACATTTCCTACAAACCCATCAGTCACTACAACATCGGCTTCGGGGTCCAAATATAAATGATTTGATTCAATATTCCCACAAAAATTAAAATGAATTGAATCACTCATTAGACTATAGGCCTCTTTTACAGACATATTCCCTTTGTCTTTTTCTTCTCCTATATTCAAAAGAGCGACTCTTGGATTAACAATCCCCATCATCTGCTTTGCATATACACTACCTAAAAGACCAAATTGATATAAAACATCTGGTCTACAATCTGTATTAAATCCAACATCTAATACTAACAATCGCCTATCGCCATAAATCGGCAACTCTGCAGAGATGCATGGCCTAATAATTCCGGGTAATGTTTTTAATGTTGTAACACATCCTGTGAGCATTGCTCCAGTATTACCACAACTAGCAAAAGCATCAATTTGACCTCTTTTAAGAGATTCAAATCCTTTGACAATACCAGAGTTTAACTTAGTGTTATATGCCTTAACTGGATGGTCTCCCATCTCAATAGCTTCAGAAGAATTTACTATTTCAAAGATTTCTGGATTTACTGATCTATCTTTACAAATAGAAAAAATTGTCTCTTTGCAACCAAAGAGAACAAGTTTTGTGTTTGAAGTAATGTACTTAAGCGAATCAATTGCTCCGAGAACTACGTTCTGCGGAGCATAATCTCCACTAGTTACATCTACTCCAATTCTCATTTAAGAGCTATGAGTTGGACTTATCGATAATTAAACGACCTCTGTAGTATCCACACTCTGGACATACTCTGTGATACAATACAGCCGCTCCGCAATTTGAACAAGTACCTAATGTAGGTAATTCTGCTTTGTAGTGTGTTCTGCGTTTATTTCTACGTGTTTTAGAAATTCTGTGTTTCGGATGTGCCATTTCTTCTTATATTTCAATATTAATTTACTATATCTTTTAACTTATCAAACGGAGTCTCTTTTTCTAAAGAATCTGCTTGTTTTTTTCCAATCATATATCCAGAGAGTTTACTCTCCATCTCTTTATTACACTCTCCTTGCGGATGGGTTTTATATATGGGTAGTGACAGGCATACATAATCATATATAAATTGAGATAGGTCTAACTCTGCCTCTGATGGATCTAAAATCATTACCTCATCTGTCTCCTCCTCTTCACAACTTCTAACAAACTTGACTAGTAACTTCCCTTTAATATCAACAGGGAAAGATATGCTATCCAAACACCTATCACACTCTGTTTCCACAAAACCATTCGCATCCATTTCTAATAAAATATGCGTATTTTTTTTATCAACATTCAACACTATTTCCAATCTAGCGTCTTTAACAAGAGAGTTTTCAATTATCTTAAAAAACTCATTGTCAATCGTAAATTTAAAATCATGTCTGCCTACCGACATCCCCTTAATTGGGAGAATGTAATCTTTGCTACACATAGTTAATCATATAGGAAATGAGCCCGCAAAGTTAATCTTTTTTTTATAATTTACAATCAAATACTAACCCTTTCTTCTTTTACGCTCATTCTCATCTAGATATATCTTTCTTAATCGAATAGATTTAGGAGTTACCTCTACTAATTCATCTTCTTGAATATACTCTAGAGCCTCCTCTAAAGAGAAGACTATTGGAGGTGGAAGCATTGCTTTATCATCAGATCCAGAAGCTCTTACATTTGTAAGTTTCTTAGTTTTACATAAATTAATACCCAAATCATCTGCACGAGAGTTCTCACCCACTACCTGACCTGCATAAATATCCTCTCCTGGAGATATAAAGAACTTTCCTCTATCTTGAAGCTTATCCATTGAGTATGCAATTGCATTACCCGTCTCAATAGATATTAGAGAACCATTGGATCTTTTCTCAATCTCTCCTTTATATGGCTCATATGCCTTAAATCTATGAGAAACCACTGCCTCTCCTTGTGTTGCTGTAATTAAATTACTTCTTAATCCAATTAAACCTCTAGATGGGATATCAAACTCTAAATGAGTCCTCTCTCCTCTATGATCCATATGTAATAGAGAACCCTTTCTTCTGGTTACCATCTCAATAGCTCTACCAACCATTTCTGCTGGAAGATCAATTGTAAGAAACTCTACTGGTTCACATCTAATTCCGTTTATATTCTTATCTAGTACCTTTGGCTGCCCAACCTGCAATTCAAATCCCTCTCTTCTCATTGTCTCAATTAAAACAGATATGTGTAAAACACCCCTTCCGTTGACAATAAAAGAGTCTGCTGTTAATCCCTCTTTCACCCTAAGAGCTAGATTCTTCTCCAACTCCTTCTCTAATCTATCTTTTATATGTCTAGATGTAACAAACTTGCCCTCTTTACCAAAAAATGGAGAGTCATTTATTGTAAATAACATACTCATTGTTGGCTCATCAATAGAGATCGGCGCTAGTGGCTCTGGATTCTCATAATCTGCAATAGTATCGCCTATATCAAAACCCTCTATGCCCACTACTGCACAAATATCTCCACTCTTAACCTCAGAAACTTTTTCTTTTTCTAGACCCTTAAAAATCATCAACTCTTTTACTCTAGACTTAACAATCTCGCCATCTCTTTTGCATAATGAAGCATTCATCCCTGCCTTTAAAACACCTCTTGTAACTCTTCCTATAGCAATTCTACCTACATAAGGAGAGTACTCTAAAGATGATATTAGCATTTGCGGCGTACCCTCCAAAAACTCCGGAGCAGGTATTTCAGAAATTATGGTATCCAAAAGTTGAGTTATATCCTCTTTGGGATCTTTCCAATCAAAAGACATCCATCCATTTTTAGCACTACCATATAATGTTTTAAAATCTAACTGATACTCTGTAGCATTTAATGAAAACATTAAATCAAATACCTGTTCATTAACCTCCTCTGGTCTACAATTTGGCTTATCCACCTTATTTACAACAACAATTGGCTTCTTGCCCATTTCTAATGCCTTTTGCAAGACAAATCTTGTTTGAGGCATTGTACCTTCAAAGGCATCTACCAGTAAAAGTACCCCATCAGCCATATTTAGAACTCTCTCTACCTCACCACCAAAATCGGCATGGCCTGGTGTATCTATAATATTAATTTTATATTCTCCGTAAGGCACAGAAACATTTTTAGCCAAAATTGTTATACCACGCTCTCTTTCAAGATCGTTGTTATCTAGTATTAAATCTCCGCATTTGGATGAGTCTCTGAATATCTTCGCCTGAAGAATCATTCTGTCCACTAAAGTGGTTTTGCCATGGTCGACGTGCGCAATAATGGCAATATTTCTTATTTTCTGCATAATTAGGGCGCAAAAGTAGAAAAAATATTACTTTTGTGGTTTAAAATTGCGAAAAAATTCCTTTATGACAGAAAAAATTTTAATTGTAGACTTTGGTTCTCAATTTACTCAGCTGATTGGCAGACGTGTTAGAGAATTAAATGTATATTGCGAAATTGTTCCATTCAACAATATTCCTGCTATTGATGATAGTATTAAGGGTGTTATATTATCGGGCAGCCCTTTTTCTGTCAGAGAAGAGAACTCACCAAAAATAGATTTAGACAAATTGATTGGAGTTAGACCTATTCTAGCAATTTGTTATGGAGCTCAGTATTTGGCTCACAACTTAGGAGGAGAAGTTACTCCCTCATTAGCAAGAGAATACGGAAGAGCAACTCTCTCTATCAAAGATATATCTTGCCCTCTATTCAAAGATGTTCCTGAGAGTTTTGATGTATGGATGTCCCATGGCGACACAATTAAAGATCTTCCTAATGGTGCTTCTATTGTTGCTTCCACATCTGATATTACAAATGCTGCATATAGAATACAAGAGAGTAACTGTTATGCTTTGCAATTTCATCCAGAGGTATATCACTCACAATATGGTTCTTCTCTTCTAAAGAATTATGTTATTGATATTTGTAAATGTTCTGCTACATGGACTGCCGACTCATATATAGATAGCACAATCAAAGAGATTAAAGAAACAATTAAAGACCAACAAGTCATTCTTGGTCTATCTGGAGGTGTCGATTCAACTGTAGCGGCAGTATTACTACACAAAGCGATTGGATCTCAACTACACTGTATATTTGTGGATAATGGATTATTAAGAAAAAATGAGTTTGAGCAAGTTTTAGACTCATACAAAAATATGGGATTAAATGTAATTGGAGTAGATGCTTCTAAACTATTCATGGATGCCCTTAAAGGTGTTACAGATCCAGAGTTAAAAAGAAAAGCTATCGGAAAAGTTTTTGTCGATGTTTTTGATAATGAGTCTCATAAAATAGAGGGGGCCACATGGCTAGCACAAGGCACTATTTATCCAGATGTGATTGAGTCAATTTCTGTAAATGGCCCATCAGCAACAATTAAGTCTCATCACAATGTTGGTGGACTCCCAGATTATATGAAACTTAAGGTAATTGAGCCTTTAAGATCTCTCTTTAAGGATGAAGTGAGAAGAGTTGGAAAAGCTCTAGGGATAAAAGAGGAACTAATTTCTAGACACCCTTTCCCTGGACCAGGATTAGGAATTAGAGTTTTAGGGGAAGTATCTATGGAGAAATTAGATATTTTAAAAAATGCCGATGAGATTTTTATATCATCTCTTAGAAGTAGCGGATTATACCACCAAGTATGGCAAGCAGCTGCAATTTTACTACCTATTAAAAGTGTGGGCGTTATGGGAGATGAGAGAACATATGAATATACTATTGCATTAAGAGCCGTAACATCTACAGATGGAATGACTGCCGATTGGGTTCATCTTCCATATGAATTCCTAGCAAAAGTATCTAACGATATCATAAATAGAGTTAAAGGAGTTAATAGAGTTGTCTATGACATCTCTTCTAAACCACCTGCAACAATTGAATGGGAATAAATAGATTGCAGTAATTATAGTGATAAATAAAAGGGAGGTTGCCTACTTAGACAACCTCCCTTCTTTTGGTTTTAAGTCAAGAAAAACTAGCTAATAAAAGTTTGTAGATTATTCTACAACTTCTGCTGCTGGAGTTTCTCCCTCTTGCACATGTGTGCTGTCAGAACACTCAGAACCACAACATCCTGTAGAGTCTGCTGCTTCAACTTTTTGTTCCTCAACAACAACTTCCTCTTGCTGTGCGCTATTGCCACAAGATGAAAGTACAAAACCTGCAACTGCAAATAGTAGGAAAAGCTTTTTCATTTTTAAAAAAATTTGATTATTAATTTCGCCACAAATATACAAGATTTCTAGATATTTCTACAATTTTAATTCAAAACCTAAAAAAAATGTAACACCAGGCATTCTAAATCCCTGATTAATTGAGTATGATTCTCCTAACAAATTGTCACACAACACAAAAAAGGATGAACGGTAACCATATATTTTTGTATGATAATATCCTTTAAAATCAAATAGGGAGTAACTATTTTTTTGCTTAGTAAATATATTTATGCAATACCCTTTTGCATTTGAATATGCTATAACAGCATCAAAGGGGTATTTACTATATAAGAAAGAAAGATTGATAATACTCTCTGGCACATGAATCGTCAATGGAGAAACATTAGTTAACGAGTAATTCCCAGTAACTTTCCATATATCATTTACAGTATATCTAAAATCTAACTCAAAGCCTTTACTTTCTGAAAATCCAGTATTTAGATTTTTGGGAATTCCCATAATTCGCTTCTGCTCTACCATATTCCACATATCAATATAGAACAGAGTAAACTTAGAAAACAATCTATTATCAAGAAAATTGTATTCTATGGATGATTCGTAAGTTACAGCCGATTCTTGAAGTAGATCTGGATTAGAGGCATTTCCATAATATAACTCCATAATAGATGGGGATCTATACCCTTTTGATATTTTACCATTAACTGAATATCTTTCTCTCTCTAAAACAAATCCCAAATGGGGTGTTACTTCATTTTTAAAAGATTTATTATTAGTATATCTAATACCTCCCTCTAATGTAAAAACATCAAAAAACTTGTGTTTTAGAATAGCATACATAGATAATTCCGAAATATTAGCATCCAGGAGCTCTTGATTATTTTCAATATTCTTAAAATAATCTCTTAAAATATTACCTGCATTATATGAATAATCAAATCCAGCAGAGAGTATTGAACTATTTTTTAAAGTAAAGTCTTCATTACCTCTAACTCCAAATATCCTCTCTTTAAATATAGATTGATATTCTGTGGGAAAATCGCTCGGAACAAATCCTTCGTTTATCGAATTCCTATAGATAGTTGTATATAAAATCAAACCTCCATTTGCTTTAGAAAACTTATTGCTCAACTCAAAAGAGATAGTTGCAATATTAATATCAGATAAACTTCTTAATAAAGGACGGTTTACAATACCAGGATTTCTAGAAAAAACATCTGTAAAAGAGCCATTTAATTTCAAATTATAATTTCCATTTAACTTATACTGAGTCCTTAAATAGAGATCAAATCTAGAAAAATCAGAATTGGCTCTATGTCCATCACTTGATTTATAATTTAAAGATAAATTAGATATAAATTTATCTCTATTGAGCTTACTATTTAAATTGTAATTCTGCGTATTAAATGATCCATAACCAATAGTAGTATTTGCGCTATTCCCATATGTTGTGTCAGTAAAAGATGTAATATTGACTACTCCACCAAATGCATTTTTACCATAAATTAATGATGAAGAGCCTTTTTCTATAGAGATATTATCTACATATCCCATATTAAAAATATCTATCAAAGGCATTCCGTCTATCTGTAGATTCATCGGTATACCGTCTCTATAAATGGCAACTCGACGACCTTGTCCAACACCTCTTACATTTATAAATCCAGCTCTATTATCAAAAAAACCATACCCTTCAATACCCTTTTTAGTAACAAAGATTGATGAGTAATTTTTGGATATTGGATCTAAAATAGATTGATTATAAACAAAGTTTAGAGAATCAGAGATTGCAGACTCATTTTTTCCAAACAATAGAGAGGAAAGCAACATAAATAATGTTATCCAAAAGGTTCTAGTCATCGCTACTAATATTTTTAATCTTTAATCCAGGATGATACTTTAAAATAGCACCTCTCCATCTATTACTATCTAAATGTGTGTAAATCTCTGTTGTTAAAATACTCTCGTGCCCCAACATCTGCTGAACTGCCCTAAGATCTGCACCATTTTCAATTAGATGAGTTGCAAATGAGTGCCTAAATGTATGAGGAGATATGTTCTTCTCTATTCCAGCCTTTAGAGCCGTATCTTTTATGATCATAAAAATCATCTCTCTTGACAAAGATTTGCCGAATTTACTTAAAAAAACAGTGTTTTGATGTTTGATGTCTATTTTTCGTTGTGCTCTCTGAGACAGGTATGCCAATAACTGCTTGAGCGCAGGCTCGCCAATTGGGACAACTCTCTGTTTATCTCCTTTACCTATAACTCTAATAAACCCCTCTTTTACAAAAAGATCAGAAAGTTGAAGATTAATTAATTCACTTACTCTCAGACCACATGAATATAGAATTTCAATAATCGCTCTATTTCTATGACCCTCTGTTAACGACAGATCTATTGAAGATAAAATAGACTCAATCTCAAAAACCGATAATACAATTGGGATATGGTTATTATATTTTGGATTATCAATATTATCCAAAGGGTTAATTGATATTAAATTTGATAAAACCAAAAAACTAAAAAATGCTCTCAAAGATGAGATTACTCTCGCTTGGCTTCTTTTGGATACAGTATTAAAAATATCATTATCCAAAAATTCAATAATATTATTGGAGTTTGCCGATAGTAACAGTAAGTCCAAATCACCGAATTGACTTTGAGAACTCTTATTTATACTCTTAGTTTCTATATTTGAAACCAAAAAATTTAACAATTTAATAACATCGGCACAATAAGCTTTTACACTATTGGCCGACAATGATCTCTCATATTTTAAATAGTATGAGAAATCATTTATAAGAAGACTGCTGATATTTTTATTCAAATAATTAGTTACTTTTGTACAAAATTATTACAATTATGGAAGATAAAAAAACTAAAATTATTTGTACTGTATCAGACAGAAATTGCAGTGTTGAATTTATCAAAAGCTTATACGACGAGGGGATGAATGTGGTTAGAATAAATTCTGCTCATACTACACTGGAGTCTTCCCTTCCAATAGTAGAGAATACAAGAAAAGTATCTGATAAAATAGCTATTCTAATAGACACCAAAGGGCCAGAAATTAGAATAACAAACATGGGTAATGAAGAGGGGTTTCAAGTAAGTGCAGGCAATGAAGTTATCTTTGAAGACAATCCACTTGGTATTTCAGGGAATGGACTTCTCTATACAAATTATAATAACTTTGTTAAAGAGGTACCTGTTGGCGCTAAAATTCTAATAGACGATGGAGAGATCTCTTTAACTGTCGTTAGAAAGTGCGACTCTAGGCTATATTGCAAAGCTAATGATGATGGATTTATCAAAGGAAGAAAGAGTATAAATGTTCCAAATGTCCATATTAACTTACCTGCTATATCAGATAGAGATAGAGAATATATTCTATGGGCAATAAAAAATAACCTAGACTTTATTGCTCACTCATTTGTTAGACATAAAGAGGATCTTAATGAAATTCAAAAAATTCTAGATCAGCATAATAGCCCAATAAAAATTATTTCTAAAATAGAAAATCAAGAGGGAGTTAATAATATAGATGAAATACTATCTTTCTGCTATGGAGCAATGGTTGCAAGGGGCGATCTTGGAGTGGAAATAGACTATCAAAAGATCCCTACAATTCAAAGAACAATTGTTAAAAAGTGTCAGGAGAGAAAGAAACCAGTAATTATTGCTACTCAGATGCTCCACTCAATGATTAATAATCCAAGACCAACAAGAGCAGAGGTTACAGATATTTCAAATGCTATATACCAAGGCGCTGATGCTATTATGCTTAGTGGCGAAACTGCAAATGGTAAATATGCAAAAGAGGCTGTAAAAACAATGAGTACTATAGCAAAAGAGACAGAATCGGCAATAAAACCACATTATAAACTTGAGTTAAAAGACATTACTCATCCAGTTGCCGCTGTTCTATGTTGTCAGTTAGTAAGCGCTACAAAAAAGCTCCCAATAAAAGCAATGGTATTTGACACAAGATCTGGTAGAACAGGAAGATATTTATCTGCATTTAGGCCTAATATTCCAATTTATGCAATGTGCTACACTCCTCACGTAATGAGAGAACTTGCTCTATCCTATGGTGTAACTGCCTATTCTATGGATCCACTGCAAAGTAAAGATAAGTTTATAAAAAACTCAATAAAAACACTTTTAGAAGATAATAGATTTCACAAAGATGATATTATCGGATTAATCGGAGGCAGTTTTGGTCCTTCTGCTGGAGCTACTTTTATGGAAATCTGCCCTGCTTCTAATATGATAATCGGTACAGAAATTAAGTAAAATACAGCTTTCGCATTTAGGATTTCTAGCTGTACAGACATATCTCCCGTGAAGAATAAGCCAGTGATGCGCAATTGCTCGCTTATCTTCCGGGATATTTTTTTCTAGATCTTCTTCAACACCAATTACGGTTTTTGAGTTGGATAATCCCAACCTTCTAGAGACTCTAAAAACATGAGTATCAACAGCAATAAATGGAGAATTAAACAAAACAGAAACAATAACATTTGCAGTTTTACGACCAATTCCAGGCAGCGTTTCTAAAAGATCTCTGTCATTTATAATCTCTCCATTGAATCTTAATACAATCTCCTTAGCCAAAAGCGAAAGGTGTTTACTCTTACTATTTGGGTAAGTAACAGATGATATTAAAGTTTTTATTTCTGACTCACTAGCATTACTCAAGACAAAAAAATCTGGAAATCTTTGAAAAAATTTGGGAGTAACCATATTTACCCTCTTGTCTGTGCATTGTGCCGATAATAGAACCGCTACAACCAGTTGATATGGATCATTATAGTTTAGCTCAGTCTTTGCATCGGGATAATTACTTTCTAATAGATGCAAAACCGAAGCATACTTTTCTGATAGTTTCATTAAAAAAAAATTAAATATCCAATATCTGAGAAATAGAGACCTCCTCAACAGGAAGTTCCTCCTTACAACACATATTATCACAAACTAAAACTCTACCAGGATAACGCTTTAAAAGAGATCTATTATGAGTAACTAAAATTATTGTTGGCTCATATAGCTTATGAATACTATATATTAAATCCATAATCTCTTCTGTAGTAACATCATCTAAATTTCCTGTGGGCTCATCTGCAAGAATTATTTCTGGATTATTTAGTAATGCTCGCGCTATTGCCACTCTTTGCTGCTCTCCTCCAGATAGTTGATGTGGCATTTTATGGCTTTTCAGTAACATCCCAACGCTCTCCAACCTCTCCTTAATAACAGCATCAATCTCTCTACTATTTTTCCAACCAGTAGCCATTAATACAAATTTAAGATTTTCATATACGGTTCTATCAGACAGCAGTTGAAAATCCTGAAAGACCACTCCTATTTTTCTTCGTAAATATGGTATTTTTCTATCCTTTATTGACTCAAGCCTATACCCAGAAACAGTTACAGATCCTTTTTTTATAGGTATCTCAGCTATTATTGTTTTAATTATGGATGTTTTACCACTCCCAACTCTACCAATTAAATAGACAAACTCTCCTTTATTTACAGAAATGTTAAGATCTGACATTATAAGATTTTCTGACTTTTGTATATCTACTCCTACAAATTCAATTATTGGCACCGAAACATCTAAACTCATAATTTTATTTATTATTAAAGGCAAATTTACTAAATTTGAAAATTAATCCTTAATATTTGTAAATATATTCTATAATAATATTTAAGATGAGAAACATTAATCAGATTGTATCAACTATAATTGCTATTATATTATTTTCTACCTCTGGCTATGGGCAAAATAGCACTCATGTAGAAAAATACAACAAAGCTATTGAGCTCTTAAACTCAAACATGTATAAGTCTGCCCAAGCTGAGTTTATGAAGTCACTAGAGATAGCCGATGAATTAGGTGTTCCTAATACAAAAGAGCACTCATCTATCATTTCTCAAACATATGGATATCTTGCGATTATTGCTATAGAATTACATCAAGATGATGCCTCTTATTTATATAATAAAGTAGAAAGTTTTAAATTATTACCTGCAAACATAGATCTTGTTAGATTTAAATATGCATCATCTCTTTTTGATAGTGAGCAATATAGTAAAGCTGTAAATATATTTAGCAAAATCGACCACAGCAACTTAAGCAAAAATGAGATAAATGACTATTATTTTAGATTTGGCTATTCATATATGTCACTAGGCCAATTTAAGCACTCATTAGCCCTATTTGAGAACCTAATAGAGCTCCCTAATAATAAATTTACCAATCCTTCTATATATTACACTGGGTATATTCACTATCTAAACAAAGAGTTTGATTCTGCAATCTCATTTTTCTCTAAACTTATTAACGATCCAAGATTCTCTCTTAGTTCAAGGTATTATATTTTAGAATCCAATTTTATGTTACAGAACTACTCCTATGTAACTCAAAATGGGGAGGTTTTATATGATATCCTTACTAATGAACTAAAAACACGAACAGCCAGAGTATTATCAGAAGCTTTTTTTGCCCAAAACAACACACAAAAAGCTAGACTTTACTTTGAAAAATACTCAATGGTAAGTGGTCAATTAAATAGAAATGACATCTATTTTGCTGGTATTCTATCATATGCTCAAAGAGATTATTTTAGATCTATCGATCTTTTAAGACAAGTTATAGATAGAGAAGATAGTATATCTCAAAATGCTGCATACCACTTAGCAAAATCATATATTGAGATAAGAAACAAAATTGAAGCACTTAATTATTTTAAAATTGCATCACAATACAGTTTTGACTCTTCAATTCAAGAAGATGCTCTTTTTAACTATGCTAAACTATCTTTTGATCTCAATTCAAATATAGAGCCTTTTAAGGAGTATATGTCCAAATACACCCCATCACAAGAAAAATTTAATGAAATCCAAAATTACATTGCAACTGCATATCTATTAGATAAGGACTACACGAGAGCTTTACAAGCCTTATCCAACATAATAAACCCATCTGATAACGAAATCATTAATTTAAAAAAGGCAGCGTTTTTAAGGGGGATGGAGCTAATGGAGCTAAACTCTTATAGAGAAGCTATTCCAATATTCAATACCGCTCTTCAAAGGAACTCATCCAATATCTCCCTATCCAATATTATCCAGTTCTGGCTTGCAGAAGCTTATTACAGAGATAATCAATTTCAAAGATCTATAGAAATAAATCTTTCGCTAGCTACTAGAAATAACAGTTTTAAGAATCATCGAGAATATCCTCTTACAATGTTCAATCTTGCCTACGGATATTTTAGAATTTCTAATTATGACCTTGCTGAACAATGGTTTTCTAGATTTTTATCCAATAGTCCAAACACATTCCCAGCCCAGGCTAATGAGGCCAGAGTAAGACGGGGAGACTGTCTTTTTATGCTAAGAAAATATCAAGAGGCAATAAAATCATATAATAAAGTTAATTCATCCGATCAAAATCTTCAAAACCACTCTAATTTTCAAATAGCAATAGCTTTGGGCCTTATCGGAAACGATCGAGCAAAAATAGAGACATTAAGAGCTATGCTTCCAAAATCCTTGGATAAAAGTATTAGACCTCAGGTTCTATATGAGTTAGCTAGGACATTGGTTCAAATTGGCGATTATACTGGAGCTATTTTTTATCTTAATGAGATTAATAATAATTTCTCAAATACTCACTTTTATCCAAAATCGCTTTTAGAACTAGGATTAATTAGCCTCAACAGAGGAGAGAATTTTAATGCTATCAATTTTTACAAAAGAATAATGGAACAGGCTCCAAACTCTCCTGAAGCACAAAGTGCTCTTATTGGCTTAGAAAATATTTATCAAGATATGGGAAGAGCTGGAGAGTATTTACAATACTTAGATCAATTGGGATTGTCTGCTACAAGGAGCACAGAAGAGAGAGAAAATATTCTATTTAATTCTGCAGAAAAACTATTTTTGGCTGGGAATTTCTCCTCTGCAATTACATCATTAAATTCATTTATTGAGGCACATCCAAACAGCAGTAAACTATCTCAATCCTATTTTTATTTGGGAGAATCATATCTAAAAATAGATAAACCAGAATTAGCGCTTGATGCATTCTATAAAGTTATGGAACTTGGACAAGGAGCATTTAACGAACTTGCAACTCTAAATTATGCAAGGATATCATTTAATATTCAAAAGTACTCTCAGGCAGCTAAGGCTTACTCTACCCTACTGCACATTGCTAAATTAGAAAACAATCAGCTTGAGGCACATTTGGGTTTGGTTAACTCCCTCTTTATGGATAAACAATACCAAAATGCAATAGCAGAAGCTAAAAGAACTGAGAGACTAAATTTAAATCCTGACCAAAGAAGAGGTATTAACTATATTTTAGCAAAGTCTCTTTATAGCATAGGAAAGAGAGATGATGCAATGACATATCTAAATGATTTATCAAAAGACAAGAGAACCGTAGAGGGAGCAGAAAGCGCATTTATGATAATATCTCATCTTTATGACAAAGGCGATTTTGAACAAGTTGAAAGTAAGGTTTTTGAATTTTCAGACTCAAGAACTCCTCATAGTTACTGGTTAGCTAGAAGTTTTATCCTACTTGGAGACACATATGCAGAAAAAGAGAACTGGGCCCAAGCAAAAGCAACCTACAACAGCATTCTAGAATCTTACAAAGGAGCAAATAGAAAAGATATAGTAGAACAGATAAATATTAGATTACAAAAAATAGCAGAAATTGAGTAATTATGAAAAGATTAATTAGACTTAAATTATATATTATATTAGCAATATCCTTTACTCTTACTAGCGCGTATGGACAACAGAGGATTGATCCAACTTTAGAAGTTAAAAGAGATTTTGATACACAGCTAAGCGAAATAACAAAAGGTAGGCTTGAACCATCTTTTGCTGACACTTTAGGTATTTTTAACTTAAATTTCCGATACTCAATTTTTGATAAACCGCTTAGAAACTTATACGATTTTAACCCTGTATTAACTACAAAACCACAATCTTATGCAAAGGTAAAAGAGCCTGTTTTTTTCATATCTGCAGGCAGTAATTTTTCTCTAAATCCATATGGGAACTTATATATACAACCAAATCTTGGGAGGAGTAACTCTTTAATAATTTTTGCCAATCATCAATCATATTTATCTAAATTGAATAATGTACAATTTGATAATGAAGGATATACAAAAAGAGGCGAAGACAAATTAAATGCCCCATCTAATCTGTCAAATATAGGACTGTCTCACAGATTAACCTGGAAAGAGTTTGAACTTGGGTCTAATATTAATATAAATTCTGGTATGTTTTCTTATTACTGGAATAAAGACCACAGCAATAGTTATTTAAAAGACTCATCTTCCCATAAATACACAATATCATCGTTTCGTTTTTACTCAAAATCAAATAGAAAAAACCACAATACCGTATCCTACAACTTTGATGTCAACTACTCTATTTTAAAAGATGATTCAAAATTCATCTCCACATTTTTTCCAATCGATATAATTAGTGGTCCTTTTACAGACTACTCTTTATTCAATAATGAAGTAAAAGAGAATCTTTTAAATCTTAGCTTTGAGGCAGGTGTAGGATTTGCCGATTACAACACAATATCTGTAAGCACCAACTATCAATCATCAAATCTTAAAAGAGGAGCTATTTCTCAAATAGAGACAGATAGAAGTAATATGGTACTACATCCTAAGTTTAATTTCAAAAAGGGAAGATGGAACTTTGAATTGGGGTTAAAGTATAATCAGTGGTGGATTGACGATATTGATGATTACAATATATATCTAAATGCTAAAGCAAGGTTCGAAATATCACCAAATAAATTGTATGCCTATGCATTTATAGATGGACAAAACAACATGATGAGCTATCACCAGCTTCTATCTAAAAATCCGTGGATATCACCAAATATTGATATAGAAAACATTGAACAACCCGTAATTTCCAGAATTGGAATTAATGGTAAAATTGCTAACAATATCTCCTTTAACATATATGGCGGATATTATGAATATAAAAACCAGATATATTTCTATTATAACAATGACTCCAACGCTATACCATGGTTCAAATCAATGCTTTCCTCAAGTTTAACAACAGAATCTGAACCTATAACACCATATAGCTATAACGCTAATTATGGAGCTGAAGAAAAAAGGTTTGGTATTGGCGGAGAAATTTCATTTGACTCCAGACATTTTGAAGGAAGAGTATCCACAGATATTTTCTCATTTAAAGATAAAAATAACTTCTCAGATAGGCATTACAACTACTCACCTATAGAAATAAACGGATACTTTAGATACAATCTTAAGGAGAGATTAGTTATCTCATCGGATTTCACCTTTAAAAATAAAGCTCCAATACTTTATTCAAAAGTAGGTACAGATATTACACATCATTATACCAAAATGAATACCTCTTCGTACTTCAATTTAAATACAAAAGTCTCTTATAACTACAATAAAAATCTGACCTTTTTTGCAACCCTTAATAATATTCTAAATGCTCATATAACCTTTATCTCTCACAATTCGATGCCAGGCATTAATGGGGGATTAGGATTAAGTTATAAATTTTAACTATAGCTACACCAAAATACTATTTATCAAGCCATTAAAACCTAATAAAACATAGTGTTTTGTTAGGTTTTTTTATACATTTTAACTATCTTTGTCTTCTTTAAATTTATTCAAATTAAAATGAAGGAAAACGAATCCATTGCTACTGGCGGCCAATATTCAGCCGATAGCATACAAGTTCTAGAAGGATTAGAGGCAGTAAGAAAGAGACCCTCTATGTATATTGGAGATGTTGGAAGTAGAGGTTTACACCACTTAGTTTATGAAGTAGTAGATAACTCAATTGACGAGGCACTTGCCGGTTACTGCTCAGACATTTATGTAATAATAAATCCAGATAATTCAATAAGCGTAGAAGATAATGGACGTGGTATTCCCACCGATATCCATGAAAAAGAGGGGAGGTCAGCTTTAGAGGTTGTTTTAACTGTTCTTCATGCTGGAGGAAAATTTTCAAAAGACTCTTATAAAGTTTCAGGCGGTCTTCACGGAGTTGGTGTTTCTTGTGTAAATGCTCTTTCAACTCATCTTATTGCAGATATTCATAGAGAAGGCAAGCACTTTAGACAAGAGTTTTCAAAGGGGGTACCATTGTATCCAGTAAAAGTTATTGCAGATTCTGACAAAAGAGGAACTATCATAACATTTAAGCCAGATCCCGAGATTTTTGCAATGGGAACTGTTTACAACTACGATATTTTAGCAACAAGGCTAAGAGAACTAGCATTCTTAAATAAGGGAGTTAAACTAACCATTACTGATTTACGTGAGAAAGATATTGATAACGATGAAAATGGTAATGGAGACTCTTCTAAAATAGTTTCTGAAACATTTCATTCAGAAAGTGGATTGATGGAGTTTGTTAAGTACCTAGATGGAACAAGAGAGACATTAACAGAAAGCCCAATATACTTAGAAACAGACAAAACCGGCATCCCTATTGAGATAGCCATGCAGTACAACACTGGTTTTACAGAGAATATCCACTCATATGTCAATAATATCAATACTATTGAAGGAGGTACTCATCTAACTGGATTCAGACGAGGTCTTACAACCACTTTAAAAAACTATGCAGAAAAAAGTGGAATGCTCTCTAAACTAAAATTTGAAATTGATGCATCGGATTTTAGAGAGGGGCTTACTGCAATCATTTCTGTAAAAGTTGCCGAGCCTCAATTTGAAGGTCAGACTAAAACAAAATTGGGTAATTCAGAAGTATCTGCTGCTGTTTCTCAGGCAACAACTGCTGCTTTAGAGAACTATCTAGAGGAGAATCCAAAAGATGCAAAATGCATTATTGACAAAGTAATTTTGGCTGCAACTGCAAGACATGCAGCTAGAAAAGCTCGTGAAATGGTTCAGAGAAAAACCGTTATGTCTGGCTCTGGACTTCCTGGAAAACTTGCAGACTGTTCTAGCAGAGATGCATCTATTTCAGAGATATTCCTTGTAGAGGGAGATTCCGCAGGAGGTACTGCAAAGAGCGGTAGAGATAGGGCTTTTCAAGCAATTTTACCATTAAGAGGTAAAATTTTAAATGTTGAGAAGGCTATGGAGCACAAAGTCTTTGAAAACGAAGAAATTAGAAATATATACACAGCATTAGGAGTTACAATCGGCACAGAAGAAGATCCAAAAGGATTAAATCTATCAAAACTTAGATATCACAAGGTAGTGATAATGACAGATGCCGATGTAGATGGTAGTCACATTGCAACACTTATTCTGACCTTCTTCTTTAGACACATGTTAGATCTAATTAAGCAAGGTCACGTATACATTGCTACTCCTCCTTTGTATTTAGTTAGAAAAGGGAAGCAAGCTCAATACTGCTGGACAGAAGAGGAGAGAAAAACAGCCATAGAAAACATAGGAAAAGGCAAAGAGACTGGATTACATATTCAAAGGTATAAAGGTCTTGGAGAGATGAACGCTATTCAATTATGGGAGACCACAATGAATCCAGAAACAAGAATTCTACGCCAAGTAACTATTGATAATGCTGCTGAGGCCGATAGAATCTTCTCAATGCTAATGGGAGATGAAGTTCCTCCTCGTAGAGAATTTATAGAAACCCATGCAAAATATGCAAATATAGATGCCTAACTATGAATATCAAAAGAGCATACTTAATATTTCTAACTCTATTAATGTATTGGTCACCAATTGTGGCCAATCCATTTGTTTTTAAAAAAAACAGGGAGGTAACTCTTCCTATTGAGAAATATAATAATATCTTATACAGTATCCCCGAGCCTCCAAAATTCAAACCAACAAGCTTGAATTTCTTTGGCTTAGAGATAAAAGAGATCTATCCTATACCAGATGAGCTTCGACAGATTGAGTTTTCTGATTTTCCAGAAGAGTATGATATATGGAGTGATCACAAGATTAATCCATATAATGTTAGATTAGTAGATACCAAAGACACCATATTATTGGATCTAAGAAACTACTACCCTCCAAGTACAAAATATATTACTTCAGATTTTGGATTTAGAAGAGCAAGACACCATTATGGAATCGACTTAAAAGTACATAGAGGAGATAGTGTTTATAACGCATTTGACGGAGTTGTCAGAATAACAAGGAGGGCTAGAGATTATGGCTTTTTTGTTGTTGTTAGACACAATAATGGATTAGAGACACTATATGCTCACCTAAATAAAATACTGGTTAAACCAGGTGATACAATTAGTGCAGGTCATGTAGTTGGAATGGGTGGTAACACAGGAAGATCAACCGGATATCATCTTCACTTTGAAGTTAGATTTCTTGGCAATCCAATTAATCCTCATGACATTATAGACTTTAATAATCATAAACCTAAAAATGAAATATACCAACTTACCTCCGCTAACTTTGATTACATAAAGGAGGTAGAAAAAATAAGATATTGGACTGTTAGAAGAGGAGATACTCTTGGTAGAATTTCTCAAAGAACAGGGGTCTCAATAGCTCGTCTTTGTTCACTTAATGGTATAAAAAGAAACTCAATATTACGAATCGGACAACGAATAAGATACACATAATAAATATTTAATCATGGATATTTTTGACAGAATTAAAAATGACGAAGGTGGTCCTTTAGGACAATATAGAAAAAAGGCACACGGATATTTTATGTTTCCAAAATTAGAAGGACAGATTCAACCCAAAATGATGTTTAACGGAGAAGAGGTTCTTGCTTGGACATTTAATAATTATTTAGGCTTAGCAAATCACCCTGAGGTTAGAGAGGCCGATGCAAAAGCAGCTGCTAAATGGGGGTTAGGTTATCCTATGGGAGCAAGAATGATGTCTGGTCACACCTCTTTACATGAACAATTAGAAAGAGAACTGGCCGATTTTGAATTAAAAGAAGATGCGTTCCTTTTTAATTTTGGATATCAAGGTATGGTATCTACAATTGATGCCCTAGTAAATAGACATGATATTATTGTGTATGATTCTGAAGCTCATGCATGTATAATGGATGGCGTGAGATTACATATGGGACAGAGAATTGTATATCCCCATAATGATATAGAAAAATGTGAAAAGGCATTAGCAAGAGCAACCAAAATTGTATCAGAAACTGGTGGTGGAATACTTCTCATAACAGAGGGAGTATATGGTATGACTGGTGATTTAGGTATTTTAGATAAAATTGTAGAGCTTAAAAATAAATATCAATTCAGAATTCTAATTGATGATGCTCATGGATTTGGTGTAATGGGAGAGAATGGAAGAGGAGCATCTGAACATTATGGAGTTATGGATCAAATAGACCTTTACTTTGGTGCATTTGCAAAATCAATGGCATGTATTGGGGGTTTTGTTGCTGGACCAAAAGAGATCATCAACTATTTAAGATATAACCTAAGATCACAAATCTATGCTAAATCACTTCCAATGCCAATAGTTGAAGGTTGTTTAAAACGAATTGAGCTGATAAGAACTAGACCTGAGTTGAGAGAGAAACTGTGGACTATAACTAGAGCAATGCAAAATGGTCTGAGAGAAAGAGGTTTTAATATTGGAAAAGCAGAAGCATGTGTAACACCTGTATTTTTAGAAGGTAATGTTGC
>LUYZ01000070.1 GCA_001603425.1 Bacteroidales bacterium Bact_08
ATAGTGAGTGCTCTTTCCATACTCTAAAATTTGCTGTTTTATATTTGTCTCTCAAAAAACTAAATGCTGCATATGGAATAAGCCAATATTTATTACTTGCAAAAAACTCTTTATAGTCTTTAGTTTTAAAAGTCTTTTCAGCCTCTTGAGTATATATTTTTGAAATATAATTCCACTTTAGGTTATTAACCTTTTCGTAATCAATCTCCTCTAATTTATTGAGTTTCTCTGCTCGTTTTTTAAACCTTTCAGTAAATTCTCTATCCTTAATTATACCAATCTCTTCTAAATTTAAATACATAGGATGTATTGCATATATAGAAATGGCACCATATGGATAAGAGTCAACCCAAGTTTTTGTCATAATAGTGTCGTTAATAGGAAGAATCTGTAAAACATTTTGAGATGTTTTTTCCATTAGATCGACCATAAGTTTAAGGTCTTTAAAGTCTCCTATACCACAACTATTATTAGTTCTAAGTGAAAAAACAGGTATTGCTGTTCCAGCAATCCTTGGTTTTGTAGCAGTAAGTCTTATTGAGAAATGATTAACAAAGGTCTTTACCTTATTGTTATTATTAATATTGTGGAAAAATCTATTTTCACCTTCTTCCCATACATAAGAAATATTCTGATTATCTACATACTCTACTGCAAATTTGTACTCTAATTTAGACGGAAGATTAGATCCATTTGTTGTAAATTCCCATAATCCAGAATTATTTAATTGCATAGAAGGAGCTTTAGTAAGATCCCAATCACCCAATTCTTTGCAGTTCCCACATATTTTAACTCTATTTGAGTTAGAAATATTATTTGCAGATAGTGAAAAAGTTATATTTCCATCTCTAATAATCTGATCTGTAGATCCAAAGAAAATCTGTTTATATGCTGTAGATAAAAATGGGGCTTCTGAATTATAAGACCTCCATTGGTCATAAACAAAAACTTCATTAAATGAGTCGTTAGTGAATACTCTAGGAGGTCCTGCTTCATAGAATTTATCTCCTGAATTATCACTCAAAATATATGAGTATGTAAATGGGTCACTATTTCTAGATGTGTACAGATAATTCCACACTCCATTTTTGTACTCCATTTTATAAGTTGCACTCTCTTTTGAACTATGAGAGTTTATTGATATAAGCAACTCTTGCCCATATCGTGTTTGGTAAGGAATAGCAAAGAAAACCTTCATAATATATCTGTTTTAATTGTGTATAAATCAATTTAGTTTCATAAAATTAGATAATTTTCGTTAATTATTATTATTTTTACCTAAAAGTAGATAATAATGAAACAATCTTTTTTTAAATCGGATGGTAATAAATCTCGGGATATTAAGTTTGTCTCAGTAATAGTACATATTTTTGCACTTGCCCATGCACTATCTTGTTATATGTTTAGAATAAATGAGATTAGTGATGCATATGCTCTCTCTGTTCTTACCGTATCTATGGTTGTAATAATTATTTTATTCTTTAAAGTATCTTTGGATGTATTAGTCTCTCTTCTTTTAATATCTTCTTTGGCTGGCTTTTACTTGGGAACACATGGAGCTGTATTAGTACAATCTATATTATCAGTTAATATTTTATGGTCTCATATTATTACAACTTTTATTGTAACAGAGTTATTAGGATGGCTTGTGTTTATCATTGTTAGAAAACCAAATAAGAATGAGATCTTACGGAGTAAAAAAAATAGTTGAAATTACTATACTCATAATTTTTGTCTTAGGGTTTAGAGTCTTAATAGAGGAGTCTATTCCTCTTTTTGAAGAGAACCTAAATTTGTCATTTGGTAAATTTTTAGCTAGAATTTTAGGTAATTATCCTATTACTATATTTATGATTATTTCTGATATTGTAATAGCATATGGGATTAATAGATATTTACCTAAAGAGAGAGCAGATTATAAGTTTATAACAATTATACTAGGTTCTCTATTAGTAGCATTTATCTCCTCTATTTTTATTAGGCTACCAATTTGGAATAAAGGAGCCTCTTATATCTTTTTTTCTGATATATATTTTAATTTGACGCTTTTGACTGCATTTGTTCTGAATTTGCTGATTCTGTCTCTATTTCATATCTATATTTACTATTTGAAATCTCATGAAAGAGCATTAAATATTGAGATTGGAAAGAAAAATAGGGCTCAATACCAATATTTACAACTTAAAAGACAGCTTAATCCTCATTTTTTGTTTAATAGCCTAAATGTTCTAGACTATCTAATTGTTACAGATTCAGATAAGGCCAGTTTATATGTGAAGAAGCTATCATCTGTCTATAGATATTTGCTAAGAATAGAAGAGAGTAAAACTGTCTCTTTAAGAGAAGAGATTGAATTTGTATCTATGTATTGCGATCTTCTAAAGGAGAGATTCACCAAAGGATTTATAGTTGAAATTGATATAGCAGAGGAGTGTAAAAACTTTTTTATCATTCCAGGTGGACTTCAGATGCTTGTTGAGAATGCTACTAAGCATAATATTGTTAGTGCCGATAAACCCTTAACAATAAATATATACACCAATAAAGATTATGTTGTTGTAAAAAATAACTTACAACTTAAAATTAACTCATTTGAATCTGAGGGTATTGGCCTTAAAAATATTGTGGGGCAATATAAAATCTTGTTTAAAAAAGATGTTGATATTATTCCAGATTCGGAATATTTTGTAGTTAAAATCCCATTAGTAAAGAGAACATGAGAGTACTGATACTAGAAGATGAGTTGCCTGCTCAATTACAGCTTAAAAGATTAATTGAGAAATATTATCCTTCATTTGAAATAGCTTCTATGATTGGGTCTTTAGAAGAGGCAGCAACATGGTTATCAAATAATAGTGTAGATATTATATTTATGGATGTAGAGCTTTCCGATGGAGTCTGTTTTGAGTTATACAATATGGTTGAAATAGAGTCTAACGTTATAATAACAACTGCATACGAGAATTATGCATTGAAAGCTTTTAAAATTAATAGTATAGATTATTTGTTAAAACCTATTGAAAGTGAGTCTTTTGTTAAAGCTGTTGAGAAATGTTTGGGTAGTTTAACAAATATAAACTTAGAAAAGAGCTTAGTAAATCAATTACTTTCTAACTCCAAAGTGTATAAGCAGAGACTTACAGTAAAATTAGGTAATAATATAATAATTTTGAATGTTACAGATATTGCATATTTCTATTCAGAAGATAAATATACCTATATTGTTACAAAAGATAATAAAGAGTATCTATCAGACTATACGCTGGAGTCATTAGAAGATCAGCTAAATCCATCTACTTTTTTTAAGCTGAATAGATCTTGTATTGCAGGTATTCATGCAATAGTATCTGTTAGCAAGCACTTTAATTCTAGATTAAAAGTTAAACTAACTCCTCAATTTAAAGGAGAGCTTCTTGTAAGTAGAGTTAGAGTACCTCTTTTTATGAAATGGTTAGAGGGAGGAGCAATTTAGGCTATTTTTTAGTTCTAATTTTTGCGAAATTCATCCTATAAAATATTAAGTTCATCGGATATCGTCACTTTTTTGTAATAATTTATCTTATTTTTAATAAAAACTTAGATAAATGAACAAAAAAAAGATGTCTTTTTGGGATATCTGGAATATGAGCTTCGGCTTTTTAGGTATCCAATTTGGATTTGCACTTCAGAATGCAAATGCAAGTAGAATTTTACAAACTTTTGGTGCAGATGTAGAGCATCTATCCTGGTTTTGGATAGCAGCTCCTCTGACTGGAATGATTGTTCAGCCTATTGTTGGTCACTATAGTGATAGAACATGGACCAGACTAGGTCGTAGAAAACCATACTTTCTGTTTGGTGCTATATTTACTGCTATTGCTTTGGTGTTTATGCCAAATTCATCTATGCTTGCACATATACTGCCAGCAATGTTTATTGGAGCAGGTATGTTAATGATTATGGACGCATCCATAAACGTTGCAATGGAGCCATTTAGAGCTTTAGTAGCAGATCTTTTGCCTTCTGATCAACGAACTTTAGGGTTCTCAATTCAAACTTTCTTAATAGGAATAGGTGCTGTTATAGGCTCCTGGTTGCCTTTTATTCTTGGAGAGTGGTTTGGTTTTGATAAGACGGCTCCAGAGGGAATTGTTCCTAGAAATGTTGTTGCCTCTTTCTATTTTGGAGCGGCAATGCTTATGATTTCTATAATATGGACAGTAATTAAAACAAAAGAGTATCCACCAGAGGAGGGAGCAAAGGAGAATGACATAGATAATAAGTCTGGGTTAGGTCAAATATTCAAGGACTTTGCTAATATGCCAAAAACAATGAAGCAGTTGGGATTAGTCCAGTTTTTCTCATGGTTTGCTCTCTTCTCTATGTGGGTATTTACCACACCTGCAGTTGCAGTACATATTTATGGAGCTGCAGTAGATGATACATCTTCTGCTCTTTTTCAGGAAGCGGGAAATTGGGTAGGAGTAATTTTTGGTATATACAATGGTATTGCTGCAATATATGCACTGTTTTTACCAGCGATTGCTAAACAGCTAGGAAGAAAACTTACTCACTCTCTATCTCTTATATTGGGTGGTATTAGTTTAATTTCATTCTATTTTATTAAAGAGCCAATAATGTTAATAATTCCAATGGTTGGAATTGGAATAGCTTGGGGTAGTATTTTAGCAATGCCTTATGCAATTTTGGCTGGTTCTATTCCTGCAAAAAAGATGGGAATATATATGGGGTTATTTAACTTTTTTATTACCATCCCTCAAATTATTAATGGTATAATTGGAGGTCCAATAGTAAAGAGATTATATGATTCGCAAGCAATTTATGCTTTGGTTATGGCTGGTATATTTTTATTGATAGCCTCTGCAAGTGTAATCTTTGTAGATGATAAAGATGATAATGCTAAACTGAACTTATTTAAAAAGAGATAGTTTATATATAAATGCACACACACAATTTACTTAAACAATAATTATATGAAGAGATTTGTATTATTGATGTCTGTTTTGCTGTTATTAACAGCAACTGGTATCGATGCCCAACAAAGAACCTCGGTTTCTGGGGTAGTAGTTGATGCAAAGAATGCTCCTTTAATTGGAGTAGTGGTACTTGAGAAAGGAACGATGAATGCTGTTGAGACAAATATTGAAGGTCGGTTTAATATTGTAGTTCAATCAGATCAGTCTGTTCTAGTTTTCAATTACCTAGGATATGATACAAAAGAGGTTATTGCGTCGCAAGCCTCAGTTGTTTCATTAGTAGAGGATATTAGCTTGTTAAGCGAAGTTGTAGTGATTGGTTATGGTCAAGTTCGTAGAGAAGATATGACTGGATCTATTACTGCAATAAGGCCAGATCAGCTTAATAGAGGTACTATCACAGCACCTCAAGAGCTATTAATTGGTAAGGTCGCTGGGGTTCAAATTACTCCAGGAGACGGAGCTCCTGGTTCTGGTGCAACAATTAGAATTAGGGGTGGAGCTTCGTTAAGAGCTAGTAATGACCCTTTAATTGTAATTGATGGAGTACCAGTATCTAATGATGCTGCTCCAGGAATGAGAAATGCATTAGCATCTGTAAATCCATCTGATATTGAGACATTTACTGTTCTTAAAGATGCTTCGGCAACGGCAATCTACGGAGCTAGAGCATCTAATGGAGTAATAATTATTACAACCAAAAAAGGCTCTTCTAAGTTTAAAGTTGAGTATAACTCAAGCTATGCAGTAAATCAAAATATTAAAACGATTGAGTCGTTGAATGCTGCCGATTTTAAATCTAGAATATCTCAGGCATATCCTGTGGGTACTTCTGTTGGTGATGCAGCTGCTGCTCTTTTTGGAACACATGATACTGATTGGCAAAAAGAGATATATAGACTAGGTTTTACTACAGATCAAAATCTATCAGTTTCTGGAACATATAAGTTTTTGCCATATAGAGTATCCTTTGGATACAATAATCAACAGGGAACTTTAAAAACATCTTCTTTTGAAAGAACCACCGTTGGTGTTAACCTATCTCCATCATTTTTTGATAATCATTTAAAAATTAGAGCTAATATTAAAGGAGTTTTAAATAATAATGATTTTGTAGATGATGGCGCCGTAAGAGCTGCGGCATTCTTTGATCCTACAAAACCAATTAATAATACAACTGGTGATTTTAACGGATATTGGAACTGGGGTACTCAGAATAATCCAAATACATTAAGTGGTACAAATCCAATGTCTTTGATTTATGATAAATTCGATAACGCAAAGACAAAAAGAGCTATTGGTAATATTGAGTTTGATTACACTATGCCATTCTTACCAGATCTAAAAGCCAATTTGAATTTGGGTATGGATATTGCTGAGGGTAGTGGAGAAAATGGTGTTTACCAAGGATCATTTATGGCATGGAAAGATGCAGAATTCAAGGGTGTTGGTAGAATGAAGGAGTGGGAGAATAAGAGAAAGAATAGTGTATTAGATTTTTATCTTAATTACTCCAAAGAGTTGCCAAATTTATATTCAAAACTAGATATAATGGGTGGATATTCATGGCAGCATTTTCATTCAGAGAACTATAGCAGAGAGCAGTCCAATCATGCTACTAACCCTATTATGAGAGATCCTGTAACATTTGAAACAGAGAACTATTTAGTATCTTTTTATGGAAGATTAAATTATTCATTATTAGATAGATATTTATTGACAGTCTCTCTTAGAAATGATGGCTCTTCTAGATTCTCAAAAGATAATAGATGGGGCTTATTCCCTTCTGTAGCATTAGGATGGCAGATCAAAAGAGAGTCATTTATGCAGAATTTTGATGCTCTGTCAGATCTTAAGTTAAGAGCTAGTTATGGTGTAACTGGTCAGCAAGATCTTCTTTTAACAGATTATCCATATATCCCTCTTTACAATATGTCAACAGAGTATTCAAATTATAAATTTGGGAACTCTTTTTATAGTCTATTAAGGCCTAATGGTTATGATGAGGCAATTAAATGGGAAGAGACCACTACATACAATATAGGTATGGATGCGGGTTTTCTAAAAAATAGAATTACTGCATCTGCCGATTTCTATATTAAGAAGACAAAAGATCTATTAAATGAGATAGATGTTGCAGCTGGTACCAACTTTGCAAATAGAATTATAACCAATATTGGTAGTTTAGAGAATAAAGGTTTTGAGTTTGCAATAAATGCTGTTCCTATAGACACTAGAGATTTTGTTTGGCAAATGGGCTTTAACGCAACATGGAACGAAACAGAAATTACCAAATTAACAGCAAATAATAATCCTAACTATGTGGGTATACCAGTAGGTGGACTATCTTTTGGAACAGGTGGAACTATTCAAATGCACAGTGTAGGTAATGCTCCTAATACATTCTACACATATCAACAAGTTTATGATGCAGATGGTAAGCCAATTCAAAATTTGGTTGTAGATAGAAATAAAGATGGGCAAATTACCGAGGCAGATAGATATCTTACAGGCTATAACCCAATGCCAAGTTGGTACTTAGGTTTTAGCTCAATGTTTACATATAAGCAGTTTGATCTTGGTTTTAATTTAAGAGCAAATTTGGGTAACTATATGTTTAATGAGTTTGCAGCAGCCAACTCTACAACATCAAATTTCTCTAATCAAGGGTTTTTAACTAATCTTGTTTCTGTAGTTGATAGAACAGGATTTTCAAAACCAAATCAGCCTCAGCAATCATTCTCAGACTACTTTATTGAGAACGCCTCATTCTTAAGAATGGATAACATTACATTTGGATACAATTTTAATAAACTATTTACCAATAGACTAAGCGGTAGAGTAGCTTTCTCTGTACAAAATGTTTTTGTAATAACTAATTATTCTGGATTAGACCCAGAGGGTTGGGGCATAGATAATAATATTTGGCCTAGACCAAGAATCTACACGTTGGGACTTAATTTAAATTTTTAAAGTAGCTAAATCATGAAAAAAATATTTTATATATCAATTTTAATGATCTTCTCATTGGTTGCTACCACATCTTGTATAAATGATTTAGATACGCAACCTTTGGATAAGAGCACATTTACAGTAGAAAGAGCATATAGCACTCCTGAAAGTTATGTACAGGGATTAGCAAAAATTTACTCTGTTTTCTCTGTATCTGGTCAAGATGGCGCAGGATCTTCTGATATTCTTGGGTTAGACCCTGGAAACTCTCAACTTTTAAGGAGTCTATGGAATCTTCAAGTAGTAACAACAGACGAGTGTAAAAACGCATGGGGTAATGACTCTTGGGTGCCAGAATTAAATAATAATACTTGGAGTACAATTAAAAATGAGTCTATTGATGGAGTTTATTATAGAACAATGTTTTTAGTTGCTCTAGTTAATGAATATCTTAAACAGACGACTGACGATAAAATATCATCTAGAGGTCATAATAGTATCTTAAATGATGTCAAACTTTATAGAGAAGAGGCAAGGTTTATGAGAGCTATGGCCTATTCAATATTAATGGATGTTTATGGAAATCCGCCATTTATTACAGAAAAGGACCCTATTGGAGGCTATATGCCATCTCAAATTGGAAGAGAGGGTATCTTTAAGTACATAGAGGAGGAGTTGTTAGATTTAGAGACAAAATTAAAAGATCCAAAGACTAACGAGTTTGGTAGAGCAGATAAAGCTGCTGTTTGGATGCTTTTAGCTAGAAACTATCTAAATGCAGAGGTGTATACAGGTCAGAAAAAGTATACAGAGGCAATTAAATATGCAAAACTTGTAATTAACTCTGGTTATTCATTAGCTCCTAATTATGCTCATCTATTTATGGCAGATAATGATGTATCTGCTGCTAAAAATGAAATAATATTTAGATTTATTTTTGATGGACAAAAAATTCAAACCTGGGGAGGTATGACATACCTGGTAGCCTCTTCTCGTTCTGGTGCAGAAAAGGATATAGTAGACAATGGAACTCAGCAAGCTTGGGATGGTAATAGAGCAACAGCAAAATTAGTTGATAAATTTACCTATACAGACCTTTCTGGAGATTATCCAATAAGCCCAGATAAACGCGCTATTTTCTTTAAAAAAGATAGATCAAAAGAGATTTCTAATCCATTAAACACTTTTGCAACTCAAGGTTGGTCTGTATTTAAATTTA
>LUYZ01000071.1 GCA_001603425.1 Bacteroidales bacterium Bact_08
TTATTTAAAAATTTTGTATTTCTATTATTAAGATAACTATGACTTAAAAAAAGACTAAGTGTATTATTAGAATAGAAATATCTATATACAGCACCAACAGTAAATACTTCTTGTTCAATTGTTGGTAAAAATGACAAAATATACTCGTTAGTTGGATCATCAACACCTGCCGATTCATTTAATTCCATTCTATCTACTCCAGCAATACCCAATAGGGTAAGCTCTCTTCTATTTCCTAAGTCTCTTTTTATTTTGAATTGGAAATCGGTATAAGTAGGCAAAAATGGCAAATCCAAGACCTTAAATAGAAATTGTAGATAAGACCTTCTTGCAGAAAAAATGTATGTAGTTTTATCATCAATATACCCAGATGAACTAATTCCTGCCTCAGAGGCACCAACAGTAAATTTATAGCTTCTATTTAAAGGATCACCATCCTTAACTCTAATATCCAAAATAGAACTTAAAGCACTAGATCTATTTACAGGAAATGTTCCTGAATAAAAATTAACCTCTCTTATAAGATCTGCATCCACAATACCAACAGGCCCCCCAGATGCTCCTTGAGTACTAAAATGATTAATTGTTGGGATCTCAATTCCATCAAAATAAAATTTGTTTTCAGATGGTCCACCTCCTCTAACAATTATATCATTTCTGTATCCTCCAGTAAACACTCCAGAAACACCTGGTAAAGAAGATACAACTCTAGATATATCTCTATTAGATCCTGGATTTCTTTCTATCTCTTGAACTCCAAGATTTCTTTGAGATAAGGGAGTCTCTGGTAATCTTACAAAAGGATTAACTTTTGGTCTAACAGTTACCCCATCTAATAAAAAAGAGGTCTGCTCTAGCTCTATTCTAACAAATAATCCAGAAGCAGAAAGCATATACTCCTGAGAAATGTATTGATTATATCCCAACAAACTAGCTGTCAACCGATAAACCCCAGGGGTAACGTTGGTAAAAACAAAACTTCCGTTAGAGTCAGAAGTTGTAAATCTATTTGTTCCAAAAATAGCAATTGTTGCAAATGCTATTGGCTCTCTACTTCTACTATCAATTACAACGCCATTGATATTGTAAGACTGCAAAACAGAACCATAAACAGAACCTACTCCCAAAATTAGAGTAATAATAAATGCACTTATATATCTTTTCATTCTCAAATTAAACTTATTGAGTATGCTAAACATTAATGTGCGTCCTATTGTTCATATTTTAGAAAAGATCTCCAGCCAATAATTTTAGCGTTAACTCAAGAACTTTTGCTTGGTATATTGCTCTCAATTTTCTATCTGAAGCATCTAAATAAGAGAGTTGATAATCTCTAAACTCTATTCCAGAAAGAGAACCTAATCTATATTTTTCCATTGCAGCATCCAAATTCATATATGCCGATTGACGATTCTCCTCCTCAAAATCTATAAGCCTAAGATTATGGTTATACATATTAAATAATTGCATGATTTCGCTCTCAATATCTTGTTTCGTTTTTTCAATCAGCAGAGAGGAGTTTTCATAAGAAATTGCAGCATTTCTAACTCTTCTACTGATCTCACCTCCATAAAAAATAGGGATCGAAAGAGAGAGCCCCCAATTATATCCATTAGCTTCGTTGAATCTTGATGGAAACATCTGGCTTTCAGAAAAATTATAATTATATGAAGCAACCAAATCTAAAGTAGGATATCTCTGCGACTTTGCAATCTTGAGATCTAATAGTGCTATCTGTTCCCCATTAATTAAACCTCTTACTTTACTATTATTAACCATAGCTGACTGAATAACATAATCTAATGATAACTGTCTATCTGTACATATTGTATCTTTAATGATACAAGACGATGAAAATGGAATATTCATAAGATTATATAACTCTATATAGGCATTTTTTAAATTCTCCTGCTGCAACATTAATCTAGAGGAGTCACTATTTAAATATATTTTGGCCTGCTTAAACTCCAACCCAGAATCACTTCCAATATTGTATCTAGTCAAGGCTTGATTATATCTAATTTCAGAAATTCCAACAACCTCTTGAAGTAAATTTACTTGATTAGTTAAACTAATAATATAGTAAAACTGAGAGGATATTTTTAATACTAAATTCTCTACCGTAGACTTAAAAGCATATTCCCCCTGAGACAATAGCTGCAACTGTTTCTCCCTTGTTGCAAACATATTGAATCCATCAAAAAGCCTCCAATTAAAAGACACACCACTATTTATAGAGCTACTATTAACTGTAGATCTTTCCCTATCGCCCGTTTGATTTAAATTCCTATTATTAAATTTAGAGTCGGTATATCTAGAAGTTAGCGAAAGAGTAGGTAAAAAAGGAGCTAGAGTAACATTATTCTCTATTATCTCCAAATTTTTATCAGAGATTATTATAGAATAATTTTGATCCATCGCTATAGATATACACTCCTCTAGTGTCAAAACTCTGCTATTCTGCCCAATTGCAAAGGAGAAAAAAGTAAGAAAAAAAGATGTTATTATGATTTTTGTTACAACTTTCATAGCTCTCAATTTTGAATATTACTTTTTGATGATGATATAAATAGATACATTGCTGGAATAACATAAAGAGTAAAAATAGTGGAAAAAATAAGTCCGCCTACAACAGCAACACCCATAGAGATTCTACTCTCAGCTCCTGCACCAGAAGCAAAAACCATTGGAGTCACTCCTAGAATTGTTGATAAACTTGTCATAAGTATTGGCCTAAATCTCGATTGTGCAGACTCCATTATAGATTGATATCTACTCAATCCAAAATTCTTTCTCTGATTTGCAAACTCTACCATCAATATTCCATTCTTAGATACCAAGCCAATTAGCATAATTAAACCAATCTGACTAAATATATTTAGAGTTTGACCATAATATTTAATAGAAATTAGTGCTCCAACAACAGCTAATGGAACTGTCAACATAATTATTAACGGATCTCTAAAACTCTCAAACTGGGCCGATAAAACTAAATATATTAAAATTAAGGCCAAAATAAAAGCAAACAGAAGACTAGATGTACTCTCTACAAAGTCTTTTGACTGGCCAGATAAGGATGTCGAATAATGATCAAAATTTAAAACTCTCTTTGAAATTTTATCCATCTCCTCTATACCTTGACCCAAAGTGTATCCTCTTGCCAATGATGCAGAGACTGTCGCTGAAACAAATCTATTAAAACGATATAACTGAGGAGGAGTACTACTCTCTTCTAAAGTAATCAGATTATCTAGTTGAATTAACTCTCCCATATCGTTTCTAACATAGATATTAGCTAAATCTACAGGCCTACTTCTCATGCTCTGATCTATCTGACTAATAATCTGATACTGCTTCCCATTTCTAATAAAATATCCTATGCGCTGTTCACTCATAGAGAGTTGAAGTGTTTGAGCTATATTTTGAACTGAAACACCCATTAAAGAGGCCTTATCTCTATCTATATTTATATTAATCTCTGGCTTAGTAAATTTTAAGTTGACATCTGAATTAGCAAAAACAGGACTTTGAGATACCTCATCCATATATATAGGCAAAACTCTTCTCAAAGAGTCTAGATTTGGAGCCTGAATAACGTATTGAACTGGCATCCCTCCTCTTCTACCTCCAAATGTCTGTCTTTGGTTAACAAATGTTCTTGCACCAGTCAATCTAGATAAAATAGGAGCTACATCATCTGCGATATCTTGTTGAGATCTCTCTCTTAAATATGGATCAACCAAAGAGACTTGAAAATTAGCTCTATTTCTTCCCCACATTCCAATTATCTGCATAACCTTATCTTTTTCGGGAATAGAGTTCTCAATAACATCGTAAACCTGATCGGAATAACCCAACATATACTCATAAGTAGCACCTTCCTGCGCTGTACTAGATATAGTTAGCATAGATCTATCTTCTAAAGGAGCCATTTCTGAAGGTGTATTAAACCATAAATATACAATAGCAGATAATGATACTATTAAAAAAACAATTGCTATCCATGCCCTCTTCATCAAATAAACAAGAGAGTTATAGTATACCCTATTTAATCCAACAAAAAATGGCTCAGTTACTCTATACAACCAATTCACTTTAGTGCTTGGCGTTAGTATTTTACTGCTAATCATTGGAGTAAATGTAAGTGCTACAAAACTAGAAATAACCACAGCACCTGCAATTACAATAGAAAACTCTCTAAATAACCTGCCTGTTACTCCTTGCAAAAAAACAATTGGGAAAAATACTGCAACAAGAGTAATAGTCGTGGCAATTACTGCAAAGAATATCTCCTTTGAACCCTCAATTGCTGCTAACTTAGGCTCCATCCCTCTCTCAATTTTTGCATAGATATTCTCCATCACTACAATCGCATCATCAACTACAAGCCCTATAGCCAATACTAATGCCAAAAGAGTTAAAATATTAATTGAGAACCCTGCTATATACATTACAAAGAAGGATCCTATCAATGATATTGGAATCGCAATTATAGGGATTAATGTAGTTCTCCAATTTCTTAGAAAAAGAAAAATAATCAGAACTACCAAAATAAAAGCCTGAATTATAGTATTTTTTACTTCTCCAATAGAATCTCTAATAAAAATAGAGTTATCAAAACCAACATCCACATCTATATCTTCTGGTAGTGTCTTCTCTAATTCTGCAATAGCTCTTTTGGCATCATCAACAATATTTATATAGTTTGCACCTGGCTGAGGTATAATTACACACGCAACCATTGGTACTCCATTCCTTTTTAAAATTGATCTTGTATTCTCTGCATCAACCTCTGCTATACCAATATCAGAGAATTTTACTACCCTATCTCCATTTCTAGAAATAATTAAGTTATTAAAGTCTTCAATATCTCTTAATCTACCAAGAGTTCTAACTGTTAACTCCATATTGGTACCTTCTATTGTACCAGATGGGAGTTCAACATTCTCTCTAGAAACAGCTTGCCTAACATCTAGAGGCGTTATTTTATATGCTGCTAAAAGAATGGGGTCCATTCTCATTCTAATGGAAAATCTTTTTGATCCCCATATAACAACATCACTTACTCCACTGATTGTTTGAAGTCTCTCTTTAAAATTTACCTCCGCAAATTCACTTAAATCTATTATGTCTCTAATACCACTAGACAGAGTAACAGAAAAAATAGGTTGTGCATCGGCATCAGATTTTGAAACAACTGGAGGATCTACATCTTGAGGTAGTCTTCTCATAGCTCCAGATACTTTGTCCCTAACATCGTTAGCAGCTGTCTCCATATCTACCTCTAAATTAAATTCAATATTTATAGAGCTAGATCCATCTCTACTAGTACTAGATATCTCTCTAATACCAGGTATACCATTTACTGCAGCCTCTAATGGCTCTGTAATTTGAGTTTCAATAACATCGGCATTAGCACCAGGGAATGCACATCTAACAGATATAACAGGACTATCAACACTCGGATAATCTCTTACTCCTAATGAACTATAACCAATCCCACCAAAAATTATTATTAACAGGCTCATTACTGTTGCAAGTACTGGCCGTTTTATAGAAATAGACGATAAAGAACTCATAAATAATTAATTAATAGGATTTACTACTATTCCATTTCTCAATTGTAATAACCCTGTAGTTATCACACTATCTCCTAACTCAACTCCCGAAACAATCTCAATCATATCTGCAGATCTATTTCCAATTTTAACAGGAACAGAGACTGCTTTAGAATTTTTAACCAACCATACAGATCTTCCCTTTACATCTGGAACTATCGCCTGATTTGGAATATATATACTCTCCTGATCGGCAACAACACGCAAACTTACTCTAGCCGACATTCCAGGACGTAAATTCAAGTTTCTATTAATATAAGATGCTCTTACGGTAATAGTTCTTGTTCTTGTATCAACCATTGGGTCTACTGCATATATGTTTGCATAAAAATCATCTACATAACCCTCTACACTAAAATTGAGTTTAGATCCCGTGAGAGAATTAGATAAATATTTTTCTGGGATAGAGACTTCAACTATTAAATTCTCTATATCCACAAGAGTTGTTATTTTTGAATTAGGTTGCAAAAAAGCACCAATACTAACGTCTCTTAAACCAACAACTCCATTAAATGGAGCTCTGATATGCATCTTCTCTATTCTTATCTTTAATTGCTCTATGTCTTGTGTTAAAACATTATAATCTGTTAAAACTTTGTCAAAATCCTCTCTACTAACGGCATCTTTTTCTAATAATATTTTTTGTCTTTCCAATCTTTGAGAAACTAAGAGCAATTGATAATTTGCTCTATTAAGTTGCACTTGAAGCTCTTGATCGTCCAATTTTACTAATAAATGACCCTTCTTAACAAATTCTCCCTCTTTAAAATTAATCTCTGTAACCCTTCCAGACAACTCACTAACTACATCAACCTTTTCTCTGGGTAATAAATTCCCAAGACGAACAAATCCATCGTCCTTGAGCTCTTTTTGCGCCACATAAATTGAAACGGGCAAACCTCCTCGTTCTCTTCTTTGAGTTGATTGTGAATGCTCTATTTGTTGAACATTTTTTACAGTACTACCATTTAATACAAAACGATTAAATAAAAATATCGATACTCCAAAAAATATAGGAATTGAGATATAAAGCAACAGTTTACTCTTTCTATTCATAATAGATGAAAAAATTGGTTAAGTATATCCATGTTAGACAAACAATAATAGATAAGGTTTAATTAAAGAGCTTTTTTTATATTTGTAAAAAATAGAAGAATTTATTGTGTACAAAAAACTATCCCTTAATCAGCTAAACAGAGTTGATATAGAAAAATTCAAACTTATTCCCAAAAATCCCTTTGTGGTAATTTTAGATAACGTTAGAAGTCAGCACAATATAGGGTCTGTATTTCGTAGCTGTGATGCGTTTGCAATAGAAAAATTGTATTTATGCGGAATATGTGCAACTCCACCATCTGCTGACATAAGAAAATCGGCAATTGGAGCCGAAGAGAGTGTAGATTGGGAATACTATAATAACACCATAGAGATTGTTAAAGAACTTAAAGATAAAGGTTATTTAATTTTTGCAGTTGAACAAACGTTAAATTCAACGATGCTTGACGCCTTTTTAATTAATAGTAATAGAAAATATGCCTTAATTTTTGGAAATGAGGTAAAAGGAGTCTCACAAGAGGTGATTGATATATGTGATGGGACTATTGAGATCCCTCAGTTTGGGACCAAGCACTCTCTTAATATCTCGGTTTCTGTTGGGATTGTTCTTTGGCAATTAATATCTTCAAATAAAAGTTAATTTGATGATAGATAATTTTAATCGATCTATAAACTATTTAAGAATTTCTGTAACCGACAGATGTAATTTGAGATGCAAATATTGCATGCCTCAAGAGGGTATTAAGCTACTAGATCACTCTCAAATTATTACTTTTGACCAAATTAGAGAGTTTGCTCAAGCAGCAATTATATGTGGAATTAATAAAATTAGATTAACTGGTGGAGAACCATTGGTAAGAAAAGATATTGTTAAATTAGTAAAAATGATATCTTCTTTAAATGGAGTAACCGATCTCTCAATGACTACAAATGGGACTCTTCTTAGCAAGTTCTCCAAAGATCTTAAAGATGCTGGACTTATGAGAGTAAATGTCAGTTTAGATACAATAGACCCATCTGAATACAGAGATATAACCAGAGGGGGAGAGATTTCTGAAGTTATTGAGGGCATAAAAAGTGCTATAGAATCGAACTTAACTCCAGTAAAGATAAATTGCGTTGTCAAGGAGAGTAGACAAGAAGCAAATGCTATAAGTGTTGCTAAACTCGGGGAAAAACTGGGCTGTATAGTTAGATTTATCCCTCAAATGAATTTAGAAACAGGTCATTTTGGGATAGTAGATGGAGGAACTGGTGGTAATTGTAAATTATGCAATAGAATACGATTGACATCCAATGGAAGGATACATCCTTGTCTCTTTTCTGATTCATATATAGAGATAAGTAAATATGGGAATTCAATAGAGGGTTATATAAAAGCTATTAAAGAGACAATCGTAATAAAACCCTCAAAAGGGAAAAATAATCATACCGATAAATTTTATAATATTGGAGGGTAAAATATAAAGCCGATGAAAGATAATAATGATAATATGACACATCTAGATTCAAAAGGGGAGGTAAAGATGGTTGATATCAGCCATAAAGAGCCCTCTCAAAGAGAAGCTCAAGCTTCAGGATCTATTCTACTAAAAAGAGAAACCATTGATAAAATAACTAATAATCAAATAAAAAAGGGGTCTGTTCTTACTATCTCAAAAATTGCAGCTATTCAATCGGCTAAAAAATGCTATGATTTAATTCCATTATGTCATCCAATTTTGATAAATAACATAGATATAGAGTTTGAAATTGAGTCGACAAAATTGACTGTTTTTGCAAAAGTTGGATGTTTTTCAAATACCGGAGTTGAGATGGAGGCATTAACAGCTGTTAGTACAGCTTTACTAACAATTTATGATATGTGTAAAGCCATAGACAAAACAATGGAAATAACAGATATTAAACTCCTAAGTAAAACTAAATAAGATGGAAAAAGAGATTAAAATATTGTCAATTAATGTATCGGAGAAAAAAGGGACTCTAAAACATAGTATAAATAGCTGTAATATAACAAATTTAGGAATTGAGTCAGATGCTCACTCTGGTTTATGGCACAGACAAATTAGCCTACTATCTAAGGAGAGTATAGATCTCTTCACTAGTAAAACAGGTAGAGAGTACTCTCCAGGAGAGTTTGCAGAAAACTTAACTGTACAGGGTATGATTCTAAAAGAGTGTAATATTGGAGATATTTTTTACAACTCCTCCATTGAGTTAATGGTCACTCAAATAGGAAAAAGCTGCCATGGAGGTGGATGTGCCGTTTATACTCAAACTGGCTCTTGTGTAATGCCTAAAGATGGAATATTTACAAAAGTTATTAAATCCGGAAAACTTTCTAGTGGTGACATATTGTATTACAAACCAACAACAGTTAAAATTGCAGTAATTACTCTTAGCAATAGAGCTAGCTCTGGAGAGTATCCAGATATTAGTGGCCCCAAAATCATATCTTTATTAGAGCAACATTATAAAAATAATAATAGACAGTTCACCATCTCATATCATTTGATTCCAGATAATGAAAAAGAGCTATCTTTTATAATTGATAAATATATCAAAGAGTCATATGATTTTATAGTGACAACAGGTGGAACCGGTATTGGTGTAAATGATATAACCCCAGAGGTAATAAAACCAAAACTTCAAAAAGAGATACCTGGAATAATGGAGCATATTAGAGTAAAATATGGGGCAAATCTATCTAGTGCTCTTCTAAGTAGAGGAGTTTGTGGGATAATTGATAATACATTTATTGCTACAATACCTGGAAGTGTAAAAGGGTCTCAAGAGTATATTACAGAAATAACTCCACATCTAGAACACATTTATAGAATGTTACGAGGAATCGATGCTCATTAACAACTAAAAGGCTGTCAAAACAAATTGACAGCCTTTTTCTATTAATTTTAACTCCAAGTATTATATCTTACCCGCAAGAGTCTTCTCAATATATTTGATAAGATATTGATTATGAGAATCTGTATCAAAATCTCTACTTCTAGTTCTCTTTAGTCTAGATAATAGATAATTTAATTGTCCTTGTGCAATTGCCGTACATTCTGTAAGGTCTTTAGGATTTACAGACGCTTTTGGCTGAGCACCTCTTGGAACAGAAGATAGTCCAGTATACAAATCACATAGAGTTGTAACATAAACTTTCTGAAGTAATCTCTTATAAGTATCAACATTAGATGATCCTCCTAAATTACCCCATATAGATCTATTTAGATGATCAAACATATCTTTAGCAGTATATGTTTTATTACCCAAACTTGTCTGAGCTGTAACCAAATTCATTAATACTCTTCTGCTTAAAAGTGATCCCAAGGCAGACTCATATGATCTTTGTAAATAAGACTCAGCTCTACTAGGGAATTTATTCAAATAGTCATCTGGAATCAACCAAGTTGGAGTATTTACAAACAGATAATTGTCCAAAAATCTCATGGCCTCTATCTGTTTCTCTCTCTCCACAGGAGTATAAACATCTCCCTCCATCTCAACCGTCTTAGGTTCTTGATAAACACCACCAACCCATTTTACAACATGGCCAATATAACGACGAAACTGACTATTCACTTCTCCATGCATTATTCTTAGATTATCATATCCCTCATTTGGAACTGATGTCCACTCCAATAAGTTATCCATAACAAATTTGAGGTTCTTTATTCCTAATGCATTTACTTGCATATGATTATCTCCTAGGTCTTCTGCTTGTAATCTAGGATCATTAGGATTACTCTCTGTACCAAACCAATATCTTCTATCTTTTGTTTTTTCAATAATCCATTGGTTTAATTTAGGCAACTCTTTTACAGGATCGTCAATATCATAAAATCGTCTATAGCCCCATTCAATACACCAATTATCGTAATGATTAATTCTTGGGAAAAGAAGTTCTCTAGGGATATTATCTTCTGGTTGAACTACAAAATTAAATCTAGAATAGTCCATAATTGATGTTGTGTGACCATTCTCTCTTAAAAAATCTGGATCTCTTAATTGCTCTACTGTATAAAATGCAGTTCCTGCAAAATTGTGTCTCATACCAAGAGTATGACCTACTTCATGAGAAGATACAAATCTAATCAACTGACCCATTAATTCTGTATCAAAAAGCATTTTGCGAGCATCAACATCGGCAGGAGCGCACTGTACAAAATACCAATTTCTCAATAATGACATTACGTTATGATACCAATTAATATGACTCTCAATAATCTCTCCAGATCTAGGATCATTTACGTGAGGTCCACTTGCATTAGGAATATCAGATGGTTTATAAACAATCGCTGAGAAACGCGCATCCTCTAGAGACCACTCAGGATTCTCCTCTTTTGTTGGGGCCTCTAAACCAACGATTGCATTTTTGAAACCAGCTTTTTCGAATACAGCTTGCCAGTCATTAACACCTTGAATAAGATATGGAACCCACTCTTTTGGAGTTGCAGGGTCTATATAAAACACTATAGGCTTAGCTGGTTCAACAAGCTCTCCTCTCATGTACTTCTCAATATCTTCTGGTTTTGGCTCTAATCTCCATCTAGTGATCATTCTAACACTTTTTACACCTTGTGGGTTTAAATCAAAATCTGTATATCCAGTAGTAAAATAACCTACTCTTTCATCGGCAAATCGTGGAGTCATAGGAACTTCTGGTAAAAGAACAAATGAGTTGTTAATTTCAAACGTTGCAAAATTACCAATCCCTGTTCTTGCATAAGTCTTTACAGTTTTAATTTCGGTATTTATTGGATACGTAGTTATATCAGAGATATAGCTACTCTCTCTTTGCATTCCACCTAAATTAAACGATGTTTTGGTTCTTTTATCAAAAAAAATAGTTTCAGAATCTGAATTGAAGAAATCTGTAACATCTATCAAATAATCTTTTTTATCTCCAGATGTTGCTTTTATATCAAAGGCAACAACTATAGCTGGAACATTTGACCTTTGAACAGCCATATACATAGCCTGCGTACTATCCTTAGATCTCTCTCTATTAAGAACTTGCCTCAAAAATATTTTATTATTGGGCCCTTTGTCGAATCTAAACATTCCCGAATTTAACTGATCTCCAGCATATCCACTAAAAGAGGCTCTTACAGCTTCTGCAGATTGAGAAATTCTGGTAACCATCATTATATCTCTGCCAAATAAAGAATCATTAACAGATATAAAAAATCGACCATTTTGCTTATAAACAGGTGTTAAACCAATCATTGGCTTAGTATCTCCTTTTATAAACGTAGAAATAAGAGGTATAGCTCCTGCTGGCTTTGCTTCCGCAGAATCCTTTTGCTCAGCACCATTATTTGTGGTCTGAGCCGATTTTTGTGAAACACGTCTTTGAGCATATATATCCGGAGTGGATATACAAATGGTCAATAGTGCAACAAAAAGAAACATCCTTTTAAAAAGTAACATCTTGATAGTTTTTTATAGAAATTTATTACTTAACAAAGATATAAAAAAAGGTTATCTTTGTATTATGTGCTATAACAAACAATATAATTTATCTAAAATTATCTTTTTAATAGCAGGATCTTTGGTCTTGTTATTTATTTTATCTCCAATTATCGGGATGACACTCTCTGTTAAAGCACCCTATCTATTTGATACAATAAATGATGTACAAGTTAGAGAAACAATAATAAGAACTATCATAATCTCATTTACAACAACTTTAATAGCCAGTTTTTTTGCCATTCCTCTAGCATATATACTAGCAAAGTACACATTTCCGTTAAAAAGAATAGTAGAGACAATAGTAGATATTCCAATAGTTATACCTCACTCTGCAGCTGGAATTGCGATTCTAGGGTTTATATCAAGAGATACGCCACTGGGAAAACTAGCCCAATCAATTGGCCTTAACTTAGTAGATTCACCAATTGCAATTGGTATAGCTATGGCTTTTGTAAGTGTACCATATCTTATCTCCTGCTCAAAAGATGCTTTTGCATCAATCCCAGATAAAATCGAAAAAGCTGCATATACATTAGGAGCATCTCCCCTAAAAACATTTATAACAATCTCACTACCATTAGCAAAACGTGGAATAATTACAGGATTTGTCATGATGTTTGCAAGAGGAATGAGTGAATTTGGCGCAATTGTCATTGTAGCATACCACCCAATGACTGCCCCTGTCCTAATTTTTGATAGGTTTAACTCATTTGGATTGGAATACGCTAAACCAATTGCAGTAATATTAGTGCTAATTGCAATGATGATTTTCTTTTTATTAAGATACTATCAAGGTAAAATAAAAGATAGATAGATGCTAATTTTAGATAATATAGAGTACAAAATAGATAATTTCTCTCTTGGACCATTAAATATCTCCATTGAAAAAGGAGAATATTTAGCACTTTTTGGAGCTTCTGGCTCTGGAAAATCCACACTTCTAGAGATTATAAGTGGTATTAGAAAACCTAAAAAAGGGAGAATTATTTTAAATAATAGAGACATTACAAATATAGCTCCCCAAAAAAGGGATATTTCAATAGTTTTTCAAGATTATGCTCTTTTCCCAAATATGACAGTTTTTGAAAATATAGCTTACCCCCTTAAAATAAGAAAAATAGACAAACAAAAGATGGATGAAAATATAAATGAGCTATCTCAAAAACTCAAAATTGAGACTCTACTTAAAAGATATCCATTAAATTTATCTGGTGGAGAAAAGCAAAGAGTAGCTCTTTCTAGAGCAATAATACACAAACCATCACTTTTGCTACTAGACGAGCCTCTATCCGCTTTAGATCAAGATCTTAGAGTTGAAGCTATAGATATTCTAAGACAGATTAAATCTTTTGGGATCACTACAATACATGTCTCACATAATAAAGAAGAGGCTAAAGAATTAGCCTCCTCAATTTTATATCTGTAATATATAATCCATTAATAACTATTAAGGATTCATTAAATCAGTATTTTGATAGCCAAGAATGTCGTAAATATGCTCTATTGCATGTGCGGCCGGGCCAGCTGGGTCTAAGAACTTTGCTTTATTCAAAGCATTAATTGCCTCTCCCCATTGCTGTTCACGCCTATAGATACCTCCTAACAGATACCATCCCTCTGCACTTTGGGGATTATTATGTAAAAACTCCTTTAGATTACTAAATGCGCTTTTTACATCGCCATCTCTGAGCAAGTGCTCAATTTCCATTAATGTAATTGCCATAAAAATAAATTTATACGAGACCTGCAAAACCCATAAATGCTAAGGCTAAAATACCAGCAGTTATAAGTGCTATTGGAACTCCTTTAAACTCCTTTGGAACATTTGCAAGCTCTAATTGTTCACGCAACCCTGAAAAAAGAATCATTGCCAAACCAAATCCAATTGCATTGGCAATAGAAAATACTATTGCTTGCGACATATTTAGCAATTGAGGATCTCCTCCAAAGGTAAACTCTTTGGACACAACCAAAATTGCGACCCCCAATACCGCACAATTTGTTGTAATTAAAGGCAAAAATATACCTAAAGCTTGATAAAGAGAAGGACTTATTTTTTTCATCATTATCTCTACCATCTGAACCAATGATGCAATAACTACAATAAAAGTAACTGTTTGCATAAATTCGATTCCAAGAGGAATCAAAACATAATACTGTAAAAGATAAGTAACAAGAGTTGCAACAGCCATAACAAACGTAACGGCACCCGACATCCCAGCAGCTGTAGAAACTTTATTTGAGACACCTAAAAAAGGACAAACTCCCAAAAACTGAGAAAGTATTATATTATTGACAAATACTGCCGAAATTATAATTAAAATATACTCCATAACAACAGACCTATAATTTTGCTTTATACTTATTAAACAATACCAAAAGATATCCTAAAGCAATAAATGCTCCTGGTGCAAGTATGAATACTAACATTCCATCCCCTTGGATAAATTTAAATCCAAATAAGGCGCCGCTACCCAAAAGCTCTCTTACGGCTCCAAGCACTGTTAGACCTAAAGTAAAACCTACGCCAATACCTATCCCATCCAAAGCAGAGTCCACAATTGAATTTTTAGAAGCAAAGGCCTCAGCTCGTCCTAAGACAATACAGTTTACTACAATTAGAGGAATAAATAGACCTAAAGTATCATAGAGTCCAGGTAAGTAAGCTTGCATTACCAACTGTAATATGGTCACAAATGAAGCAATTACAACTATATATGAAGGTATTCTCACTTTACTAGGAATCAATGAAGAGATTAACGATATAACAATATTCGACATTATTAGCACAAACATTGTTGCCAATCCCATACCCATTCCGTTTATTGCAGATGTTGTTGTTCCTAAAGTAGGACACATACCAAGCAATAGAACAAAAATTGGATTCTCTTTTAAAATCCCTTTAGTTATTATATTTAGTTTACCCATATCTAAAACTATTTATTATCGTTTAAATACTGCTTAAAGACCTCGTAAGCAATTCTCACAGCATCGCAATATGCTCTAGATGTTATTGTGGATGCAGTAATAGCATCTACATCTCCACCATCTTTTTTAACGAGAATCTTGAATTCATCTGGATTTGTTCCCTTAAACTGAACAGAAAAATTGCTTTTTGAACTCTCAATTTTATCACCTAAACCAGGTGTCTCTGTATGAGATAATACTGATATATCATATATAGTTCCATCAGATGAGAACCCCACCATTAAGGAGATTCTACCTCCAAAACCAGATGAACTGCTCTCAACTGCCAACCCTACCAAATTATCTCCATTCTTAGCTGGATAGACCCAATATGATTTCCCCGATAAGTCTACCAATAACTTATCAGATGACGGATCATTTGTAAATTCAGGAACAACTTGCATTATAGCACTATTTGTCTTTTGGATCATAGCCTCCTCTATCGGCCCTTTTGTTACAGCATAGACCATCCCTAAAAAAGTAGATGCTGCTAAAGTAACAATTGAAAGAGTTAATAGCATATTTTTTAAAGTAGACTCCTTAGCCATTCTTCACCTCCTTACCAAATCTGGTTGGTTTAAAATAATTATTTAACAAAGGAACTGTAGCATTCATAATTAAAATAGCAAATGAAATACCCTCTGGATATGCTCCATAAGTTCTAATAAGAACTGTTAGCACACCTATGCCGATTCCATAAATTATCATCCCTTTTTTACTCATTGGAGAGGTAACATAGTCAGTGGCCATAAATATAGCTCCAAGTAAAATACCTCCAGTTAAAATTGTGAAAATTGGATCTGGATTATGTTGTGGATCAATAATCCATAATGCTCCAGAAAAAACTAGTATAGAACCAATTATCGATAATGGAATATGCGGTTTTATTACTTTTCTAATAATCATATATACAAGACCAAAAAGAAGTGCCAACGTAGATACCTCTCCTACAGAACCCCCTATTTTACTGAATAACATTTGAGAGTACGAGAAAGAGTGTTGGTCAAAAATTTGATCCATGGTTAAACCCCTGGATAAACCCTCTTTAACAATTGATAGAGCTGTTTCTCCTGTATAAGCATCAATTCCCTCCCTAAACCAAGATTCAGGAATAGCCCAATCGGTCATTATTACAGGAAATGAAACCAATAGAAAGACCCTTCCAACTAATGCAGGATTGAATAAATTTTGACCTAACCCTCCAAAACTCATTTTTGCAACACCAATTGCAACTATAGAGCCTATAAAAACTATCCACCACGGAGAATTAGGAGGTAAATTAAGAGCAAGTAATAATCCTGTAAGAGCTGCAGAATAATCATTAATACTAACCTTTGATTTTATTATATACTTCTGAATAGCATACTCTACCAGAACACAAGTTATAGCTCCAACAAAAGCAAGTTTAATTGCAGAAAAGCCAAAGAAATAGATAGATACTAAAAGAGATGGAGAAAGAGCTATTATAACGTCTCTCATCAAACTCTGAGTACTCTCTTTTCCGTGCAAATGTGGAGCAGGTGAAACAACAAGTTTTTTCATATCTTATTTTACTTTTTTGGTCTGCTTCTAATTATTTTAATTACCTGAGCCTTAGACAATCTAATAGTATCTAATAGTGGAATATTCGACGGGCAAGTATATATACAACAGCCACACTCAATACAGTCATGAACCATATTTGTCTCTAGATCCTCAATCCTGCCAGCTCTAGATAGTCTGTTTAATAGGTAAGGTTCAAGCCCCATAGGACACACCTCAACACACTTTGCACATCTTATACAGTTACTCTCCTCTCCTCTCCTTGTATCGTCATCTGTCAATAATAAAAGAGCAGAAGTGCTTTTCACCGATGCTGCATCAATTCTAGAGACAGCTTTTCCCATCATTGGACCTCCGCTAATCAACTTTACTGCATCTTTAGGGAACCCTCCAATAGCAAACATAATTCTATCGTATGTTGTTCCGACTCTCAATTTAAAATTTCTTTGTTGAGTCATACACTTGCCAGTTACAGTAACAATACCATCAATTAGAGGTTTGTTCTTTTGTACAGCCTCATAAACAGCAAGTGCTGTTCCTACATTTTGAACAACAACTCCGACATCTATTGGTAACCCCATAGAAGGAACCTCTCTCTTGGTAATAGCTTGTATCAGTTGCTTTTCTCCACCTTGAGGATACCTCTTTTTGAGAGATACAACAATAATATCACTATAGCTACTAGAGCATAACTCCTTCATTTTTTTTATTGCAAGCGGCTTGTTCTCCTCAATGCCAAGATAAGCTTTAGTTACACCCAATGCCTTCATCATTATTCTAACTCCAATTAAAATCTCCTCTGGAGATTCCATCATTATTCTATAGTCAGATGTTAAATAAGGCTCACACTCAGCACCATTAACAAGCAGATACTCTGCCTTTTTATTAGGTGGTGGAGACAATTTGATATGTGTAGGGAAAGCAGCACCTCCAAGACCAACAACTCCGCATTCGGCAATCTTATCAAGAATTTGCTTAGAGTCCAATTTAATATCTCTTACTATCTGTTTGTCTCTATCTATGCCATCTATCCACTCGTCACCATCTACTTTAATTACAACATGTTCTGACAGATTCCCAGCTAGATCTGCAATCTTCTCTATTGAGGTAACTTGACCAGAAACCGAAGAGTGAATATTTGCAGAGATAAAACCATTAGCCTTACCCAATAACTGACCTACTTTAACATAGTCTCCTTTAGCAACAACAGGTGTTGAAGGTGCTCCTAAATGTTGCGCCATTGATATATATGCAATATCCACTAAAGGAAAATCCTCTATAGCAGCATTTTGAGATATCTTATGATCATTAGGATGTATACCACCTATTGAAAATGTTTTACTCATATCTAAAGATTTATTTCAATACTAATTTTCTACCTGATTTTTCTGAGGAACTCTTACAGGGAAGTTTACCTCCCATATAGCCTGTGTTGGGCACTCTGTAACACATTTACGACACAACTTACATTTATTAAAATCAATATAAGCTAGATTATTTTCAACCGTAATGGCATCGAACGGACACACTTTTTGACACTTCTTACATCCAATACATGCAACAGAGCATGCCTTTTTAGCTACTCCTCCCTTGTCCTTATTAACACAAGAAACAAATATTCTTCTATTCTTAGGTCCTTTATTTCTTAACTCAATTATTGATTTTGGACATGCCGATACACATGCTCCACATGCAGTACATTTATCTTGATCAACCTCTGGCAACCCAGTTTTGACATCCATTTTGATTGCATCAAAATTACATACCGTAACACAATCTCCTTGACCTAAACAACCAAAACTACAAGCTGTATCTCCAGCATATAGAGAAGCCATCACAGCACAAGAAGAGTAACCGTCATAGTGGTTTGTCTTTGGTCTATTATCACAATTGCCATTACACCTAATAACAGCAACTTGAGGAGCCTTTTCGGCAACAGCCAATCCTAGATATGAAGCCACACTCTTCATGGTATCATTACCGCCAACTGGACAAAAAAGAGAGTCTAGATTAGATGCTTTAACACACCCTTCTGCAAAAGCTCTACATCCTGCAAATCCACAACCTCCGCAATTAGCTCCAGGTAAAAGAGCCTCCACATCATCTATTCGAGGATCCTCCTCTACTTTAAACTTTTGAGCAACAAAATATAAAATCAATGCTAAAGCGAACCCTAATAGGGTTAAACTAACAATTGTAAAAATAAAAGTAGTAGTCATTATTTATTTAATTTTTCTACAATAAAAACAAAAT
>LUYZ01000072.1 GCA_001603425.1 Bacteroidales bacterium Bact_08
TGAGATAAAACACCTTTTATTTCGCAAAAAGATAACATATTTAAATAAAATAGTTCTATTTTTTTGTAAATTTACCAAAATATATTTTAAACTAAAATAAGAATTATGAACTTCCAGGAGATTAAAAACAACCGAAAGATTATTTTCAAACAATCCTATGAGTGGAAGCCAATGATAAAAGGCTACAGCGACATTAGTCTATATGTAAATGTAGGCAGTGGAGAGATAAAAGTTAAAGACATTCCATTTGAAACTAAAGACAAATTCATAGGTGGTAAAGGATATGGCCTGAGACTACTTTGGGACGCTGTAAAACCAACAACAAAATGGAGTGATCCAGAGAATGAAATTGTCATATCTGGAGGTCCATGTTGTGGTATTACTCAATATTCAGGAGCAGGAAAATCTATAGTTGTTGCTATTTCTCCACAAACAGAGAAGATAATTGACAGTAATGTTGGTGGTCACTTTGGTCCACATCTAAAGATTGCTGGTTTTGATGCAATGGAGGTCCAAGGCATATCCAATAAAGATGTTATAATTTATATTAACGGAGTTGACCACTCTGTAGAGATCTTTGAGGTTCCACAAGAGTTAAGTTATGACTCACACCTTTTAGGAGAGGAGCTTTTGGATATGTTTGCCGATTCCGATAAAGACAAAATTAATGTCTCTGTTGTATCTTCTGGAAAAGCAGCAGAACACTCATTAATAGGGATGCTCAATTTTACATTTTACGATGTTAAAAGAAAAAAAGTTAGGCTAAAACAGGCTGGCCGAGGAGGTTTAGGAACCCTGTTAAGACAGAAAAATATAAGAGCTATTGTGGCTAAAGTCCCAAAAGTTACCGGCAATTTTAACAATGTAGATGCATTAGAACCAATTGTCGAAAGAGGTAAAAGATTCAATAAGCAGATGAGAGAATTAGATGACATCCAATGCCAAATGAGGCAGGTGGGGACTGCTCATCTAATGGGAGTACTAGAAAAATATGATATTCTCCCTGTTATGAATTTTAAATATGGCGACCACAAAGATTGTCCAAAGATAGATCTAGAGGTTTGGAAGAAGTTTTTCACACAAGGAGTACCCGATGGATGTTGGATTGGCTGCAACATGTCTTGTGCCAAAGGAGTTGATGATTTTGAGCTAAGAACAGGCCCTTATAAAGGATCTAAAGTTATTGTAGATGGCCCAGAATACGAAAATGCCGCAGCATTAGGCTCTAACCTTGCAATATTTGACCCTCTTGCTATAATTGAGCAGAATTTCTATTGCGATACTTATGGTGTTTGTACAATTACTTGGGGTAATATAGTGGGATTTTTAATGGAGTGTTGGGAGAATCAAATATTGAATTTAGAACGTACTCAAGGTGTAGATTTAACATGGGGCAATGCCGAAGCTTCGCTGGAGCTATTACATCAAATGGCCAGAGGAGAGGGTTTTGGAGTAACAGCAGGGCTTGGAGTAGCTAAACTCAAAGAGCTATTTATATCTAATAATTGGGGGGACCCAAAATTTATAGAAGATATTGCCATGGAGAACAAAGGGTTGGAGTACTCTATGTATCTATCAAAAGAGTCCTTAGCTCAACAAGGTGGCTATGCAATGACCAATAAAGGTCCTCAACACGACGAAGCTTGGCTAATTTTTATGGATATGGTCAACAATATGATACCAACATTTGAAAACAAGGCAGAAGCTCTACACTACTTTCCATATTTCAGAACATGGTTTGGCTTAGCAGGTTTCTGCAAACTGTGTTGGAACGATATTGAACCTGCCGATAATGCAGAACAACCAGAACCAAATAAAGTACCAGAACATGTAGATAACTATGTGACTATTTTCAAAGCAGTAACAGGCAGAGAATTTGACAAAGAGGAGATGATAAGAATGTCTGAAAGAGTCTATAATTTCCAAAAAATATTCAATATAAGGCTCGGTTTTGGCACCAGAGAGTTTGACAAACAACCATATAGAGCTGCTGGTCCAGTAACAGAAGAGGAGTTTTTAAGCAGAGAAGAGAGATATAATACTCAAATTAGAGATATTCTCAAATTAGACCCTCAAACAATGACTCTATCTCAAAGAATGGATGCCCTTAGAAAACACAGAGAAGATCAATATGAAAAATTATTAGATGCAGTCTACTTTAGAAGGGGATGGAATAAAAATGGCGTTCCAAAAATAGAGCATCTACAAGCTATTGGAATGGATCTTCCAGAACTAATTGAAGTAGTGAAACCACTACAATAAGAATAAAACCTAACCCACAATGAAATTTCTTAAACTTAAATTGATATTACTGGCCGCAATTATGCTGCCAGTAATATTTTCGTGTAAAAACAGAGATAAATCAGCTTCAGAAGATACGATCTCAGAACTCTCTGGCAACCCCTATAATTTAGAGATTATAGATACAATTGATGACTACCTAAAGTGTGTAAGTCAAAATGAAAATAACACCTTAGTGGACCTAGAGGATTATATTCCAAATGTTGCTATAGATATTAAATATGCTACCCCTGATAACTTCACGGGTCAAATAGTCTACTCTCAACCAAAGGCCTATGTGAGAAAACCTGTTGCAGATTCTCTCCAAAAAATTCAAACCATACTAAATGAAAAGGGACTAGGTTTAAAAATACTAGACGCATACAGACCATACTCTGCAACGCTTCTATTTTATGAAATATATGGAGATACAACTTTTGTAGCAGCTCCATGGAAAGGCTCTATTCATAATAGAGGAGTTGCTGTAGATTTGACTATTATTGATTTAGCAACCAAAGAAGAGCTTTTAATGCCAACACCTTTTGATGACTTCTCTCCAAAAGCCTCTCACACATACACAAATTTAGATCCAATTCAGATAAAAAACAGAGAGAAATTATTTAACATAATGCTATCTAACGGATTTACACATTATGAACACGAGTGGTGGCACTACAATTTTAAAGATAGAGATTATCAATTAATGGATCTCTCCTTTGACGATCTAGAGAAAATTAAAGAGATTTTAAAATCTACAAAATAGCGCTATAATGAAAAAAATTAGCTCATCACTTAAAATTATATTAGCTCAGACGCTGTTATTAACTGCGTTCTCCCTTTTTATTAATAATTTATATGGTCAAAATCTAAATCCCAATAAAGTTTTTTATCCACCATATCAATCAGAAAGCAGAGACAATATCATTTTTCCAAAAGTTGGAGACTATATTGTTCTTACAGCCGATCTTCATACTCATACCGTTTTCTCAGACGGCCTTGTATGGCCTACACAAAGAGTATATGAAGCCAGGCAAGGTGGTTTAGACATACTCTCTATAACAGATCATATAGAATATAGACCTCACAAGGAGTACCTCAATAGTGACCACAACACACCTTATAACATCGCCAAACCTTTTGCGCAAGAACACGGAATAACTCTGATCAAGGGCACAGAAATCACAAAAACTCAAAGAACTCATGGACATTTTAACGCACTATTCATTGACGATGCAAATCTTCTAGAAGAGGCCGATCCAAAAATAGCAATACAAAAAGCAAGAGAGAGTGGCGCATTTATAATTTGGAACCACCCAGGATGGGCTGTTGATACTACAAAAATTAATGATTTTCACAAAAATCTTTTAGAAGAGAGACTTATAGATGGCATTGAAGTCTTTAATAATATTGAATTCTATCCAAGAGTTCTTTCATGGGCAATAGACTATAATTTAACCATAATTGCCACAACAGATGTTCACGGATACGTAGAAAAAAGCACTCTTCAAAATAATGGAGTTGATCGGCCAATGACACTAATACTTTCTAAAGATAGATCTATTGAATCAATTAGAGATGCACTTGATAAAGGTAGAACTTTAGCATATTTTAATAACATCATTGCAGCAAAAGAGAGTTTAGCAAATGAGTTTGTAAACTATAATATATCTCTTAAAGAACTTAGTTCAAATAATAAAAACAAGTTCATAGAGATAACAAACAAAGGATCTGTCCCTTATATACTAAAAATAGACAATAAAAGGGTAACACTTCCAAAATTATCTTCTATAATTCTAACAATACCTAATACAAGTTCTAGAACTCTAAATGTTGTTTTTGAAAATATTTTTACATACGAAAATAGATTTTTGGCACATGATTTGCAATATTAATTGTAGAGAAGTTTTTTCATAGTTTAAGTTTTAGGTTAAGTAAAAAAGA
>LUYZ01000073.1 GCA_001603425.1 Bacteroidales bacterium Bact_08
GATGCTCTTTGTTCTCATTTAAGAATACAGAAAAAGTTGCAAGATATCTATTGGGAAACGGTTGCTTATATACTCTTTCAACAACAATAGAGTAAGTTAAATTATACTTTTGAGAAAAAAGCGTACTTAAATCTGCAGGTAATTGTCTTTTTAGATAGTCTGAAAGAAACTTTTTACCTAGAACAGCACCACTTCCCTCGTCACCTAAAATAAAACCACAAGCTGGAACATTATCAATAATATCTGTTCCGTCGTAGAAGCAAGAGTTAGCACCTGTACCAAGAATACCAGCAATACCAGGTTTATTCATACATAAAGCTCTTGCAGCCGCAAGAAGGTCTGAATAGGCATTTGCTCTAGCATTAGGAAAAACTCTTCTAAAACAATCTTTTAAAACTTGGACTTTTTCAGGAGATGAAACACCTGCACCATAAAAGTGAACTTCATTAACAGTAGCACTAATATCTGGTAATAGATGCTGTTCCAATTCATAAACAATCTGCTCTTCTGTTTGGAAGAATGGATTAATACCAGCGGTAGTAATCTTCTGGACAGAACCATCACTATGAATAGCTCTCCAGGCAACCTTTGTCGATCCACTATCTGCAATTAGACGCATAACAATATTTATTTTAAATCGCGCAAAAATAACAATTTTTAACCCTAATTCAAAACCTCTCTAAATTTTCTCCAATGAATATACCCAATAATAGCTGCTATCAGATATATAAAATACAGTAGTACAGTTGGATAAAGTGCTTGAGATAAATAGAGCACAATTGATAACATATTGCAAATAATCCATAAGAACCAGTGATAGATAAATCTTTTTGCTACCCAATAAGTTGCAAGCATACTTATAGTTGCAATTAGAGAATCTAATGCAGGAAAAGGATCTGAACTCCAGTACTTTAAAGCAATCCACAAAAGGACAAAAACAATAATGGATATGAATATAGAAAGAATAGCCATTTTATTGGACATTCTAATGATTTTTAAATCTTTATCATCTTTTGAATGATTTTGCGAAAAATCTTTAGACCATAATACCCAACCATAAATACTTGCTAATAAAAAATAGAGTTGAACTAATGCTACTGCGAATAGAGATTCTGCAAAGAAAATATACATATAAATTAGAGCAGAAACACCACCGACCATCCACATCCATCTATTTTGGATTATTTCTAAATATACAAATAGCACTCCAGAAACTACTCCAACTATTTCTACAAACAAATTCATAATTTTAAAAATTAAAAGATGCCTTTATTGTTAAATTTCTAAGAGCTTGAGGATAAATACCTTCTGAAACAACTTTTGTACCATCTTCTTTCTGAGCTCTATATACCCAACCATTAGAGAAGTAGTGCTTATTAAATAAATTATCTAAGAATATAGAGAGTTCTAAGTTTTTATTATTTATAATAAATGATTTACTTAATGATGTGGCCATTGTAAAATATTCAGGCACCTCTACACTTTTATCAGAAGTATTGTCAAGATAGGATTTTCCAACATATTTCCCAATAACTCTTAGAGTAGTGCTAGGTGTAAAATCATATGAAATTTGCATTGCCGATATAATAGAGGGAGAGAGTACAATATCTGTTTTATTGTAATCATATCTCATCTGCCCTAATACACTCCAATATTCATCTATAATATCTACATAGTGTGTGTAATTTTTAATTTTATTCTGACTTAAAGAGAGACTGCTTTGAATAAAAAGATTTGAATATGGTCTCCATCCAATCATAAACTCAACTCCTCTTCTATATGATTTATCAACATTCTCTTTGATTACATAGCCTGTTTCTGTCAATCTTCCTGTGGGCACCAATTGATCTTTATATTCCATAAAAAAGAGATTAGCGTCTATCGCTAATTCTTCTGACTGATACTTATACCCAAACTCATAATCATTTAACTTTTCAGACAAAATATCCTTTGCCGTTCCTGCCTTAACAGACTCTTTAATATCAGATCTACTTGGCTCTTTGTTTGCTCTTGAATATGATGCAAAAAATCTATTTTTATCTATATTATAACTAATACCAAATTTTGGATTTACAAAATTGTAATTATTTTTCCAATCTAATAAAGCAAAATCCTTGTCTTCACCTGTTAGCTTGTAATTAATAAATCTATATTGTAAATCGGCATACAACAATAAATTTTTTATAAAATTAGTCTCTACTCTTATAAAAGAAGATACCTCTTTTTTATCGCCATGATTTAAATACCATTGATAATTTGAGGGGATTGACTCATTATACATACTCCAAATTACTCTACCTTGATGATCTCCAGAATAATTATATGCAGACAAACCTAATGAGACATTTGCTCTACTAATATTATAATTTAAAAGTGTATTAAATGCCCAGTAATCATTATCTAAACCTTGTCTTTGAATTAAATCCGATCTAGTATATTTTACATCTTTAACTACTTGTGGATCCAATCTATATGAAGAAAACTTTCTATTAGACTTGTAATTCTCATAATATCCATCTCCTTTTGTATAATGTAATGTAGAGTTAAGGGTTGTATTATCAGTAATATATACAATGTGATTAAATTGGAAGTGATGTTGTGTATAATTATCAGTTTCATTATGATAAAAAAGGGTATTTCCAGAGGGATCCTTATATTTACCGGCTGGATTATATCTTCTATCTATTTTCATCTGCTCTTTGGAAATACCTTCCCATGTAATTCCGCTTTTTTGATCTCCCATTACATAGTTAATTTTAAATGAGTTATTTCTATTATACCAACCAAGAGAAAGAAACAGTGAATTTAGATCGGTAAACCCATTATTAATATAACCATCACTAAGGCCCTTTGAATAAAATGCGTCAAAGGAAAGTCCATTTTTTAAAATTCCAGATCCTGCTCCAAATGATGCCAGAAAAGTATTATAGCTCCCATAAGAGAAATCAGCTTTGCCATAAGGTTCTAAGGATGGTGAGAGAGTTTTCATATTGATGCTTGCACCAAAAGCACCAGATCCATTTGAAGAGGTACCTACACCTCTCTGAAGTTGAATATCCTCTAGATAGGTAGTTAATGATGGGATATTTACCCAAAATACCTGCTGTGATTCAGCATCGTTCAATGCAACTCCATTTAATGTAACATTAATTCTAGAACCATCACTACCTCTAACTCTCAAAGAGGAGTAGCCCATACCATTTCCACCTTCTGTAGAAGAGACAACCGATGGCATCATTGATAATAGCATAGGAACAGATTCAACAGGAGAAGATCTTCTTATCTGCTCTTTTTTTAACATAGAGACAGCTACTGGCGTTTTGTCACCCGCTCTGGTATAGCTTACCACTACACTGTCTAGTTTAATTAAACTTTCTTTAGTTTGAGAATAGCTAAGTAAATAAATAAAAATAGCCCCGCTTAATAAAAATAATTTTTTCATTTTAATAATTTTATATTGCAGGGGGGAATAGAAATCAAGATCTGCTTTCCCTTCGCGAGCACTACCTCGATCAGGTGAAAAGGGTATGATCTCAGCCAAAATGGCACCCCCAAGCACAGTTAATGCAATGCGAAGATATAAAAAATAGCTTATATGCATTAAAATAATTAACTTTGCACGCGGTGGATCGTTCTATCGCTCTTATTTCAAGGGAGGAAAGTCCGGACAGGATAGAGCAAGACTCTGTGGAAATCACAGCTGGGGGTAACCTTAGGCAAACCGTAACAGAAAATAACCGCCATCAATTAAGATGGTAAGGGTGAAAATGTGGGGTAAGAGCCCACAGGTGTTGTTGGCAACAATAATACAGTACGGCCAGTCTCCTGCAAGGTCATATATACCAATAATTGAGAGCTGCTCGCTCGATATTGGGGGGTAGACTGCATAGATAAATGATAGAAACTCATTACTTTGAGAACAGAATCCGGCTTATAGATCCACCATTTTTACTTATAATTGAGGACTAGAATAATGTAGGATGATCCTCTTCCATTTTTCTTAATATAAATGAGATCACCGTTTCTCTACAAAACTTAGATTTTGATTCTACCTTATATTTTTTACAGAAAGATTCCAGACACTCTAACTCTTTATTGTTAAATAAAATAGTCAGTCTATTCTCTCTTCGAATCCTATTTATTGTCTTACTTTTTTTCAATTCTATTAAGTAGATCTTTTTTATACTCTTCTACACCCTGTAGCTTACTTCTGGACAATGAAAACTCTAACCACTCAATGGCTAACTCATATCGTTCAGTCATTTCACATGCTACAGCCAGATTGAAAGCAGCTGCAGCAACCCTTGAAGGGTTAGGATCTTCTAACTGTGTCATCCAATAGTTCATTGCAGACTCCCAATTAAACTCAATAGCATTATTGATTGAATTTTGCCATAAATGGTTTGAATAAGAGTAAAGAAATCTACTTTGCGTTACCCACTTAATAAAAAGAGATTGTGAGAAATTTTCTCCAATTATTGTGATAATATTTGGAATAATATCACTAATAGCTAAATCGGCAGAACTACTATCCCAGTATACTTTATCATTCTTTGTAATATTATCTATTTTAGTTCCCAAAATTCCATCATATATATCTATAGAGTATATTACATTACCATTATACATACCCATGGTATTGATAGAAATATCTTTTAGGACTAGACTATTAACAACAAATAATAGGTCTGAGTTAGAAATATTCGCTAAATAATATATATACTCCCTAGATAATTCTAACGAATCTGCTTTATGGTTAAAAACAAAAACTGTCTCTTCTGGAAGATCTAGGTTTATCTCCAAAGATCTAGCAAGGCCATTTGCAAAACTTAACATTAAAAGAGAGTCATTCCAATATAGATTATCTCTACTGAATGAATCATCACGAATTGTTGTAAAAATGGCTATTGTTTTATTATCGAACTCTATTTCTACTTTTGGAGACTGTTTAATCTCTATTTCAAAAATCTCTGCATAAGGACCACATCCAATTAAAGATAGAAGGGCTATTAACGAGATAATAATAATGCTACTAAAAAATTTAATCCTCTTCATATTTCTAAAATCTAAAGTTTTTCCCAGAATTTTTTCATTACTACATCCAAACTATCAGATGTATATGCAAAGTCTTTATATCCAAGTTCGTTATCATCCTTAACTCTAACACTCATTATATAAGGAGATTCTAGTTTAAAGTCATTGAATTTATCTAAATTTAGCAACGCACTCTTAACCCCTTTTTTAATTTGAGCATAGACAACCTCGGGTGATTTACTTCTAGCACAATTATATCCATATGAATATTTTGTTACAACAGTGTCTATTACACCAAAAACTCTCACTGCCTCTTTACATGTATAGTTATCTCCAGAAATAAAAACTGGAGGCACACCAAATTTACCAGCATATAACGCATTAAATGCAGGCTCAAAAATATGCTCTCCATTAATTTGTAAATCCAATATTTTTAGAGACATTGTATGAGCTAAAACACTATGATTCATCCCAGCACCAGAATGAGCTCCAATAAAAACAAGAGCATCAAACGAGGAGTCTATCCCAAGAACCATCGTATGAGGGGTTCCTGGGACTCTTCCCCTAGTTAATTGAGCTCTAGGATCTAATAAAGAGACATCTACATTTATATTTCCTGAGTGACCGTCTCTTACAATAACTTGAGATGCACCCGCCTCAAACGCACCCTCCACTGCAGCATTAATCTCTTTTGTTAAAATTGAACAGTTTCTCTCAAAATGGATATGACCCGGATATATTTCATCGAAATTTACAACCCCTGTAACACCTTCGAAATCTACTTGAATCATCACTTTTAAATCTTTTTTAATTGCCCCATTATCTTGATCATTTACACAAGAAAACAGAACAGTTAAAATTAAAATTGATACTACGAGTATAGAAACTGTTCTCATATTTGATTAGATTTAATTACATTTTCATTCCACCACAAACAGAGATAACCTGCCCAGTTACATATGAAGACAGATCGGAAGCTAAAAATAGGCATATATTAGCAACATCTTCTGGAGTACCACCTCTTCTTAAAGGAATTTGCTGAGCCCATTGCTTTTTAACCTCTTCTGGTAATTTGTCTGTCATTTCAGTTATAATAAACCCTGGCGCTACTGCATTAGATCTGATGCCTCTAGAGCCAAGTTCTTGTGCTATCGATTTAGTTAATCCAATCATTCCTGCCTTAGATGCCGAATAATTCGACTGACCAGCATTTCCACCAACACCAACAACTGAACTCATATTAATGATAGAGCCTGTTTTTTGCTTCATCATAATTGGTGTTACAGCATGAATATAATTAAATGCACTCTTAAGATTTATATTTATAACCATGTCCCATTGTTGCTCAGACATTCTCATCATTAATCCATCTTTGGTAATACCTGCATTATTAACTAAAATATCAATTCGGCCAAACTCTTTCACTACATCTTCTACTGCTGCATGCGCCTCTTCAAAAGATGCTGCATTAGAAGCTATCGCTTTAACTCTAACTCCATATGACTCTAATTCAGCTTTTGTCTCTAAGCCGTTTTCATCTATTGTTAAGTCTGTAAAAGCAATATCAGCTCCCATGGCTGCATATTTAACAGCAATTGCTTTGCCAATTCCTCTGGCTGCTCCTGTTATTAGAGCTACTTTTCCTTCTAAAAGTTTCATAATAATAAAATTAAACAATTTTTGCCAATAAATCGTACTCATTTGCACTCTCTATTGTAACATCAACAAATTTACCAATTAAATTGGTATAATTATCTTTTGGTAATAAATTATCAACACCAATTAATATCTCACCATCAACTTCTGGACTCTCTTTAGCACTTCTAGCAATTAAAATACCATCTTCAGATAATGAGTCTATTAATACTCTCTCTTTTTTCCCTACTCGAGATAAATTATGATCTAATGAAATAGATGATTGAAGTTCCATTAATCTATCATATCTCTGTTGCTTTACTCTCTTGCTTATTGAATCCTTTAAATTAGCATCTCCCCATGTACCCTCTTCTGGAGAGTATGTGAAAGCTCCCAATCTTTCAAATCTATACTCTTGAACAAAATCTAATAGCCTCTCAAAAGCCTTTTCAGTTTCTCCTGGATGTCCAACAATCATTGTTGTACGTAGAGCAACATCAGGAACTTTTGACCTAATTTTATCGATTAAAGCTCTAGTTCCATTTCCATCTATAGATCTTCTCATATTAGATAAAACCTTATCATCTATATGTTGTAATGGGATATCAATGTATTTGCATATTTTAGGATTATTGGCCATTAAATCCAAAACATCTTCTGGGAATGAGGCTGGATATGAATATAGTAATCTAATCCACTCAATGCCGTTAACCAAAGATAATTTTTCTAATAGGCTAGCAAGCTTTCTTTCTCTATAAAGATCTAACCCATAATAAGTGGTATCTTGGGCTACAACTATCAACTCTTTAACTCCAATAGAAGCTAAGTAATTAGCCTCTATTATTAAATCATCTATTGGAACAGACTTATGCACCCCTCTAATCAAAGGAATAGCACAATAAGAACAGACTCTATCACACCCCTCTGATATTTTAAGATATGCATAATGAGATGGAGTTGTCAATAAACGCTGATTATTAAGTGAATTATTCCATTTCTTTCCGAGAGCTTCTAGTACCAAATCAATAGAGAAGGCGCCAAAAAAACCATCCACTTCTGGTATTTCAACTCTCAACTCTTCTCTATATCTTTGAGAAAGACATCCAAAAACAAATATTTTGGAGATATAGCCCCTAATTTTAGCATCTACAGCCTCTAATATTGCCGATACTGACTCCTCTTTAGCATCTTTAATAAAACCGCAGGTATTTATCAAAACCGCATGAACATTTGCATTGACTAAATCTGCACCTTCTGGCACAATCTCAATTTCTGAAGAAAAAATCTGTCTAAGCAGATGCTCTGAGTCAACTCTATTTTTGGAACATCCAAGAGTTACAAGTTGAATTCTTTCTATCATTTATAATTAATTTTCCTCTTTAACCTCAGCCTCTTTCTCAAAATCTAGAGAAGCATATTGTTTTAGATGGTTATACCAATCAACAACCTTTTTCATATGTGAAACATAAAATCTATCTCTATCATAGTCTGGAATAACCTTTTCAAAAAAATCTTTTAATACACTTGGATCCGATTTAGGATCTGGTGCAGACTCATCTGACAAAATTAATTTCATTTTTTCAAACACTTCTAATAATGAAATCTCCTCAGATTCTGTATATATAGATATATCAGACAGAGATGTTAATCTCACGTTTATTCCAAACATGTTTCGTTTTTGTGTTGATAACGATTCTGCTATAATTCCAGCATTAGCTTGTGCTACAAATCTGAATAGTCCTGACTGACCAGCGACTGACAGAATTTTTTGTAAATCTGTTTTACTCATAATTAAAAATTAAATTTAATTAAATCCTCTCTCTTTTTTTATTATATCATAGGCTTGAGAAATCTTCTTAAATTTCTCTTCTGCCGCTTTTTGAATATCCAAACCTAACATGGCTACTTTGTCTGGATGATGTTTAATAGCCATTGCTTTATAAGCTTTTTTAATTTCCTCTTCAGATGCACTCTCTTCTATCTCAAGTATTTTATACGCCGAATCTAGGCCTTTGTCATACATTGACAATAAAGCCTGAGCTTCTGAATCAGAAATTTTTAAAAATTGAGCAATGCTCTTTAACAAGCTTAACTCATTTGAACCCATATTTCCGTCAGATATGGCAATTCCTACCAAATAATGAAATAGCTGCATTCTAGAGTCATATGCCATATATGAGCTAATTTGTGAACATACAGCATTGACATCAATATCTTTATTAAGTAACTCTTTTAAATATAATATAGCCTCTTTCTCTGCATCGATTCCAAAGCTTTTTCTAATAAACAATCTAACATATGATAATTCTGACTTCATTACTTTCCCATCGGCCTTCATTACTGCTGCCGATAACACAAGCAATGATACTAAGAAACTATTTCTCTCCTCTGCACCTCTAATTTTGGAAGAAACTTGTCCTTTATCATTTTCCAATACAGCACCTAGAGCATAACCTATTAAACCTCCAATTGGGCCCGCTACAGCCCAACCAATTGCTCCAGAAATCCACTTCTTATAACTCATCTATATATTCTCATTTTGTTTAACATCTCATAAATTTGGGGCAATAACTCCAAATTATCGTCGGCAAAGATAATAAAATCTGATTGTGCCTCTTTGAATTCTTGAGATGCTTGTTTATTTATCCTATTAATTACATCTTCTCTTTTAAGATTATCTCTACTAGAAACTCTAGAGATCCTCAACTCTAGCGGAGCAGATACCACCAAAACATAATCTGCTATATCTTTGAACATGGGAGACTCAAAGAAAATTGCACTCTCAAACAATACTAATTCAACTCCCATATTTCTATTATACTCCCTCCAACTAATAAAATCTTTATATACAAACGGATGAACAATGGAATTAACTTTTTCTAAAAGACTCTTATCGGCAAAAATTTTTTTTGCCATATATTGCCGATTAATTCTACCCTCTTCTACTAACTCTTTTCCAAGAAGATCTGTTAACATATTTAATAAATCTTCATTGGTATTGTACAGCTCTTTTGTTCTATAATCAGAATTATATACAGGATATCCCATTTTATTTAGAATGGATGTTACGTAACTTTTTCCAGCACCTATCCCACCTGTACATACTAATGTTTTCATATTTTTTTAAAAATTATTGTAGATCTATTAATTGCTAATAAAAGGAGGATCAAACCTATAACTAATTACATAATTGGGCAGATCAATTAATTTAGGAGCACTAACTCTTGAGTTATTAAATGAAGAAAGTTCAATGGTTTCTAAGGCAATTTTAAAGTCCTCTCTTTTTATTAATCTTATATCCTTAAATGGCACTCTAATATAGATTGAAAGTGAGTATTCTGGAAAATCAATTTTACTCTCCACAAATCTTACAACATCTATATTATAATAAATTTCATTGATAGAATATCTTAGTCCTTTAATCTTCTCAATGGCAACCAAGCCACTTACATCCCTTGATATATTACTAAAGTCTTTGTAAATAGTATAAATCGTATCTATTTCATTCAAGAGTTGAGGATCTCCATATATATTAATTTTAGAGGGTGTAATTCTAGCTTTACCATATTGCATATACTGATCTTTAAACGAAGCACTATATCGAAACCCAATATCAACCTCTTTGTAACTAACCTCTTTAAAATTAAAAAACAGAGTATCTGTACCAAAAAAATCAAAAGCTATCTTATCTCCGAATGATTTAATAACCTCTTCTCTTATATTTCCTGGAATTATATAAAAAATGTCATTTCCGTATTCGTTAAAAAGATTTGAATCCAAATTTAATGTTAAAGAGTTACTATTTTTAAAGAACTTGTGTTTAAGAATATAAAAACCAGACGATCTACCTCTTAATGCCAATCTATTATTAGAAATAGATCTACTCTCTCTCCCAGCAATGTTAGATCGGAA
>LUYZ01000163.1 GCA_001603425.1 Bacteroidales bacterium Bact_08
GGAATTAGCAAGGGGCTTGTTGAAAGAATCAGCTAAGACAACAGAACCGTCCCCCTGTCTTAATATCATTTTCCAAACACCACTTTTTCATCGTCATGCCGCTGTTACATTGGCGCTCATATAGCTCCAACCATTCATCATTGCTTCGCCTCTTTGCCGACATACTTATCCCTCATCTCACTTTTTGGGATAAGCTTATCATGATTTCAATGGTTTTAATAGGTACAGAGTTATTTGACGCTTACGAACAATTTATCTCTTTTAAAAGTGGTATAATTGTAGTGGTGGTATTTTGTAGTGGTATATTTTAAAGAGGCTATCGTAACTAAATATTTAAAAGATACTTTTCACACCTGCAAAAATGGTGGTATGGAAAAAATGGTGGTATGAAACAGCAAAAAAATAGTGGTAAATGGAAAAGTAAAAACCCCTGAAATCCAGTGATTTCAAGGGTTTGATGTATAATGACCTGATAGTTGATACAATTCGGCATAATTAAACCTTTCCGCAATAAAGCTATGCTTTTCGGCATAATTAAACCTTTTCGCAATAAAGCTATACTTTTTGGCGTAATTATACTTTTTCGCAATATAGCATACTTTTTCGCCAAAAGGTTTACTTTTTTCGCATAAATAAGGGATTTTTCAGACTTTCCGGATGACGGAGCAAACTGAGAAATTCCTTATTTTTTTATTTCTGGTATAAATAATTAATAAATAAATTCTTATATTTTGTAAATCAGTTTTGAAATTAAAGTTTTTTTGGATTATAAATTATATATTTCTCACAATATGCTCTGCGATATTCTTTTGGAGTACACCCGAAAGTTTTTTTGAAAGTAGCAGAAAAGTATGACTGTGATGAAAAACCACATTCTGAAGAAATTGTTGAAATTTTTTTATCACTCGTTTCAAGTAATATAATGGCATGGTCAATACGTTTTTTTGTTATGTACTCGTATGGTGTGGTTCCTGTTTCACGCTTGAAAAGCCCGTGGAAATAAATAGGTGACAGATGGATGAAATGCGCGATACTGTTAATAGATAATTTCTCATGATAATGGTTATTTATGAAATTAATAGCATCTATGATGATTTCTGAACAGGATTCATAGAGCTTTTGGTTAGTATTGGACTCGCTATTTATTATTAAAAGTTCATCTATTAGTTTATGCATTTTACACTCTAATATAGGATTATCTATGTTAGATATTCGTGACGCATCAATTATATCATGCATACATTTAAGAATCTTCTTATACATATGACTTGCATCATTAAAAGTTTCTACGTTGTTTAGAATTTCGGCGAATTCTGGAGTACATATTTCAAATCGCACATAAAAAGCTTTAAAAGGAAAAACACTGTGTCGAATTTCATTAGGCTTGGCAAATAAAAGTGTTCCATGAGTTATTGCTTTCTTTTTATTGCCTACAAATGATAGTTCTCCGTCTGTTGGAAATAATTCCAATTCATAGTATTCTACTTTTCTCTCTTTTGATTCTTTAATATTACCAAAAGCAATTTTGCTATCAAAGAATCCACAGTTAATAAGCTTGAAATTCATATTATCGACCTCTACAAAAAGTAATATATTGATAAAAATTATTAGTATATGTATATACAAATGAAAAATAAAGTAATATAATGATATTGTATATTGTGAAAATCAATTTGTCAAGATATATAGGTGTTTTTTAAAGTTAGTTAATAAAAAATTAATAAGAGAAAGGAATTATAATTATGAAAAAATTTTATGTAGAAGGACACGAACCTTCATTGTTGCCTGACAATATGAACTTTAAACTTATTTGGAGTGATGAGTTTGATGGAACTGAACTAGATACAACAAAGTGGGACTATAGATTGCACATAATGGGAAAACGGCATAAAACATTTCAGCCTGATGGGGTTAAATTAGATGGAAACTCGAATGCTGTATTTTCGATATATGAGAAGGATGGGGAAATTTGTTCATCACAGATTCAAACAGGATATAATTTTATGGATGCCCCGCATACAGAAGAGGCGCTTTTTGGAGGAGGTGGTGGTGAGCCTGGATTAGTATGGCCTATAGGAAAGTTAAATGAACACAAATTTTTACATAAATATGGATATTATGAATGTAGGTGTAAACTCCAAAAACATGCAGGATGGTGGTCTGCATTTTGGTTACAGGCTCCTGCTATAGGTTCAAGTCTCAATCCTGAATATTCAGGTATAGAAAATGATATTATGGAGAGCTTTGAACCAGGTAAAGTAATTCCCCACACTAATCATTACAACGGCTATGGAGTTGACCATAAACACGTGAGTACGGGGGGTAATATAGATATTTCTTTAGATGAATATCACACTTTTGGTATGCTGTGGACACCTGATGGATATACATTCTATGTTGATGGAAAACAAGATGGAGAAACAATCACAACTCCGGTTTCACATGTGCCACAATTTATTCTTCTTTCAACGGAAGTGAATGGTTACAGAAGTTCTACACATACAGCTACAGACGAAGCAAGAGAGGCAGCTAAATTAGGAGACACTTTTATTGTAGATTATGTAAGAGTTTTTGATTGTATAGAGTGAATTTATTAGATGTCCAGCTAAGAAATGTCAATAAAAAATCAAGAAAAAGTTTTAAAAACTT
>LUYZ01000074.1 GCA_001603425.1 Bacteroidales bacterium Bact_08
TTTTTTTTAATTTATTGACAATATCAGAAAAAATTAGTATATTTGCGGGCCTTTTCTCGAGAAGATAAGGAAGTTAAAATAATTAAAACTTTTAAAATCAAGACAGTACTATGGCTGTAAAAATTCGTCTGGCAAGACACGGTAAGAAAAATTACGCATTTTTTCACGTTGTTGTAGCAGATAGTCGCGCACCAAGAGATGGTCGCTTTATTGAGCGCATTGGCTCATACAATCCCAACACAAACCCTGCAATAATCGAGCTTGACTCCGACAAAGCACTTAATTGGCTTATGAATGGAGCTCAACCATCTGATACATGCAGAAGAATCCTCTCTTACAAAGGCATTCTTTTAAGAAAACACCTACAAGAAGGTGTTAAAAAAGGAGCTATAACTCAAGAGGTTGCAGACCAGAGATGGAATGCATGGATCTCAGAAAAAGAGGCTAAAGTATCTAACAAGAAAAACTCTCTAGCACAATCGAAAAACGAGAAAAAGAGAGCTATCTTAGAGAGCGAAAAACAGGTCAACGAAGCAAGAGCTGCTGAGATCGAAAAAAGAAAAAGAGAGGAAGCTGAGGCTTTAGCTGCTGCAAAAGCAGAAGAGGCTGCTGCCAACCAAGAAGAGAGTGCTTCTGAAAATACAGAAACAGAAAATTAACAATTGATGCCCATCAGTCGATATACGCCTGTAGCAAAAGTTGTTAAATCTTTTGGAATTGAAGGAGAGGTTATAATTAAATACTCTCCAAATTTTGAAGAAGAACTAAAAAAAAATGAGCCGGTATTTATCTATTTCGATGGATTACCGGTTCCTTTTATTATTAATGAGATCCAGAACAAAGGAGAATCAGGAGCCAGAGTTAAACTCAATCTTATTAATACAAAAAATCTTGCAGACGAGATTTCCGGAAGAATCATTTTTACAACAGACAACTCTGCTAACCAATCTTCTGGTAAAAATACTTCAGACCAGATACCAGAATCACTAGATCAGTTTATAGGCTATTTAGTAAGAGACTACGATAGTAATCAAGAGATAGGGTCTATTACAAATTTTTTTGACTACCCTAATAACCCATGTTTTGAAGTTACTAGAATAGTCAAAAAGTCAGAAAAAACACTACTTGTTCCTATTCACCCCCATCTAATCGTAGATCTTTCACACCAAGACAAAACGATTTACACACAACTGCCACAGGGGCTACTTGAATTATAACCAAAAATTTGGCTTTATAGAGAGTATTGAACTCCTATGCTATATCTTGCCAATTCGTAGGCAACCTGATCTTTGTTAAATAAATTTGTAAGTCTACATCTCATAAATACAGAGATATCACCCTTTGAAATAGCTCCATAAATACCCGCTTGTAGTGGATTAAATTTAGATCCATCTTTGAACTTACTCTTTCTATTATCATTCCCAACAGTACTCTTAACCACATATCTCCTGCTAAATGAGAAGTCTGTATAAACACCCAAATCGAGAGAAATAGGACGCTTATTTATTGGGAAAAGATAGAATCTATTAATAAAACT
>LUYZ01000164.1 GCA_001603425.1 Bacteroidales bacterium Bact_08
AGTGATAGTGATATTATGATATGCACAAAAAAGGAGGCTCAAAACATAAAAAAATTAATTTAAGCCCCCAATATTAAAAATAGCTTAGATATTAAAGATCACCATAACTCATTTTTAAATTATAGATAAGTTTTCCATGGTGGTCTTTTGTATTTATAGTATAAATCTCTTAAGAATTTAGGGTACTTTTTAATTCTACGCCTTATTATAGATCTGTAACAGCTAAAAAAGGTGTCGTTTGTAAGATGATCTATTTTTTTATCAATACCATTAACATTTTCTCCAAGTGGACACAATTCATGATTAAATCCAAATATCTGTTTAGACACCTGAACCACAGCCTCTAAAAAACCAAGCATATTATAATTTACATAAACTTGCTGTAAAGTATTACAATCAATAGATGAACATGAGTGTAGTGCAAAAAAGCTTCTATCTATAAAATGGCGAATTAACAATCCATAATTCTTATAATATAGGTATAGATGTTTAGATAAATAGAGTGAGTAAAACATCCCTTTTGGGACCAATAGATTTAAATATTCATCTTTATAATACTCTTTATCAATAGATAATCTACCTATTAAAATCTTCTCATATTCCAAAATATTACTCTTATGATCTCTGTTTGGGAAATAAGAAAATCTGAGATTTTTATGAAATCTAATTACAACACCCTTATACAATGCTTCGCAAAAATCCTCTCTTTTTACATGAAAATGTATCCCAAATTTTTTTGTTGCTAGCATTACCATATCATATTTATCAAAACAGTAAATATCTAATGGAGTATATGTTCTGGAGTTAGGGTTTGGATAAAATCTAGCAAAAGCAAATCCATTTAAGAATAAAATTGGGATATCAATATTAGAAAAGA
>LUYZ01000165.1 GCA_001603425.1 Bacteroidales bacterium Bact_08
GTGCGGTTCAATTGCTCAATTCGTGCGGTCAGAGTGCCAAATCTGCCGCGGAATATTCAAAAGTTAAGCACAGTAGTCTTTGCCCAGCTTTTGCTCAGCTTTTCCATAATATAATCTGATGTAACACTTTCGTTTGCATCCCAAATAACCATCATTATTTCAAGTTCACTATCGGGAAGTTTCTTTATATTATTCATTTTATATCTCTCCTTGTTTTACAGTTGTAGAATATAACTACATTTTACAACTGTAAAACACATTTGTCAAGGTATTTATGGAAATTTGTGAAAAAAAAGACGGCTATCAAAAGTAATAACCGCCCTGAAAATTATTTCCATGCCTTAAAATCAATCACAAGCTTTCCATCTGTAAAGCTTATAATATTTTTTGATGGTGTAATAGGTGCAATTGTCTCGACCTTATAAGAAATAAGGTTATTCCTTCGCCAAACTGATAATATAATACCTACAAGTGCCATGCTTACAATATATCCGGAACCACCATATGAAACAAACGGCATATCAATACCAATGAGGGGAAACAGACTAAAATTAAGCAATATGCTTATTATAAATTGTGCCGATATAAGTGTGCAAGCTGATAATGAAAGATAATAGCCAAAGCCTGATTTTACTTTTTTAGTTGTAACATACAATCTGATTATAAATGTCGCAATAAGCAAAATAAGTGCAATTCCCACTATCCAACCAAAACTTGCAATTATGTTAACAAGCACATATTCAGAGGTTAATCCCGGCAGTGTAAACTCAAGTGAGCCTTCTGCAATTTCACTTGTTCTCCCAAATAATTTTGAAGAAAAAAGCCATTTATCTGCCATCACTTGTTGCCACCCACTACCTTTCGGATCATGTTGTCCCCTTGATAAAAATCTAAATATACGCTCTAATCTATATGGACTACTAAGCACAAAAAATACATTTACTAAAATTCCTGCCAATCCTAATCCGGAAAGCGATAATAATTGAATTTTTTTGTTGCCAGAAAAATGATTTTTTGATATCGCTTTAAATAAAATAATGGCATATGTAATGATCATTATAAATGCAACACTTAAATTTGGCTGAACAATAATGGGTAAGAAAGATACAAGACCGAGGCCAATCAGTTTAACTATCCCCAATGCTTTTTCTCCTCTGTATTTTTCTAAAAAACCTATAAAAGAGATGATAAACAACACCGACGCAAAGCTTGCTGAAGATATACTGAAAGGACCAACAGCAATCCATCTTTTTGCTCCATTGACAGTGACTCCAATAAAAGATGTAATAATTAGTAAACTCATTGCACTTATATACACTGGAAAAGCATGTTTTTTTAGTTTAGTATAATCGAAAAAGTACAGACCTAACATTGCACCTATACCAATGATTGCATAAATCAAGTAGCGGGAAAAATGGACAGCTTGTTTATCAAAATTGTTGCTTACATATATAATAGCACAGCCAAATGCAGCAATTAAAAAGGTTAGTACAAGCAGCGACCATTCCGTTTGCGGTTTATGTTGTTTGTTTAGCCTTGTGCCTATTTCATCACTATTTCCCATTGCCAAAATTGCGCTGTCAAGAGCCTTTTCTTCATCATAGCCTTGTTTTATATAGTCATCTTTCAGGTCATGTATATGCTGTGTAAGTTCTTCACGAATATCACTATGTACCGCCTTGTAATTAATATGGATACATACATCATCCAAAAATGTTTTTACTTTATTATTCATAGCATACACCCCCAATTACAGAGTTTACTGCTTTGGTGTAAGTTTGCCATTCAGTTTTTTTATCCTTAAAAAGCTTTTTTCCTTCTTTGGTAAGCTTATAATATTTTCTTTTTTTACCATTATCCGCATCGAGCCAATAAGACTCAATTGCCCGTGTGTTTTCTAAACCATGAAGCATTGGATAAAGCGTACCTTCTTTCAATTCAAAAACATTCTCAGATGCTCTTTTTAGCTCTTGTGTTATTTGGTAGCCATACATATCCTCTTTGTCAAGCAACGAAAGAATTAAAATCGATGTGCTGCCCTTCATAAGCTCCTTATTAATTTTCATATACTCTACACTCCAATACAATAATATGTATAGATAATCTATGTATATTATTGTATCAGGAAATTTAATTTTGTCAATATAAATTGAAAAAATTTTGAGTTTCCCCATTTTTTCAAGCCATACCAAAGCCATCATCTTTAAATAAGC
>LUYZ01000075.1 GCA_001603425.1 Bacteroidales bacterium Bact_08
AACAAGTTAATACAAAAGTATCTCTTTATTTTAAAATATCATATTTTGTTTTAAGCTTACCAACTTTAGATGAGTTTTATATTTTATATTGTACAAATTGAGGTATATTTGTAAATAAATTAATAAATATTTAACAGAAATAATGGATAATTTCTTTGAAGATGAAAATCTTAGATATGCTATGATAGGTAGTGGAAGTTGGGCGACAGCACTCTCCAAAATATTATTAAGTAATCAAGATAGAATATCCTGGTACGTAAGGAGCGACGAGATTATAGATCAGATGGTTAAATCTCAGCATAATCCTCACTATTTGCCATCTTTTAAATTTGACCCAAATAGAATATTTTTTAGCTCAGATATTAATGAAATTATTGACTCGGCAGATGTTCTTGTCTTTTGTATCCCTTCTGCCTATTTTTTACCTGAGGTAAAAAATGTTAATAGATCTCTTGCTAATAAATTTATTGTAAGTGCGATCAAGGGAATAATTCCAGGGGATAATATAACAGTTGCAGAGTATTTCAATAGAAATTACTCAATTCCCTATTCAAGAATAGGTGTTGTTAGTGGGCCGTGTCATGCAGAGGAGGTTGCAATGGAGAGGTTATCATATTTAACTCTATCTAGTAAACATATTGAGGTAGCACGTTCTTTATGTGAAGTATTTGCATGTAATTTCATTAAAACAACTCCAGGAACAGATATTTATGGAGTTGAGTATGCTGCAGTATTAAAGAATATTTATGCTGTTGCTGCAGGGATATGTCATTCCCTTTCATATGGAGATAACTTTATGTCTGTTTTAATAACAAATGCATTTAATGAGATGAAGGCCTTTTTACATGCATCACACCCAGATATTACTAGAAGTACTGCTACATCGGCATATTTAGGAGACCTTTTAGTTACCTGTTATTCTCAATTTAGTAGAAACAGAACATTTGGTAGTATGATCGGAAAAGGATACTCTGTTCAATCTGCTCAAATGGAGATGAATATGGTGGCTGAGGGGTATTATGGAACTCGGTGTATGTATGAAATAAATAAAAAATATAATGTTCATATGCCGATAGCTGAAGCTATGTTTAAAATTCTCTATGAACATAAGTATCCAGCATATATTATTAAACAATTAACAGAAAATCTACAATAATATGGAAAATTTGGTTAAGTCACCTGTTAATATAAATTATAGAGGGGTTGAAAAGTTTATTGACACCCCCAAGTTTACTAGCGTAATAAATGAGGCTTTAAACTCTTATGAGACATTAATATCTAAAAACGGAGAGGGGGCTGATTTTTTAGGATGGTTAGACCTCCCTTCAAAAATTAATTCTGACGAGATAGCTTGTTATCAGTCTATTGCAGATGAATGGCGCGATCGTGTAGATTGTGTTGTTGTAGTTGGAATAGGAGGCTCCTATCTAGGAGCAAAAGCCTCATTAAATGCGCTTTTACACTCTTTTGGTTGTAAAAAAAATGGAGCTAATTGGCCCGAAATACTATTTGCTGGTCATAATATGAGCGAAGAGTATATGGCTGAGCTATTAGACTATCTGCAAGATAGAACTTTTGCAATAATTGTTATATCTAAATCAGGAACAACCACAGAGCCAGCAGTCGCCTTCAGGATACTCAAACAATATTTTGAGTCAAGATTCGGAAAAGAGCTCTCTAAAGAGAGAATAGTTGCAATTACAGATAGTAGTAGAGGTGCGCTTAAAGAGGTTGCAGATAGAGAAGGATATAGGAAATTTGTTATACCAGACGATGTCGGAGGTAGATTTTCTGTATTAACTCCCGTGGGATTATTGCCTTTGGCTGTAGCTGGGATAGATGTTAAACTTTTGATAGAGGGTGCTGTAGCAATGAAAAATGAGTGCTACAAAAAAAGTAGTGTTAATCCAGCAATAGTATATTCTGCATTAAGAAATTATCTATACAGAAGTGGAAAAACTACAGAAATATTTGTTAGTTATACACCAAAACTACAATATTTTGCTGAATGGTGGAAGCAACTCTTTGGAGAGAGCGAAGGAAAGAATGGTAAAGGAGTTTTTCCAGCATCAGTTGGCTTTACAACAGACCTTCACTCTATGGGGCAATATATTCAAGATGGATTAAGGAATATTTTTGAAACTACTTTAAAGGTAAATAGTTCTCTAAGAGAGGTTTTAATCCCTTATGATAAATCCGATGCAGATGGACTTAATTTTATATCTGGTAAAAGAGTAGAGGAGTGTAACCATAATGCTCATTTGGGTACTTTATTAGCTCATATCGATGGCGGAGTCCCTAATATTAGTATAGAGATAGATACGCTTAATGAGTATAGTTTAGGTGCTCTATTTTATTTCTTTGAGTTCTCATGTGGGGTTAGTGCATACACACTTGGAGTAAATCCATTTGATCAGCCAGGTGTAGAGGATTATAAAAAGAATATGTTTGCTCTTTTGGGTAAGCCAGGATACGAAGATCTTGCAGATGAAATTTCTAGAAGAAATAGCTAAAAGATTTTATGAGAGAGATAAAAGCAGAGTCAGAGAGCTCTGCTTTGTTTTTCCAAATAGAAGGTCTGGCCTCTTTTTTCAGAGGTATCTTAGTGGTTTTATAGAAAATACAACAATTTCTCCAGCTATTTTTACAATAAAAGATTTAGTTGCTCAAGTTTCTGGTATTAGAGAGGCAGATAAAATAGAGCTTCTATTTATTTTGTATAAAATTTATTGTAAATACTACTCAACCCCAGAATCTTTTGATGATTTTATTTATTGGGGAGAAATTATCCTTAATGACTTTAATGATATAGATAATTATTTAGTCGATCCTAAAAAATTATATTCAAACGTAAAGGATTTAAAAGATATAGACTCTGATTTTAGTTTTCTAAGTCAAAAACAGATAG
>LUYZ01000166.1 GCA_001603425.1 Bacteroidales bacterium Bact_08
TTAAAAGCTATTTCTTGATTTTTCATTATTCTTTAGAGCCTGTTTAAATTTAAAAGATAAAAATAAAAAAAAGTATTTCCTCTTTCCGTTAAAATGATTATTTTTAGTTACAATACTTCGAATAATTATGTACTTAAGTTTCGCAAGTTAAAAATAGAAGTTACTATCAGGGCATAAAAAAGGCGTAAAACTTCCGCATATCTCAGAAGATGAGTATATTTATGGCAATCAAACAATAAAAATACTTAACCCTGTGCCAATATACAAAATTACAAATTTTATATCGGAGATAGATAATCCGGAGCATATGCACCCAGTTCAGAAGGAAAAGAAAAGTAGAATTGGATCAAAAAGATTTGATTTAAGCAGCCTCGGGAGAGCAATGCAGTTCTTTTAGCTCCGGCATTGCGTTACCTACACGTATCGATGTTGGTTCTTTGCAGTTCTCTTCACCTTTATTTTTAACCTTAGGGTCCTTAACAGGGTGTTATTTTATCTGGGGATGTTCGTTTTATCTCTCCATGTCAAAACTAAATAAGATGTTTTTTATATTGGTGACAAAAATGTATGTACTTGCTTTCCATCTGCTTGCCTTCAAATTGGCAAATCTGGCAAAAATCAAAATGTATGGATTTAGCCGCCACCACTTAGCTATGTTTACTGTAATAGAAAACAATAATACGTACATGTGGATAATGTATTTACTGGTTGGAGTGGTTGTTCCCTTAGCAGAATTCAATTTTTTTGACCAAATATAATGGTATTTGATAAATGCCACCAGAACTCGACGACATTAATAAATCACATAGAGTCTTGTATCCTCATATTCCTAGGCTGTTCTATTAGCTACACTCATTACGGTAAATATGATTTTTTATTTTACAATTCATCGTTCCTATAAATTTTATATTGTTCAAAAATAATAGCTGCAATTTCGTCTCTGAACCATTTGGGCTCAAGGACTTCCACATCAGCCCCATGAGACAATAACTCCTGACGAAAATCGAAAGTCGGTTTTATATAATAGCTGAACACCGAGTAATCTGGATTGTTGTCTATCTCTTTTTGAGAGTGGTGTAAAGGTAATGTTCTAATATAGCAGGCTTGATTCTTATCGACTTTAAGTAATACTCTTTCAGCCTTTTTCCCCTCTCCTTCTATAATACCGAAACAGTCTTTAAAAAAAGTATTCCCATCAAAGTCATTCGGTATAGTGAAATAAGTATTTGTGAGAATCATGTTCTTTATCCGGTCAAAAGCATATATTAAAACATGGTTTTTATTGGGGCTGTATGCAATCAGATACCACCGTTGATTAAAAGCTTTGATACAATAAGGATATACTTGAAACGTATAAGGTGTTTCACTCCAAAAACTTTGATATGTTATTTCTACCGACAAATTATCCCTCATTGCCTCAATAACTGGTGCCAGAAAGATTTGTCCAGAAGGTATTTGTTCAAATAATATCCGATCTTTCAGTTTATAACTTTCAGTAATCATACTGCTAATAGAGAATGCATTCAACAGCCAACTACGAACACCTGTCCGCTCCATATCATCTTTGTTCTCTAAATAATATGTATAGCCATTTCTTTTATCGCATTCGATATTGATATCGAACATTTGCTCAATTGCTTTCCGATGATTATGAAAGGTACGTAAAGGTAAGTCGTCGCCATCAAGATTAAGCATAGACCTTTGCCAAGATGCGTTGATCTCTTCAAAGGTTATGCTTCCTCTTCGATATATAATGTCAACTAACCATATATATCGATTAAATAAATTAGATGCTGTATCCTTCGAGCTTTTCTTTTCCATACTTAAAGAGCAGGCGCATGTTTTCCTTTAGTTGGTCCATTGGGATGACGATAACAAGCAGATCCGGTTAATAACGTTAGAGACGAATACGGAGTTCCACAATATTTGCATGTATATGTGCGCTTCTCACTGCCTTCATATAACTTATGTTTACCCTTGTTTGGTCCATTGGGATGCCTGTGACAGGATGAACCGGTCAATAATGTAACGCTAGAATACTTCGTTCCACAATACTCACAATAATAATTTGCCATAACATTTCAATTTTAACGATTAACAATATAATTGCAATAATACATCCAACTTATGCCAAACAAAAGCAGTAGTTTAATTTATATATCAAATACGTACGGACTATTTATCAGCCTATAGTCCTCATCTACTATTGACGCATTGACAAATGTTGTGTACTTTGATTTTTCTACACCGTAAGCTTTATGGATATGCCCAAAAAGGTGATAGGCCGGATGAACATCTAAGGCCTTCAGCAATAAATCCGGGCAACCGTATGAGATATTGTTAGCATTATCCAAAATACCTAAGGGAGGACGATGCGAGATTAATACATCTGTACCCATGGGGATATGCTTAATCACGTTGAGATTCTCGCTACTCTCTTCCTCCGAAAAGAAAAACGGAGTACCCCAGAACTTTACACCGTTTATTGTTATTCCACTATCGTAGAGGTAGAAACAATTTTCTGGCAAATAACACTGAATTGCTTCCACCTTTTTTCCTTCCAAACAGTAATCGTGATTACCAGCTATAAAGATTTTGAATTGATAATCCAACGCCCCAAACCACTCTACAAAATCAACAATTTCATTAACAGTCCCCTCCATCGAACAATCCCCAGAGTGAATAATAACATCAGCATCCGGTAAGTTTGTCAACTGTCGATGGAGGTTGTGAGTATCAGAAAGGTGAAGAATTCTCATTTTTTAATCGCCTTGAGCTCATAATCTAAAACTACATTCAGAATAAAATCCTCAAGCTCTTCATCTTTAATATTACCAGGGTCTTCTTTTGTGAATTGATGTAAATAAACATAATGCCACCCATTCACTATTGCGTTAGCATAGCTATCTGCAATATCTATAGCATTAAATCTACTAAAACCCTTCAAAATGGCTCGTTCAATGGCATAAGCGAATTTTGAGCAATATAATTCAGGGTAAATATTATAGGCATTTCGTTCTGCATAATAATGTGAATATACTTCACTTTTTCCGAGAGCAATTTGTTGTTTGTAAATTTTTGAATAATTTCGGGCAATTTCTACTGTTGGAGTATTACCCGATCCCACATATTCACATAAAAAAATATAGTGCTTTTCAAAGAGCTCATCTTCTCCTAATAATTTCCTATAGATATTAAGCTCCTTCTTTGCCAACTCCTTATCCTTTTTAGACATATCTATGTAAGCATAATAAATTGCTTCATCATAATTATCATAAGAGCACGAATATTCTCTAGTAACTAAATCAGTCCATTCTTCACAATGACCACTATTTATTTCTTTCATAAATATCTGGGAATATTCTGTAATAATATTTAAAGCTCCCTGTATTACTTCTTTTTCAATGCTTTCAAAAGAACAGTCTTCATCATCTTCATCGCATTCATCGTATTGATTTTTTAAATCATTAAAGGCTCTAGTATAACGAAGTAAAAACCTGGGATAAAATTGACTTGGATAACCAGCATTCTTAAATATTTCCGTTAAATATTCCTGTGAATGTGGGTGGATTTCTTTTAACAATTTACTTTCTTCCATAATTTATAAACTAAAGTTGATCAATGCTTCAATCATCTCTTTGTGCTTTTGTATTTGTACCGTTTCCCATTTATCATTTTCAAAACTCTCAAACATAATTATCCGTTTCAAACTTGTATTATCATTACCAAACATCTTCCTTTTATCTATTGGATTTTCTTTATTTCCAGCCGAATTCTGAGATGTTGATATAAGACATAAATTTCCGATTCCGTTATATATTTCTTGCTCAATTGAATATCTTCCCCCATGCTCTTGTGACAATAAATGCTCTCTTGAGCTTATCTGCCTAATTTTAAATGTATTAAAAAGCTCTTTCTTTTCCGACATTTTACACATTAATACATTCAATATATAATTAGGATCCTGATCGTTAACTGGTTTTAAAATAGTTTTATTTTTAACATCTGAGTCATACAGCCTCCACAGTAGAAAGTCAATAAAATAGAGATTAAATATACTAATGTCCGGATAAGACAGATTATCCCTGTTAAATTTCTTTTTTGCAATCTCAAAAACCTTGGAGTAATAGTATACTAAATCTTCTCTATTATCGTTATAAAAATACTGATTTTTCAAAATTTCCTGCAGCCAATTATTGTAAGTATTAGTTGAATCAGAATAATAAAGCATTACTTGGATTTTAACTAAACCTTCATCATCATTGTTAATAATATTGGGATCGTATGTTTTAATTATACCATCAAAGGAACTATCCAATCTTCTAATTCCCCAGTTCCGTTTACTATCATCGGCATCCGCTAAGTCTTGTTTAACAACATACTTATCAAATAATATCCTATATTTCAATAGGTTAAATATAAATCTCCGTGGATCGGGCTTTAATTGATTAAACTGATCCAATAGTTTTTTATCATCAAGCGAAACAGATTCGTCTTCTAATTTCAACACTTGCAACAAGAAGTTTGGAAAATCAATGATTGATTTATACTTTTCCTTAGTGTTTTTTTCTTCATTAGTAAAATCCGTTGATAAATCAAGGGGATCATTTAAGATATCCCATAATAATTGTTCTTTCTGAGTTTCTTCAGTCTTGCTAATCGTAATGCAGTCAAACTTATCAATACGAAGATTCCCATTATCGTCAAATAATTCTTTTCTATTTGTAGAATCAAAGTTGGAATATACATAATCACTCATATCGGAACAAGCATCCCAAATTGTTGCAAATTTACGCTGATCTTCTTCTTTACTTTGATCATCTTCACCCTTGATCTGTCCCATTAAAAGAGCTTTTACTATTTCGTGTTTTTCCAACTGTTCGCCACGATTGTTCATTATTTCAAAATAATGGTTCAAATCGGTATCTTCAGGCACTTCTATTCGAAATAGATATACTTTGTTATAAAAATTATCGGCAAATCTATCTAACTTATCAATATTATATATTTTTTGTAATTCTTCTGTAATTATTTCTATCGCATCTTTAAAATTACCAACACTTATGTTATTTAATTCATTGACTGACTTATTGAAATGCTCTTTTGATTGGTATAAATTACAAATATAATCTTGAGATCTTTTACGAGAATCAAACTCAATATTTGGAAGCGAAACCGTATCATTAATGTTTGGTAAATTCTTCAATACCAGGTTTATTAGAGTAATGGTAGTATGCCGTTGTTGTCCATCTAAAAGTTCATACTTTCCATTTTCTCTCTTAAAACAGACTAACGAACCGAGATAATATGACTTATTTTCATTTCCGTCAAAAAACTCGTCAATATCTTTAATTAATTGGGAAATTTCAGTTTTTCCCCATGCATAATTGCGTTGATACCGAGGAATAATATAGGTATCTTTTCTTAATATATCTTTTATTGTAATTGCATTATTATTTGCCATTTTCTATAAATGTTTTAATATTATCTATTCCTTTAACTAAGTCACCTGTAATTCTATAAGATTTATATTGAAAACTCTTTAACACATCTGGAGTCACTGCATCATTAATTATTCTAAATATTTTCTGTTCATCACAATTCAATATTGTTTCCGTAGTAATTCTTTTTTTATTGCAACGTATAAAATAGACTGTTTTATAGAATGCTTTGTAATAACTCCCAAAATCATCGATATAGCCAAATTTATCAATAAAAGCAAATAGGATATTTTCATACATGTTACGTACTTTTTCATCACCTGAGCGACTTGAGCCACTATAGCGCAAACAGTTTTTTTCATAAAATTCCACAAATTCAGGTATTTCTGCTTTTATCAAATCCTCTTTATCCAAGTCAAATAGTTTTTCTCTCTGCTGTATGTAAAAATCTACATATTCAAAAAAACGTTTACCATTAATTATAGGCATAGTTATAGAAAATGGATAATATTGTGCAATATGCAGGTTTCTCAAAAATTTATTACTCTGTGAGTTATCTACTAAACCATCCAACATTCGCACAGGACTTTCGTAAGGATATCTTTGTTTTTGATATAATGAGACTCCTTTGAATTCATCAATGTCATCTTTTGTAAAACTGTATTTAGATTGGTTCTTGCTCCATTTCCTTATTCTGAAAAGGTGGTTTCCTAAAATTGGTTTAAGGGTTTTATTGTCAATAGACTTTTCCCACCGTTCCACGCATATTGTACGTTCTTCTTCTGTATCATAAACCATTTCTCGCAAATGAAATGCTTTTAGCAAATCGAACGGCTCTAATGCCAACCCTCGCGAGTTTTGAGAATCAAATAATTGAAATGCTTCATCTTGGTGATAAACAGTAAATATGATGAACTCACATTTGTCGAGGATTTTGCTATAAAATTCTTTTTTGTTTTCATCTGCTCTTAACTTAGTGCCTATCCATTGGTTAATGATCCTCTGATTGTATACAATGTTATTCTTTGATATTTTATGTTTGAAGTTCTGTTTTAGTAATAGCCCATTGAATTGATTACTCAAGCATCTTAATAAAATACTAATTGTAGTCAAACGTTGTTGACCATCTACAATATGTTTATCATCTCCTTCTTCGTGTAAAATTACACTTCCTAACCGATAATTTTTATTCTTTAATATCACAAATTCAAAAATGTCATCCAACAGAGTAATAACATTTTTTTCCGTCCATTTGTATGGACGTTGGTATGCAGGAATTGTCAGTTTTTTTTCAATCAAATCAATCAATTTTACAGACTCCTGGCTTGGTTTTTTATTTTCTGCCATAATAAATATTTATATAAGATTACACAAAGTATACACGTGGTACAGAAGAGTTTTCTTGCTAGAAGTTATACTAAATAGTTTGTATCAAGAAAGAAAGGCCCTACACTAAATAATCGTTCAAAGAATAACAGTCAATAGAAATACAAATGTATATCTTACACATTGATCCTCTAATAATTCCTAATATAAAGTATGTACAAAGGAACTTATTCAGCATCAAAATCAACTTGTTATTCTTGACGATAAATATATGTATATTATTTTACAATCAATTAATATTCATACATTTTATTTACATAGACAAAAATATCCTCAACCTATGCCAAACAATTGCACACACAGCTATTATTTACCCAAATCTTATAAAGTAAGATTTCAATAGTTGCACTATCTTTATAAGAATAAACGAATCTGTTCCAAAAGGTTATAGTTATGATTGCATAGTGTGCCATCCATTGTAATTAAAGAAGTTATATTGAGGAATATCAATCTGGTGTAAACTATTTTCGAAGGTATGGAGAGAAAGTGCCTTGTATCTCAGGAGGGCGGTTAATGATTGGTCTACTTTTTCTGATGAATGCTTCAAAAAGTGTCGCATATAACAGTATTAGACAAATCCATACGAAGAGATAGTTCTTTCATTTAAGACTTTTATTCCGGGCATAACGAAGAACTATTCGTTTGCGATATGACTACCTTTCGTTTAACAGCTGTTGAATGCAAGTTATCCATATGACTACTTTGCATTCAACAGCTGTTAAACGAATAACTCATAGTTATGAAAGGAATAGTTTCCCGCATCCTTGGGGTTAGTTCTCTTAAGTAATCGGGATAATAGATAAAGGCACCGTTTCATAATCCGGTATTTAGCACATCAATAGATAAAACAGAAAGAATCCGGTTAATAAACTCTTCATAAGCTTACGGGGTTTATTACTAATAAAGAGTGCCGGATTCGAACAAAACAATGAAATAGTGAAGGATAATTCAAAAAGTGAAGGATAAAGTGAAGGATATTCGGCAAAAAGTGAAGGATATTAGTCACCAACCAGCATGCTAATACACTGTTTTAAAACGACTTACTTTAAAAAGTGAAGGAAGTGAAGGATATTTTAGCGAAAATAATATTGTATCTAGTATCCCTTTGGGTATTATTAACTCAAATCATGATTGGTTGGGATCCTTATCCATTTAATCTTATTTAGGAACACTTAGGGATCACCGACAAAAGTTGAGGGGAAAAGATTATAAAATTATCTTTGTAAATAAAAAG
>LUYZ01000167.1 GCA_001603425.1 Bacteroidales bacterium Bact_08
ATCCGTTGTTCATAATTAACTAATAGGCTAGCATTCCTTGCTCGTCTTTTATAAACAAAAATTATGATTACACAAACCCCTAAAATTAAACCAAATAACCAATACATTTTTCTCTCCTAGCTTTAAGAAGATATGTCAATATTCGTCCCTCTTAAGCCATCTGCACTTTGCTTTTTTTCCTGTTTTTTTGTTGCTTCTTTTTTATTTTTTTTCTTGACATTTTTCTTCCCAATATTAGACTCAGGGGTCTTTGCATCAGCAACAATTACTTTACCTTCAGTTTTTTCTGTGCCACCAACTTTTTTGCGTTTAGCTTCCATTTCTTTATGAAGTTGGTCATTAAATGCTAGTTGTTGGTTTGCTAACTGGCTGTTATCTTGCGCTTGCACTTTAGCAATTTCTGTTGCCTGAGTAACTAATATTTGCAAATCTATGGGCCTTATATTCATCTCATCACCAGCCTTTTACTATTGATAGTTCTAGCTATAAGGAGATATACTAATTTCTTTTTCTTGCTCTCTTAAAGTAACGTAAGTTAAGGGCTCATTAACTTTAAAAATCGTTGTGCCAACAATAATTTTTACTCCAGGATACAACATATTTTGTACCTTTATACTACCCTTTTTAGAATTATTTAGTGTTGCCTCAATTTCAATTATTCGACTTTTTGACTTTTCAATTTCGCCTAAAAGTTTAAATTGATTCCGCGTCAATTTAAAAAATGTCTCGCGTTTTTCTTTAGGTAAACTGCTAACATCAATATCTTGCAAAAATTTCAATGTTTTTTGTATTTTATCTAACTCTACTTGATCTATATTCAATTGCTTTTTCAATTCTTCATATTCCATTTTTAGTAGAGGATTATTGCCAACTTCAATATTCGAAACAGTTGCAAAAACATTGCCAATAACCTTCGCAGCTACTGTTTCTCCTGCCATGATATTGCCACCTGAAACAATACCTTTACCACGTTCACCTATTAAAATGCTTCCCCCCGCTTTGATATTACTATTTAAAACACTATCATATACCAATAAATCACCACTTACTTGAATATCCGCATTCTCCACAAACAGCGTAGTTATATTGCCACTAGATATTATCTTATTGTCTCCGCTACCTTGAATTCCCCGCATTACTACTAGATTATTTGCTTGTACTGAACCGCCTTGAACCCCACCTTCAACCAAAACATCGCCGATAGTTTTCACAAAATAACCTGTCAAAACACTTCCTTTAATAGTAACATTAACATCAACAGTGATATTGCCAGTAGCTGGCCCAATATCACTTTTTATTTCGATATGTTGCACTACACTAAACACATTATTTTTATAAATAACCTGTCCTGCACAGTTTGCCAACACTTTATTATTTTCAATTCTTACATTGCTACCAGCTTTTAGCATAAAGTCTTTAGGATTTGCAACCTTAGATACTGCACCACGCACATCTATTGATTCTACACCTAATTCGGCCGGTATTTTTTCAGCTAAAACTTCATCTTGTTTAACTTGAATAAACAAATTCAAATCACGATAATCCACCCGACCATCTTCAAGTTTTTTAGGTCGGCCTAGTTCATCTGTATTAAAGTAAATCTT
>LUYZ01000168.1 GCA_001603425.1 Bacteroidales bacterium Bact_08
TCGTTATCTTTTTCAAATCGGCCGTTATGTTTTTCAAAAAGTTGGTTATGTTTTGCTCAACTCTTGCCGGTGGGTAGTGAAGGTCTCTTCGTTCGTTAATAATATATAAACCTGCTCTTGACAAGAATTCACGGAAGTATGTGTGTGAGTAAGGTTATTTCCATAAAACAAGTCTAATGGCTATTCTGTCATGATATCCTAGGATTTTGCACGTAATTCCATGTTCTCTACCGGAAATCACTGCTATCTTTGTTTCCAAAACACATAGGGAATCTTATTACCAAATAGAGTTTCTATATTAAATTCACGTAAAAAGATCCATCTATCCCCATTTGGAAAACAATCAAAGTGCAAATAAAGATGATCCATTTATCAAATGACTTAGACATGCAATATAAAAAGCCTTATTCTTCTAATGAAAAATTATTATATCAAAGAAAAAGGAGGAGAAATAGCAAAACAAATTAAAAAGAAATATAGCCCTATACTAGAATATGTTATTAACCAATATGATAAACAAAAAAGATTGCAAACCAATACAAAATAAATGGGTTATTAAAAAATCCTTTGACGTAAATAAGAAGGATAACAAGACGTTGCGTCAGAAGCATGACTTAATCTTCAATTAAAGAAACATGTGGTTAAAAATATAATCACAAGATTATTAATTAATAAAATTGAAATAAATTCTCAAGAAATCATTGTAGTTTTACCAAAATTATTAAGTATTTTTGCACGCACTTAATAATTATTTAATCTATGAAAATTAAATATAAAACAGCTCTCAACATTTTATAAATAATTAATGCTGAACGAGAGAGCGATAAAGCTAAACTAAACTTCATTGATATGAAAAAGATTTTTTCTCTTGTAACCCTTATGGGTGTATGTTTGAGTACTGTACTGTACTCTTGTAGTAATGATGTAATTAGTGTTTCAGAAGAAACGAGTTCCAATGGGAAAACTGCAGATAATAATCCTGACGTTCGATTAGTGTTTTCATCAAGAGATGATTTAGCAAATGTTATTTCCGGATTAAACTCAGGAAAAACACTTGAAGAACTTAGTGGATATGAAGTTTATTCAAATGTAGCGACTCGTTCATCTTCGAAATTTGTATCATTAAAAGATGATATAGAGAATAAAATCTTAAGTCAATTCTCAAACACCCGTTCAACTATAACGGATGAAGACGGTGAACAACTAGAAGCTTGCGTAAATGATTCAATAATTGCAGACGATGGATTCTCAGCTGTATTAAATCCCAAAAGAGAAATCCAAATGAATGATACTATATATAAGTATTATGCAAATGGAGTTGCGTACACAACAAGCACTCATGTTGATGAGCTAGATAATATTGATAAAAAGGTTAATGAAATAGATTTGTCATCTAGCAACGGAAATACCATTTTATTAACAGAAAATGTATCTTTCACTCCCATTAATTACAAACAAGTAGAAATAGGAAATGAAGAAAATGATGAAGAAACTGCCACAAGGTCAGTTACACTAAGCGGACAACCATTGAAACTAGCTAATGGAATTACAATAAACAGTGACGATGTAAGGGACTTAAATTATAAAGACAAAGGAGATGGTGGTTGGCTTCATAATGCATGGTGCGATATTTGGGGTAGAAATATAGTTGCATATAAGAAGTTTAGTTCAAAACGAAGAATGCGTATGAACTTCTATGAACAAGATTATAGGATTTATAAAAATATTGGTTCAAAAGTCAATATGCATAAAAAATCATGGGGAATTTGGTGGAATACTAAAGCGCAAGAAATTCGTCATGGATACAGCGCACTTGAATTAATACATAGTTTCTCAACTGAGACGATTAATAATATGCCTAACAATCCTATAGATAATAAACCTGCTTCAGCTTATATTTTCAAGCATGATTATCCTATAATGTTAACTCGTAATTTCCCCTTTGCTGATCAGACCGAGATTTTATTTCATGTTCCATTTACAGACTATAATGCAACTACAAAAAATATAAATGATTTGTATTATACTCTTTTGAAAATAGGCAAAGCCAATTTGGGTCTAGCCAATAAAATGGAGGGAAAACATATAGAGAGTATATTTAGTACAAGTGCAAAAGAAGTATATATACTATTTGGTTCATATGAGGCACCAGCAATTTACAACAAAAAAGATGATGAAATGAAATTTTACGCACAATGGTTTCCATATGGCCTAATATTTAAATTCGGGGGATCAAATGGAACAAACTTTAAAGGAGTGAGCTTTGATAAATGTGTTAAGACATCATTAGGACGTGGAAGCGTTTACGCAGCTGTTAAATATGACGGCAAATGGAGAGCTTGTAGAATACTTAAAGATCAACAATAAACTTCATTCATATGAAAACAGCATTGATTGCCTTTATATCCTCCTACCTTATATTA
>LUYZ01000003.1 GCA_001603425.1 Bacteroidales bacterium Bact_08
CAGATGTGTATAAGAGACAGGATCACAAAGGCGATAAATCATTGATTTGTCGCCTTTTTATTTCTATGTCAAAATTAATATATAGTCCTCAAATTATCATTTAAAGTTACCGGTTACACATAATTTTAATTGTTTAAAAACAAAAAATAAGGGTCTCTTAATTGATAATCTTGAATACCATCTAATGTATTGTTAGCTTTAAACGATTCAATAAATATCTGTTTACTTACACTAGTTGAAATCTGAAAATCAGCGTTATGTTGATAAACGCCTAATGCTGGTCTTTTTATCAAGCCCGCTTCAATAAACATTGGAATTACACTATATAATGCATTTTCAGTCGCCCTATTCCCACCGTATTTGTTTGAAAGTGATTTTTTAATGGTCTCTGTATTAACTAAATCCTGAACAGAGAGATACTTGCCTAAAAGTTGAAGGGTGTCAAAAGAAAATGCAAATGAACTATTAAGAAGTGAAATTAGAATCAAGTTTCTGTCGTTCTTCTTCTTAATAACTTGCTTAATTTGTTCTTTATTTTCTTCAATTAAAGCCAAAAGTGGGCTTCTTAAAATAATTTTGTTTACAATTCGTAATGATTTTTTTAATCTGTTCTCCCCTTTAAATTCGAGCCTTAATTGCTCCAATATATAATCTTCACTGTAGTTGCCGTTTAAATAGCTTTCCAATGCTGCATATAATGTATCCAATGGGATACGCTGATTTATGTCGATTGATTTATTATTCATTGTTTATTTCTATAAATGGGATTAATACTTCAAGTAGGTGTGCTCCACCATGCGTAACTAGTGATTCTTTATTAGAAAAACTTAAATCCGTTTTAAAATAAATGGCTTGTTCTTCCATAACAATGGAGTCACCCATTTCCGGATTATTAGTCATGAATTCATCAGACAACCATTTTTCTGAATATTCAATATGCCTCTCGCTTCTGCTACCGGATTTATTAGTTCCCAATTTTTCTCGACCTTGCAGTCCTCTCCAACCTTTTGCCTGAATATTACCATGATCTGTAGTTATAAAAACTGTAAAGCCATTTGAAATTAATTCATCAACTATTTGGGCTATTTTACTTCGTTCAATCCAGTTTTTGGTCAGCATTAACAGGTCTGTATAGTCTGTTGAACTATGCATTTTGTCATCAAGTTCTTTTAATACAATAGCCAATTTAGAAACTGAATCGATAATAGAAAAATCGGTTTTCTCGTGCTGATATGCGATTTCAAATTCATGACAACCTTTCTCTTTCCAATAAGATTTCCAAAGCTTTTCTTCACTCGCAGGGCCTTGCCTGTAATCAGTCTGAGGTGTGTCGCCACGAAAAATAGCTTGACGGGAAAGTTGAGTTATAGACGGCAGCCAAGAATAAATTACTTCTTCATGTTTAGTGCCAGGCAATCGATTCTTTAATAATTCATATTGCCATAAAGCCATACCATCAATCACAATCAGTGCAATTTTCTTTTCACGAAAGTTGAAATTCAAATAGTCTAATATTTTTGAAACAATACGTGGCTTTTTTACTGCACTGGAATTTTTAGTTTGATGATAACTATTATGTAATGCCTCTTGAAAAACAACATTTATTTTGTTGATTTGAGCATATAAATCTTCAAATTTTGGAGTGCCAATGGTTCTCGAAATGCCTTCAGCAATGATTCGGCTTACTACAGACCAATTTACAGATACTTCATTAAGTTGTGAGTTTAATGTTCCAATAAATTCATCTAACTCGTATTCTTGCTCTTGAGATTTGGATGCGGCATTTAACTTGTCAACGAATTCTTGTGTTTCTTTTCTGTTTAGACCTACCAAAGGTTGGTTTTTAAAGAGTTTATCAAGTGTGGACAAATCTAATTCCACAATTGATGGAATGTGATAGGCTTGAAAATAATTAGCAATGCTGAATTCAATTGCTACAGCTTCCTTTTTTATGTCTTCAAGATAATTTGAATTGTCTTGACTTAGCAAAATCAGTAAGCCATCAGATTCCCTCAATTCAAACCTAACTCTTTGTTCAAGGCTTGTTCCACTAGTAATCTCTATCCCAAATGAGTTAAAGGCTTCTTGAACATCACTTCGATATAGAAAACGATCGTTATTCTCAACTAGAAATATTTTAGCCGGATAGCTTTTAATCGATTTAATTATATGTTGGATAAATACATTAGCCATCTATACGAATAATTAATAATTGTTTTATTGCGGGAATAATCTTACTGCCTGATTCAAATTCTTTAAACCAAGCTTTATACTCTTTTTCAAGTCTTTGAAGCTTGGCATGTCTAATATTATTGATCCCGATTTTTTCAATCCTTGATTTCTGGAAATTGTATGAATTCAACCTATTTTCTTTTTTGACTTTCATACGTGTTATTAATTCAGCTTCAAGATTTTGAAAGGAAAGAAACAGAGATTGATTCAATTCATTTTGAAAAGACTCCGTGTCTTTCATTTCTTTCAAGCTTTCAATCCTAAATTTCCCTGTTTCATTAATCATACGGTTCCATATATCATTTGCATAGGCAGTGTATTGCTTTCCATTATCAGCTAAAAAGTAACATTGATAATGAATTTTGCTTTCCATGGAATTTCGGGCACTTATTTGCCATAAGCTCCAAAAGCCCGGTGTCTCTTCTCCTGTAATCGATTTGATGACAGGAATACCATTTGATTGGTCAAATTCGCCCAAATCATTTAAAAGTTTCCGTATCCAATCATGTTGCAAGGTAATATGCTCAACTCCTGGATTAGCCAAAGAAATTTCTGCATCAAAGGTGATTTTTCTGCTTTCGCCCTGAACTTTAACTTCAGAAAAACCCAGTAGATTTTTACTTATAGAACCTTTATGCACCATAGTGTATTGCTGCACCAATGTTTCTAACCAGAATGGAAGTGGACTGTGTTTTACTTCTGCCGCTTTTTTGTATTCTATTTCAGATTCTGCCACTTGTGGTAAAATCCCTTCCGTACTTTTGTATTCCCGAAGTTTTCCCTTTATATCATTTAACCAACGTTCGCCCGCAAATTCAAACTTTTCCGGGTCTAATAAACTTTGCAAGTATAACTTATTGACTTTTTTCATGTCAATGGTGGAATCAAGTACATCAGAAGTTTTATCTATACCTAATTGCATAATGATATTGTTCAGCTTTTCTTCAATTACTTCGTAAACCCGTAGGTCAACACTGTTATTGGTAAGCATATTGTAAGCTTGAACAGGATATTTCTGCCCAATCCTATCCACACGACCAATTCGCTGCTCAATCATCATTGGATTCCATGGCAAATCATAATTGAACACCAAATGGCAAAACTGCATGTTCAAAGATTCACCGGCGGCATCCGTAGCTATCAGGATTTGAGCTTCGTTTTTGAAGTGAACCAAAGCTCGCTTTCGTTCGTCCAAATCTTGACCACCATGAATAAAAGTGACTGTATAGCCTTTGCCTTTGAAGTAGTCAACCAGCATTTTTTGTGTGTTTCTGAATTCAGTAAAAACCAAGATTTTTAAATCCTGACTTACTTGAATCTGCTTTAATTCTATGATTTTCTTCAATAATGCATCGGCTTTGGCATCTGTTTCTGTAGCCAAACATTCCCTTGCCTGCTCAATCAATCGCGACAACAATTCTTCTTCATTTGCCAAACCTGCGTTATTGCTTTGTAAGATGCCTTCAAAATCTATTTCATCACCATTCTCATCAAAATCATAATCTATCTCATGTGCAAAATCTTCAAGACTCGATTCCTCTCCCAACCTTAATCGTTCTAACCTGCCTTGCATGGCAGAAAGGATAGCTGCTGTTGAACTGCTCACCAACCTTTGAAACAATATCATGATTAATCCCTTGGCGGGATTACTTGTTTTCTTTGCCGTGTTAAAGCCTTTTCTAACATAATCTGTAACGGCATCATACAATGCCATTTGTTTTTGATGCTTGTTGATGTCTAAGAAAACATCAAAGCGATTGGTTCGCCTTTCGTTAAATAGTTTTTTGCCTTCATAATCTACCGCAAATCTTTTTTCTGTTCGGATAACATAAGGTTCTAATTCTTCAATATCGGGCAAACCTTCACCTGCAAAGGCATCCGGATCTAATAGCTGTAATATTCTTCTGAAATGGTCTGCCTTGCCTCTGTGGGGAGTAGCGGTTAGCAACAATACATTTGGAACCGAATTGCATAATTCCTGAGCCAGTATGTACCGCGAAACCGTTGATGTTGCTCCCCCCATTTTATGGGCTTCATCCATAATAACCAAATCAAAATCTGCTTCCAAAACCGCCTGCATACGATACTTGTTATATTCATCTACTCGCTCTTTTGACCAGCCTTGTCTTTTTTCTAAGGGTTTTAGTGCATCGGTTGAAACAATAATTTGATTATGCTGTGTCCAGAAGTTAAATTCTTCATCGGCATTGATATTAGCAAAGGTGCGAGCCATTGAAGTAATCATCTCCGAATCATAGAGATGAAAAACTTCGTTGAAATGTTCTTTTAATTCACTTTGCCATTGTAACATAGCCGATTTTGGAACTATGCATAAAATGCGTTTAATATCGCCCCTGATTTTAAGTTCTTTTAGAATCAAGCCGGTTTCGATAGTTTTACCCATCCCCACTTCATCGGCCAGCATAAAGCGATTTTGATTGGACTGCATCACTTTTTCTAATACCAAAATTTGATGCGGCAGTGGGATTAAACTGCTTTCGTAAGGTGCTAAAATATTCTTACGGGCTACTTCGTCTTTGATTTTTGCTGCAATAGATACAAAGCGTATGTAAGGCATGGAAAACTCCGTACTTGGTTTTTCCAATTCACCATAGGGAACTTCATGAAAGCTGCCATCTTCCATGATGCGTATCCAGGCAATGCGTTGCCCGAACACCTCTTTTTCGCCTACTATTTCACATGCCTTGCCTTTAAATCTCATTAGCAATATCGTTTTTGTTTATGTTCCTTATCAGAGCTTCAATGTTCCTTAATTTTATTATTGCACTGTTAATCAACGATTTAAAAGTTATTTTTTACGTTCCTTAATTACTGATTATTGTTTCTTAAAAGCATATAAAGCATCTTTATCTCTGATTTTTTTACTCAATCTATCAAGAATATCGTCATCCAAGAATTGTTTCAGATATACACGTACATTCTTTTCGTGAATACCAATAGCTTCTACAAAATCACTAACAGTAGCTCTGTTGTTATAAAATAAAAAATGTAAAATTCTTTTTTGTGAATCATTATATGTGGACCACTTTTTTTGAATAATCTCAAGAATATAATCAGGAATAGCCTTAGTGTGCTGACTAATTTTATTTCTCAGAATTAAATATACGTTCCCATTTTGCACTTTGTATTCGGGTTCAGAAAGCATTGATTTTTCCATGGACTTATAAATTCTGGAAACGCCTTCGTTAAGCTGCCGAACAAAACCCATATCTTCTAATGCTCTTGCCACTCGTGGATTACGGGCATATCGTTCATTTCTTATATTTTCCACAGTTACCTGTGCTGGTAGTGGACCACTATTTGAAATCTCTAGTCTATTATCAAAATGTTTTATGTATATGGCATTTCCTTGTACATTGTATGACCTATGACACAAGGCATTTACAATTCCTTCCAACCAAGCTTCTTCAGGATATTCAGGAACTTTATTGAACCGGCCTGACTCAAGATCGAGAAAGTAATAATCCTTAAGTGCAGCTTTCAGAAAGGTTTTTATATTGCCTATGATACGTGGAATATTCGTTTCAAAGCGCTCATCCTTAATCACATTGTGTTCTGTGCCAACCAAAGCTTCATCGCCTTCATACCTAATATACCTCAAACTAGCCGATGTGATATATTTCTCAGGGTCTTTGGCGAAAAGAAGTACACCTGCCTTTTTTATTCTGAATTCTCCATTACTCTTAATGGCCAAATGTCTTTTGGTTAAAAGCTCCAGAACATCTCCATTGAAGTTCAATACCTCCTTGTAGCGGTTAAGAATCGGAAGGTCTATGTCATTAAAATCAAAATCAGGTACAATTTCATCTTCAAACTTTCTTATTTGCTTATTATACTCTAATGACCTTACTGCATCTCTGTCTAAAAGTCGGTTGGTATCATCAACCCGAAGAAAAATTTGCTCATTATCCTTTCTTTTATAAATGCGCTCAACGTCTTGTTCTACATGATAGAGAAACAATAGTTTACCTTCAATTTGAATTTCTTCCAATTCTACACGGCCAAAGGGTTCAATAAAGTCAATGATTAGGGTTCTATATTTACTCAATTGTGCTTCTCCTAAGTCACTTATGTCTTGAATTTCTCCCGTATTTGATACCCCCAACACCAATACTCCGCCATCTGCATTGAGCATTCCAATAATCTCTTCAGCTATTTTGGTGGGCTTTGTCTCTTTTTCTCCCAATCCTTTACGCTCAAAATACTGGTTTTCTCTTTTCCTTTGCAGAAATACAAGAGTGATTTGTGGATTTACTTTAGATACAATCATAGTGTGTAACCTTTAAATTAAACTCTTGAACTTGCTATATCATAAAACTGCAACAGCACCTCATCTTCCATAAGCAGGTTGTTGGGGATGCGGTCGCCTATTTGTACTATGGTTTTGAAATCTTTGTCCTGATAGCATTGCTTGAAACCGGCACGCAGGGCTTCTACCCGGGCTTCTTTGATTTTACCTTTGGGTTTGTAAGCTTCGGTTTTGTAGGTTTCAAACTGCTTGAGTAAACGATTGGTGCGGAGTTTCTCCAAATCGGCTTCGTTTTCCGGGTCGGGCAGGTACCATTGCCCTTTTTCGTTTTTCAGGTAATTTTCTTCCAGTATGGTACGCATCTCGGGCAGGGTATCGCCTTTTCGCATGTTGCCAGCCACTTCTTTCATCCAAAGGGGGTGAAGGTCCTGCTCGGTTTTGGGTTCATTTTCTAAAGCATTTCTAAGCCAATAAATGGCATCTTGCTCGTTGGCTACAAAAATGCTGAGCTGCACAAAGTTTGGCACTTCGGCTTTTTTGCGGTCGTACTCCTGCACCTGCTCGTTGGTAAAGAACATGCCATCGCGCTCTATAAACCGCTCTCGCAAACCTTGCTGAAACTTGCCTGCATCAATGGGCACAGGCAAACCACGTTGAACATAAAAGGCAATGAGGCGGTCGAATAATATTTTGGGGCTACGCTCAATAATGGCAGTGGTGGAGTTGCCGGAAACCAAGTGAATAGGCAAATGCTCCAAATGCTCGGCTACAAATTCCCAAACGCCCACATCGGAGTGTTTGTGCTGGTTGAATTTTTGGTCGAATTCGGAGGAGGGTTTGTAGCAGGAAATTACTAAATCTTGTTTAACTGCCGTTGCTGTAGTGACAGCTTTAAAACTACCTTGTTTCTTGTCTATGGCTGCCACATTGGCTATTACAAAACCAGCATTTTGAATAGAGGTTTGAATACCATTCCATATGGCTGCACTTGTATTACTAAACTCAACGGTCATCCATTTTCCTGGCTTCAAAATTCGAAAAAATTCTTTAAAGCAAATCGACATCAAGTATTGATATTCTAAAGCGGATTTGTTCTGAAACTTATTTTCAATCGCTTCTTCTTTGATATTTGTAAAAACCTTTAACCATGATTCCCAAACTATATTTAATTCAGAATACATAATATTTGCACCAAAAGGAGGATCAGTAAATATGTAGTCAATTGAATCATTACTTATTCCTGTATTTGTAGCACTAGAAACTGCGGTTATTTGAGTGATATTGTTTATCATCAATGCCTTTGAAATATCTTTAAGCTTTCCTTTTAATAATTTAAAAATATTTGATTCTGCATTGAGAGACGAAATGTATAGCGTACCATTAAGAGCACCATTTCCTCTATTACCTAGGTTATATCTTACTAGCCTTGATGATAAACTACTACAAACTGAGGTAAATAACAACGAAAATAAAGGGTTTGTAGAAAGTTTTTTATGTAATTCTGAAAGCACTAGTAAGTTCCGCTTTGTGTAGAAATCATATATGTTTGTGAGACCATGAGACCTTATAGGCTGATTAGTATTGTAACCTTTTAAAATTGAATTTATTGGGTAAAATCCAGTTATTTCATGTTGATTTATCTTATCTAAGATTACTTGATCTGATTTTTCAAATACCTTCTCGAATTTTTTATTGCCAATTAGGTAATTAACAAGAACTGGTAGCTGCTTTTGTACTTTTTTAGATTTGCCAGTATTTATATCAATAGTCGTTTCAAAACATTGTTCTAGTTCTTTTTTTGATAGTAAAGTTGAGCAGTGTGGACATTTAAAATTAGATCTGACTTTTTTATTTCTTCTATCAACTGCTTCATTATAAAAAACCACTTCATTGTTACAACTTGAACAATTGAAAACGTCACTCCAAACAACATAATTAACTATCCCTTTTTGATTCCTTGATTCATCATAAACTTCATAAACCCAACCAATTTGTCTTTCAACTTCTTTTATAATACTATTTGCTTTAATTATAAAACTATTTATATCGTTACTACTATTATAATTTGAAGCAATGTTTGAAGCTAAGGGACTTAAATCACTGCAAATTGCATTTCGCTTACCCCATCTAATATTTGAGTTATTATTTTCAATTTGAAGTTTAAATTCTTGATCTGGTTTATCACATAACGAAGCGGCTATTCCAGTCATTCCTGTTCCAGCAAAACCATCAAAAATAATGTCTCCAGGTTGAGTATAATTTAATATATACCTCATGATAGCCGAATGTGGCACCTTCGTGTGGTAGCTGTGAGCATTGTAGATTGGATTATTTTTCCCTTCACTTATATCTGCCGCATACGGCTCATTCACTTCAAAATCTGCTTTTCGCAATCCTTGTTTTTCCAGTTCTTTTTTTTCTTCTTCCCACTGGGCAATAAAGTTGTTGAGCCATGGGTTTGGGCAGGCGGTGTAGTAGGGTGGGTCGCTCAGGTTTAGTATGTCATCGTCTTCACCTATGGGGAAGCCTTCCATTTTTTTGAGTTCGGGTAGTTTTTTTCGTAGCTCCTCGCGGAAATAGGTTCTGCGTTCTTCTTCGGAGTTAAAGGTTTTGCCTAATACGGTGATTTTATTTACGGTGCTCATATCTTATTGCTTTTTTAAAAATTTAAGTATCAGTCTGCCTTTCAGGGTAGTCAGGTACTTTTGGTTGGGGCTGGTGGGTTTATGGGGTATAGTCATGGTGAGCCAATTAATGGCCACTAAGGGTTGGATGTATGTTTCGAAGTTTTTGGGCCTGTTGCTTAATTGTAGTCCTTCCAATATGGCAGCACGGGTAACAGGCTTGGATGCTAAAATCAAAACCAGTTTAAAATTTTTATTCATAACACCAGCTATACCATCAGCTATACCACCAGCTATACCACTATCAATAGTATTAATAATTTCATCTGCTTGATTATCAATTTCTTGATGTATTTCAGCTATACCACCAGCTATACCTCCAACTATACCACTATCAATAGTACTAATCATTTCATCTGCTTGATTATCTAATTCTTGATGTGTTTCAGCTATACCACCAATTATATCAGCAGAATGCTCAATAAGTTGATTGAGGATAGTGTCGATGCCGTGCAAGTCCCATTTTATAGATGAAACATCCGGGGAAAATGGCATTTTCACGGTAAAGGCCGGATGAATAAATAACTCTATCTCAAAGAATGAGTGATTCTCGTCGGTAAAAAAGCGTGGTTCTGGAGAGCCATTATCTTTCAATGCCTTTAGAATAGTAGGGATTCCTGTTGCCCTGCCTTCGGTAAGCTCCAGTTCCTTAAGGAACTCACCCAGTCGGCGGTTACGGTATCGTCTGCTTCGTACCTGCCCCTGATTAAAAGCTTCTATACGAATGGAGCGATCGGGTCCGCCCTGATTAATGAAAATGACAGAGTTGGCATATATCCTTATTTCGATGGGCTCCCTCTGTTGATAATCGCGGTGGTAAAACGCATTTACAACAATTTCTTCAATGGCTTGATAGGGGTAGCTGTATATGCGAATGCTTTCGGCTTTGTGGGCTGGTTTCAGCACCTTCTCCTTCACCAATTTATCTTTCAGAAAATGTAAAGTGCGCTCAATTTGCCGGGTAACAGGACCTGTTATGGGTGCCTGTTCATAAAATACACCGGCATCACCATCGGGAAACTCAACAATTTCTACTTGAGTGTAAGGAAAGAAAGACTCCGGTTTTTCAGCAAATAACATCAGCCCAACATTTCTTGGGAAGATATGCTCATTTGGTCCGGAAATTAACTCCATTTGCTGCAGCAGCTCACTATCGGGAAGCTTGCCCACCTGATCGGCAAGTCGGCTACCCACTTTCTGGAGATAATCTTTTAAAAGCAGCATGGAAATTTTGTCCGGCGTTGCCTGTGTATTGGGGCGATCGTCGAATGGTACCTGATTAGCCAATGCAATGAGTTCCTGTTGCTCTTCCAAGTTAGCTTTAACCGAATTGGCATATTTGCGGATGTAGTAGAAATAGCGTTTCTCCCTTGCTGTAATTACTTCCGGCACCTGATAAGGGCGATTGGGACCGCCGGGAACCCAAATTACCACAATATATTTTTCATCTACCGTTTCAACAAACAAATGAGGGTTGTAAACCGGATTCAACAAATTATTGAAGCCTATCATCTTTTGCTGAATGACGGTTAATTCATGGGTCGAAAGCCCTTCAACCGGACGTTGAGCTGTGCGGGTTGTTTCATCTTCTTTCACTCCGATTACAATGTATCCACCACCGATGTTGTCGAAATCGTTGGCAAAAGCACAGATGCTACGATAAATCGCATCAGGATTCCAGCCCTGTTTATATTCAACACGTTCAGATTCTACCGTTCGGACAGAAAGTAAATCTTCTATATTGAGATGTAAGGCCATAATTCTTACTTCAAAATGATTCTGATTTTTTCTCGCTCTTTGCCTTTGGCTATTTGGTCTATATAAGCTTTAAAGGCTTCAATGGCTTCATCGGGTGTGAGTGGTTTATTGAAAGTAGTTTTCATATTCTCGATACTCAATTCCACTTTTTCCAAACCTTTGTGCAAGTCCATAATAGCATTGCGGATTCGAAGTGCATTGTCTTTGGAAAGTTCTATGGCTCCGGATTTAAAATCGGCAAGCAATTTTTGAGCAGCATCATCCAATAGGTTCATTTTCTTTTTCACCATGGGGTCATCTAGGGTTTCCTTTAGTGTGTCTGTCCATTGCTCAAGTAGTTCTTCTAGGTCGCTTTTCAGTTGCTTTACATTCAACACTTCGGCACCTTCAAAATCAGCCGGGTTGAAATCCTGATAAGGTGCTGTGAGAATAAGGTTTTTGTTTACCTTGCTATCAGCCGGCTGCAGTTTATTGATTTTATTGAGCCACTGCATGTATTGACCTGAAGAAAGGAAATCGGCATCTTTCAGAATATCGCAAATGGCTTTGGCATCTGAATCGAGCAGGGCAATTTTTTGCGTATGGTCTTTTTCGCTGATGCGGTGTTTCAGGTATAAATCCAAATACCAATCGGCATAGCGGTCTTTGAGTTGATGAAGTTGCTTCTTATATTTTTCGAGTTCTGTTTCATCATTTTTGCCCAGCACCGTAGCCAATTGATTGATAGCATCTGCCACCTCTTCTTTGAAGGCGTTATCGGTAATGTATTGTTTGCATTGCTGCAAATATGATATATCTTCATTGAGCAGATTTAATTCCGCCAGTTGCTTTTCTAATTGCTCTACTTCAGCTTTTGCAGGGAGGATACGATTCAGGTCATCTACAGAAAAGGCAAAGTTTTTAATCTTCGCTTCAGAGGTGTAATTGGCTAATTTATCGCAGAAACCAGAGAATGCCGTAAAGTGTTGACGGAATTTGCTCGCTTGATCTGTGCTTACAATTTCAATTCCTTTAAAAATATAACCACCTTGAATTTTACTCAATAAGGTTACGGTGCGTTTTGCCCAATCATTGGCAGTACTCACCAGGTGCGTATAAGTGGATGGGTCTTTAAGCTGATTGCTTAAATCCCTTCCCAACATGCCGACAAACATGATTTTTAGTGCGGCAAGGTTTAACCCTTTAGGTGGTTTGATGTGGGTGAAGGAGTAAAAATCTTGTTTTTGAATATCTTTTAATTCGTTCAGATTAGTAGAGTTGATAGACTTTCCGGAATTTAAAGTAATTTCAATTTCACCTAAAGCTGACAGTGTAGCCATCACCACAAATTCCAATTCAGCTTCAATCTTAAAATCTTTGGTGAGCCATAGATTATCGCTTTTGTCAACATACTCTATGATTTCGTCACGATTCAAAACTTTACCATCTCCTTTATCAGCCAACATTTTCAATAAACTTTTGGCATAAGGCGAATGGCTGTAATCAAGCATGCCCGGGACCCAACATCCCAAACCTGTCAATATACCTTCACCATCCCGGTTGGCTTGCTCAGGATTGGCAACTTTAGTTAGTGCTTGTTTCACCAATCGGTCAAAATTGTCTTTCGCAATTGGGGTATTAAGTTGTGTGAACTTTGGATAATTAGGCCGCTCATCTGAAAACCAGTTTTCAAACACTATAGATGCCACAGTTGAAAAGATTTGCTCTTTTGTTGAACCCGCTCCCGGTAATGGATATCCACTCAATGGAAGTTCTTTTCCTTGGTAGTCAACTTGAGTGATTTGCACATATTCCTGGTCGAATAACGCTCTTGCTTTTTTATTGAGCTCATCAATCTTCTGGCGGTAAATGGTTTTTTGTGAGCTATCCGCACGAACTTCCAAAGCAAGTGCAGCACCATAAAGCGTTACAGCTTCCTTGAATTCTTTGGATAAGCCATCAAAAACAAAATAGATTTCATCTTCTTCGTGATTGCGGCTTTTCTTGCTATCATCGAATATGGGCATAAAATACATGTAAAAATGTTGTCTTGGATGCGTGGTGGATTTTTCGTTGGGATTACCAAAGAAGATATACCCATCACGATAAGTTTTATGCGAGTTCCAATCTATGCTATGTTCCCATATACGAAAGCCTGTTCTATAAGTATCATGATCTAATGGTAGGTTTACTTCCAAAAACTTAAAGAAGTATTCATCCTTTTGGGAGTCTGCCATGGTGGCCGCATAATCTTTAATCTTCTGGTCAAAGTTGATTCCGCCTTCAATCCGCAAATGGTATTCAGCATTCTCTGCGTTTTTATCAAAGTATTGGCCTGATGTGGCGGTAATGATTTGCTGAGCTGCCGAATCAATAATGTCAATTAAGAAATCACGATCTGTTGCTAGTTTATCAGTCAAGCATAAATCATCAACCAAGTGTTCTGTATTGGTTCCATTTTGCTTTTGCAGTTCATGCTGTAGGATTCTGATGGCACAAGCATTTACAATACGCTTGGCTACTGGCTTCTTGGAAGCCCTAACACCAGTGAAGTAAGAATCAATTTTATCTTGAATGGTATCTGTAATTTCTTTAACTCTTCTAATATCCGGAATAGCCATTAAGTCCTGACTTCTCTGAATATCCTCCCAATACCTGTCGTAAGTAAGTAATCCCGGGTTGTCTTTGGGCACTTCTTGTTCTAATATTTCAGCAAACTGATTGGATAGGGTTTTAAGGATTTCACGTTGGCTTTTCCCAATTCTGATTTTCTCAAAGTTTTCGAAGTAAGTGGGGTGAACAGGATAAAGTTCAACGTAATCCTGTGTACGACCGTGCATGTCGGTAAACAAGCTCAAAAAAGGATCAAGATGCGATTTGATTTTTTGCTTTTGGTGCTCGTCTTTTCGTAACAAGCGATTTTTCACGATATAAGCCACATCTTCTTTTGTAATCATGATGTCCTTGTATCTGTCATTCACTTTCTGCAACATATCAGCAGCAAATTGGAATTCGGGTGAATGGTAAATCATTTCCTGAACACCAAAAATGAATTTGAACTTTGATTTGTCACATGCCTGACCCAATGCCTGCAATACAGCCAAATCCTGATTCAGTTTGTCAGCTGCACTCCGGCCTTTTAGGTATGCAAGCATTTCATCAATTACAATAAGGAAACCTTTGTCCGGGAATTTCTCTTCGAATTCTGCCATCATCAAAAGCAGCTTATCGAAATAGGGTTTTGGTCCATGACCGTCAAAGGAGAAATTTATTCCCTGGCTCTTGAGATAATTTTCCATTTGGAATGTAATCACCTCCCAAAGGCTTTCGGTATTTCCTAACTCGAATCGCAAAACCTTGAACTTGCCTGCGATTGATTTTAAATCCTTTTTTGGTTTTTCATCATTCACCAAGTCAATCAAGGATTCATCTTCAGCCAATAATGAAACCAACGACATCAAATGCGATTTACCCGTACCATAGTTACCCACCACTTGCAAACCAAATGACTCACCTGAATAGTTGAAATCAAGGTTGCGAATCATCAAGGGTATCAGATGATTTTTGAAAGTGTCAGAGAACACAAAGGTTTTAATCAATGATTTCTGATAATCAGATTCACTTGTCCGGCTAAATTTTACAACCTCGGTTATGGGTTCGAAGTTTAATAGTTCTTTATACTTCATATTACGATATGGCTTAAGTTCTTAATGTTTATTTTGATTCCGTTTTCTTTGGTCAGGAAGTAAATATTGTTTGTATCTATTTCACCATTCCACTTAACGAAAAGCACGTTGTTTTGTGAGTACCTCTGGAGCAGGCTGGCAAAATCCAGTTTTAACTCTGGCTCGAAAAGAACACCGATATTTTCAATGGATAAATACCTTCCAAACACCTCATGTTGAGATATCGCAGCATTGAGAATACCATCTAATTCAGATGAAACGCGCATGGCAATTCTTCCCGGCTCATTCAAATTGTAAATACGCTCTGAGATTCGTAGCCCGATGTTTACCGATTCAAAATCAGAGAAATCCCGTGAATGGAAAATGATCTTGTTTCTGGATTGAGACTTTATGTAGTCTGTTATTGTTTGGTTTATAGGTTTACTCATTTACTTATCTTTTTTGGGTCCGCCAATAAATCAGCAACTTCTACATCTAAAATTTTCGCAATTTCAAAAAGTACTTCAAGTCTTGGTTGTTGTCTGTTTTGCACGTAGCCGTTTACCATGTTATAACTTTTGCCAAGCTGTTCGGCCAACCTAGTCTGCTTTTTTTCTTCCAATACTTCTTTTATTCTGATCACTGATATTAAAGATATCAAGATGCAAATTTAGTTTTTATTTTATAATTATCTCATTTTTAAATATAAGATCGGAAGA
>LUYZ01000169.1 GCA_001603425.1 Bacteroidales bacterium Bact_08
AAAAGATTCGCTTCCGATTGAGTAACCCATTGCAACCTAATCCTATTCCGATAATCCAAATGAGCGTTGAAATTCGTCAACTCTACAGGTAGAGTTTCTTCTTGAGTTATAAATTGAGTTGAAGTTCCAGTAGTATTGTACATTGTGGTTAAGCCAGAACCTTGAACCTCAAAAACCTTTGCATAATATGTTGTAGAAGGTGAAAGTCCAGTTACTGTTACTGAATTCCCTGTCCCATTATAAACAACTTGCTGACCTCTGCTATTAAAAACAGAATTAGCTTCAGGGTCAGTTCCATCCTGGGGAGGTATAATATCGCTATGTGTGCTAAGTAAAACAACTCTTTTACTCCCGTTGCCATTACTCCAATTAAGTGTAGCAGAATCGTACGAACTTATTGGGCTACTATTAATTGTAGCCTGAGTGGAAGGACTTGAGTATAGATCATAAGAATAAACTATGTTATCTATAAAGCAATTAGCCACATTGTTAGTACTACCTTCTCCATCAAACATAAAGGAATCTATGGCAATACCATCTTTTATAGATGCTTTAGGTATACTGCTGTTTCGAATACCATTAATCCAAATATCCTGCATATTTTGTCTAAGTGTGTAAGAAATTCCATTTCTATAATAAGTAAATGTTGAATTAACTGATGAATTGTTTCCCCATATTTCTATGGTGTTATTAGTACCTTGGGTTATTGGTGATGAAGTAAGAAGGTTAATAATTGAAGTATCAGACCTATGTTTTGTTGTTATAGAACCATTATCGCCAAACTCAAATGATAGTACAGTAAAAGATTGTGCTGGATCATAGTTTTTCTCACTTGAAAAAGTATTGCCATGGCCTTGCACAAAATAAAATTTCCCTGAATTTGCAGTATTTCCACCTACTGAATCACCAAACCTAATATCAAATTTTATATAGAAACGAACAAAACTACTATAATCATATACCGAAAACTTATTCATATTGCCTGAACTTGCAGCTACTATTCTTAATTCTGAATCAGAACCAAAGTCGTCAAGGCCAGGATTATTCAAATATATTCCTCCTCCACTACCAACTTTTACATAATCTTCACCAGATGTAGGTTGAGGTAGAAAAGTAGAATTAGTATAACCTGTTGAGGGAAAAGATCTGGTTTCAGTTCCAAAATCATAAACCCAGGGTTGAGCAAAGAGAATACCCGTTGCCAACATAAGCCCCAAAATAAGAGCAAATAGCTTTTTCATTGTTTTCCTCTATGCTGTTACTATATTTACGCAATAGTAAGCATGTTTTTAATAAATTCATTTATCTTTTCAGAGAGGATGCTGTCAAGATAAACTTTCCCCATATAAGCAAAAGCGGGATAACTATCCCGCTTTGCAATAGGTTATGAGACCAAACTTTCTGCTCGTCTCTATGAGAAAGAAACAAAAAGTTTAGAATTTTATGCTGAAAAAAAGATGGTTTTAGAGAATAATAATGCCGATTTGGCTATGAAACACTTTTTTTTACTCTTCGTAATTACTCCCCCGCGCTAACAAAAGATAGATCCCCCTTTACAAATTATGAAACAAGGATTTAAGGATTAGGAGTGTTATTATATTAGCTTAAGAAACAAGGATTTAAGGACTAGGAGTGTTATTATATTAGCTTAAGAAACAAGGATTTAAGGATTTCTACCGTACGATAAGTAAAGCATAACAGACCATTTTAAAAGAAGTTCCGTTAGGAACGATACATAATAACAACGGGTTTTAACCCGGTGACTTTAAGACAAAGGAAGAAGTTCCGTCAGGAACGACACATACTAACGACGGGTTTTAACCCGGCGATATGAAAATACAGAACAAGAACCTTTCTCTAATGAAAGAGAAGTTCCGTTAGGA
>LUYZ01000076.1 GCA_001603425.1 Bacteroidales bacterium Bact_08
ATGATATTATAATTGATATTGCTGAACCTCAGGACTATCCACATTCATCACTCCCAATTATTTGTGGTGAATATGGCTATATGATTCTTGAAAGCAATGACTTAAAAAATAAATTATTCCACGAATCAGATAATGACAATCCTTTAATTATTATAGGAAAATTACAATAAATGATAGGTTACTAACTATTTAATTGAGAATCGAGAGTTGATTTGCTAATCAATATCACTAGTATCCCGTTATAATAATACCTTTATAAGCCTTTTTGAGCTTATCAAGGACAGATATGGAAGACTTGGTTGAAAGTGTGAATTTTTATAGAGGGTTGGCGTAATATTTGTGCTTTATTTTTAAACTATGAATTTATGAAACATTTCTTTAGGATCACTTATATCATTGCTGTTTCACTGGCAGCGTTTGTCTCGTGCTCGATTCTGAGGGTAAATAAAGATCACATATCCAGCCATTATTCTAAAAGCAATTTCTTCATAGAAAGTGCCTATACCTCTTTTTATAATGACAACCTGAGAGTTTCGACAGATTTATATGCCGAATTTGCTCCATCCTCTGAGTGTAATATGATTGAAAGGAATTTGTTCAATGCAAACGCGCGGTTGATCAATAAGTTTTTTGGAGTTAAAATATTAACTGACCATTTTGTTTATCAGATGCATAGTAAACACCGGGATTTGGTAACATCTTTTTACTTTATCCCTGGGTACAAGAACCTGCAGGATAGCGTTATTTACCTGCAATACAAAAACAGATATCATGCATTGTATAACGTTAATGGCGAAAAGGGTTCATATTTTCAGTTGTTCAGTATTCATGATTCACTTCTTGATAAAAGATATTCAAGGGAAATCTTTAGGGACGAATGCAGTTCTATCATGTCAAAATTCTGTTACAAAAACTATTACAAGGCTGCAAAATGGCATAACGATGGAATGTCAATTTACCTCTATGGAAGTGACTTTTTAGAAAATCCTGGTACTACAAAATTGTTTGAGGACACATTAAATATCACCTTTCCTAAACAAAAAATCATAGGCATTGCCAACAATAGAAGTAATTATTCAGTTTTTTTTAAACTATTGGGTCCTATTGCTAATCTTGTTAAAAATCAACCTATCTATCTCAATGTTTATAATAGGCATAGCCTAATCTTAAAAGGAATGGAGGCTTCTCCCATTTATACAGAAAGAGTAATTTCTCCCTCTTTTTTTAAGAAACTTAATGTAAATTATGATGATTATATATTTACGCTCAGCAATGATAGAGAGGATATTTATTTTCTGTTTGGGTTGTATATATGGTAATGTCACTAACATAATATTATATATCAATTTTTATCACATGAACGATGGACTAGAACTATCGACATTATTAAGCAACTACGAAATGGTTCAATTGGAAATCAATCAAGAAAGCTTAATAGGTGTAAATGCAAGTGTATGCATAACAGATAAACATGGAGAAATATTTCATAAATATTTGGTAGAAATACATATAAATCATAATTTTACGTTAATGTAACCAGTCTTTAAAAAATTAAAGCCACTTTATTCAACCCACAAACAAGCTATGTGCTATTATTAATTGATAGAGACATATACAATAAATAACGCTTCGCTAAAATAATTTATATGAAAACATTAGATTTAAAGAAAATTTTTAGACTCTATTTACCATCACTAGCATTTATCGGGGTTTTTGTTACATATGCAATTGCATCAAACATGACCCTTGTTAATATAGTTGCAGTTATTATTGCTTTAATAATCATAGCGAATTTGTTTCTCAAGAATGTACTTATAAGTAGAATTCTTGGTACGATTTTTCTTTTAGGTTCATTTTATATGATGTTGGCATTGATTGATGATATTGTGGATAGGAGAGCAACAATAGAATATCTCTATGGATTCTTTATGATATTATTTAGTATTGCGATGTCGTTATTACTAATTATTGGATATAATAAGCAACATAAAGAAGAGATAATTGAGCAATTGTAAATAGCTATTCTGCTACATTCAAAATAAAGACAAAGAAGTTAGCATTCTTTAATATTTGTGCGCTAATCTTTTAATGCAAATAACCCAATCTCATATAGATGCTTACAAATTTCTTTTCCGTGGACGAGGTGATGTTTATGCTGTCCGTTGGGAAAAGAACGGGCGTAGCGGATATATGCCAGCTTACAAAGTGGATTGGGATGACTATAATCGCCATAAGTCATTGGGAGGAACTTTTGCCAATTATACTAAAAAGGAATATCTGCCATTTAATGATACTGCACTAAAAGAACATTTCTACGGAAAAACTACAATCGGAATTTACCCATTACTATCGGATAACACTTCGTTTTTTATTGCTGCCGATTTTGATGAGGATAACTGGCAGGAATCCATCCTTAAATTATACAAAATATGTGAAGAAGTGGAATTGCCTGCGGTTATAGAACGTTCCCGTTCCGGTAATGGAGGTCATTTATGGCTATTCTTCGAAGAAAATATTCCTGCATTTCAGAGTCGAAAGATAATGTTGGAACTCTTATTACAGTCGGAAATAGTTTCTAAATTTGAAAAAGAGTCAAGTTTTGACCGACTATTTCCCAATCAAGACTCCCATTCGGGAAAAGGCATAGGCAACCTGATTGCTCTTCCGCTCCAAGGCGACTCATTAACAAAGGGTAATTCATGCTTTTTAGAACCGAATACATTTGAACCGGTTGAAGATCAATGGGCGTTTTTGACAACCATCCAAAAAATCTCCAAGCAGAAGATAGATTCTTTATACTTGCAGCTCTCAGGAATCAAAAAGGAAGTCTTTACTTCAAAGTATGCCGATTTAGCATCTACATTTGAATTGGAAATCCTTATAAACAGCGAGATATATCTAAAGAGAATACAACTGAATCAAAAACTAATAGAATTTCTACGAGATAATCTAAACTTCCTGAATTCCGATTACATTGTTAAGCAGCAATTAGGAAAAACAGCATATAATATTGAAAAATACTTCAAACTTATTGAAGAAACCTCTGAGGGTATCATTATCCCCCGTGGTTTTGCTTCATCTCTTGTTAAATTTTGTAATTCAGAGCGCATTCCAATAAAGATTATTGACGAACGGTGCAAACAGGACGAAATAATCATGAATTCAAAGATAGACCTGCTCCCACATCAAGAAGAAGTCTTGGAACGGGCAAAGAGCAAAGATTTTGGTGTAATAGTTTCTCCACCTGGTTCAGGGAAAACAATTATTGGGCTGGAATTGATTGCTCAGAAAAAACAACCGACCCTTATTCTTGTCCATAGGAAACAATTATTCGATCAATGGATAGATCGCATTCAGAATTTCCTCTCCATTCCTAAAAAACAGATAGGGCAAATTGGCAATCAGATAAATAAAATTGGTAAAGAGATAACGGTTGCCATGATACAATCATTGACCAGAGGCGACTTAACAGAATTGAAAAATAGTTTCGGAATGGTGATTGTAGATGAATGCCATCATATACCAGCAAAATCATTTCGAGAGGTTATCACTCAATTAAACTGTTATTACTTGTATGGATTGACCGCAACTCCGAAGCGAAAAAATAATGATGAAAAGTTGATATACGTCTATATTGGCAATATCATTTATGAAATGACCCAGAAAGAATTACTGGCACAGCAGAACATTAAAGCAGAAATCAATATTATAGAAACAGAATTATTCGTTCCGTTCGATTATAAAATTGATAATTATGAGACTGTTTCACAAGTATTGATGTTTGATACTGGTCGAAATGGTCAGATTCTGAAAGATATTGATGAAAACATTTCACGATTTAAGTCTATCCTTATTTTGACTGAAAGAAGGAATCATGTAAACATTCTGAATCTTTACCTGAAAGAGAAATATGAAACGATAGCTATCTCGGGAGATGATTCTGAGAGAAGTCGTAAGAGTAAACTGGAACAGATCAATCTGGGGCATTTCCAGATTATCATCTCTACCGGACAATACTTTGGAGAAGGGATTGATATTAGTGCCTTAGAGTGCTTATTTATTGTTTATCCGTTTACTTTCGAGAGTAAGTTGGTACAATATATCGGAAGGGTTCAACGTTCAGGAAAACCTCCAGTAATTTTTGATTATAGGGATTCCAAGATAGACTATTTTGATAAGATGTTTAAACAACGAAACAGATACTACAATAAACTCAGAAAATGACAATATAACTGTCTGCCTCTTTCATCCTTTATTTACAACATCGAAGAAAATTACAATACCTCTTAAAAGAAAGTGGGGCATAGGCACCCACTATAAAGCGGCTATTATCTTTATAACTACTCGTAATAACTCTATTGACAGAGCAACTAATAGAGCAACTAATAAAGCAAAAAGCAGTTATAATTACATATATAAACTTATAATTCCTCATATATACATAATATT
>LUYZ01000077.1 GCA_001603425.1 Bacteroidales bacterium Bact_08
GTGCTCTTCCGATCTAAGCACTCATTATAGCTAGTATTGAGACTCTCTTCAAAAAATTGTGCCACATTTTTCATTGGTATAAAAATTTTACCACCAGCGGCTCTTTCGTGGCCAGCTCCGTGATAATGTAGTCTCGATAACTGATTGACTGAAAAATTGTTGTTAGATCTAAATGAAGCTCTTATATAATCCTCTTTTTCTGTAAAAAGTGCCGATATATTTATCCCTTTAATTTGTAGAGGCATATTTACAAAACCCTCCGAATCTCCATCTTTTAGATTGTAACGTTTCTGATCTTTTTTTGAGAGAAGTAATATTGCAGCATTATATTGTGGATATACAATCATTTTGTTAGAAAGTAAATGTCCCATAAGTCTCATTCTCTCTAAACTAAAGGAGGCAAAAACTATATTTTGAATACTCTCTTTATCGATTCCAGTTTTCATAAGTTCACAGGCCATGTAAAATGTCTCCCATCTTACAGAGTTAGAGAAATTATTGGTGTCTGTCATCAGTCCTACATATAGAGCTTCGGCAACAGATTTAGATAGTTTAGAAATAGTTAAAGTAGCAGGTAATAATTTGTGGTAGTCTATATTATCTACAATTTTTTTAATAATGAAAAAAGTAAGCTCACATGTACTAGATGCCTGTACATCTGATATTGTTAAATCAAAAACATCTTCTTGAGGATTTGGGTGGTGATCAATTAATATTTTATTTGCGTTGCTCTTTTCGATCAAATTAGTAATTAACTCTACTCTTGAGAGATGATTGAAGTCCATGCAAATTATTAATTGAGTCTTTTCAAGTTCTACTTGAGCTAATTCTCTTTGCTTATCACAAATAATAATTCTCTTATCTAGGTCTAAAAATGAGAGATATTCTGGGTAGCTATTTGGCATTAATATTCTAACCTCTTTTTCAAAGTATAGTGTTAAGAATCTTTGCATTGCAACTGTAGAGCCAACAGAATCTCCATCAGGATTAATATGACTTATTATCGTGATTTTTTTAGATTTTTCGATAAAATTAAAAAATTCGGATACGTTGTAGCTCTCAGTTATTGTTGTCATTTTTAAATCAATTTCTTTTATTGTGACCACAAAAATAGAAAAATATATTGCGGAGTCTAAATATTTATTTTACTTTTGTGAAACTTACAGCGTAAAAAATTGTATCTCTTTAAGAAATTAATATAAATTCTATAACTACCAATGAAAAAGATCTTAGTTTTTGTTGTTTTGCCTATAATTATTGTAGTTCTAGGCGTTTTGATTTACAGAAGTATTCAAGAACCTGTTATTTTTGAAAAACAGAGAAGAGTCAGAGAGAGTGTATGTATCGATAGATTAAAAGATATCAGAACACTTCAAGTTGCATTCAAGTCTAAGTATAACAAATTTACTGCAGATATGGACTCTCTTATAAACTTTTATAAGAATGAGGAGATCACTATCATCAGACAAATTGGTTCATTTGACGACTCTGCCGCAGTTGCAGAAAAGAGAGTTTTTCGTGACAGTATTAGAATTGCTGTAAGAGATACACTTTTAAAAAGACCTGGTTTTGTTGTTGACTCTTTGAGATATATTCCATTCAGCGGTGGCAAGCCGATGGTTATGCAAGCAGTAGTTGCTAGAGTATCTGGAGTGGATGTTCCTCTTTTTGAAGCAGCAGCACCGTTTGATTATTTACTAAAAGGTTTAGAGAGACAATTAATAGTTAATCTAAATGCAGAACGTGAACTTATGGGAAGATACCCTGGTTTAAAAGTTGGTAGCATTGATGCTCCTAATAATAATGCAGGTAACTGGGAATAAATTATGCCAATAATTGTCAATAGTCAGCCGCAGCTGGGGAAGACAACTGAATATAGACTATCCATTCAAGCTGACTTGAATGGATTTTCTTTTTCAATACAATCTTCAGCAAAAGAGCTTCTGTTCTTATTTCAGTCAGACTTTAAACCTGTGTATGGTGATTTAGATCTTTTCAATCAACAATGTAAAGAACTTTTTGAAACAATACCACTCCTTAGGTCTAAGTTCAAAAGTGTGGATTTGGTTGTTAATAATCATAAGTTTGTTGCTATTCCTTCTGATTTATATGATAGAGATAGTGCTTTTTTTGAGTTCTCAAAAATCCATAAGTTAGACGATTTAGAATATATCAACACAATTGATGTTCCCAAATATAATATGAAGTTGGTATATTGTGCAGATAGTACATTAGTGAATATAATATCTCAATACCATTCAAATTTAAATATTTATCCTGCATCATATTTGTTTATATCTTCTCTTTGCTATTATCAAGAGCATAATAAAGTTCTTTTTAGTTTTGATGGCGAGAGTGTTTCAATTGTTGCATTAGATGGAAATAAACTTATATTTTTAAATTCATTTCCAGCTATTCATTTTAATAGCGCTCTCTATTTTTTGCTTTTATCAGTAAAGGAGATTCAATTTAATCCAGAGCAAACAACTGTATTTGTTAATGGAAAGATCTCTGATTTGGAAATATCAGATATGGCTAAGTATTTTTCACAAATTAAATATTTTAGAAATCCTGAAATTCCTTTGGGTGCAGCAGAAAGAGAATTAAGATACTCTTTAATGATGTTTCCTTTTGATTTATAAGTATTTGTGATCAAATGTTTTTATACAGCTTTTTTTATCTTCTAAATAGTGATTAATGAGAATTATAGGTGGTAGTTTACGTGGTAAGCAAATTGTTCCTGTAAAGGGATTATCGGCAAGGCCAACAACAGATTTTGCAAAGGAGGGGCTTTTTAATATACTCTCAAATAGTTATGATTTTGAAGAGATTTCATTTTTGGATCTTTTTTCGGGTACTGGAAGTATCTCTTTTGAAATGGCTTCCAGGGGTTGTACTAATATTACAGCTGTGGAGATGAATAATCTACACTCCTCATTTATTAAAAAGAGTGCTGCCGATTACAAATTCGAGGGGTTCAATGTTGTAAGACATAATGTTTTTGATTTTATTGAGATATGTAGGCTCTCATATGATATTATTTTCGCCGATCCTCCATATGATTTGGATAAGCTAGAGTTGCTCCCAGATAAAATATTAAATGGAAGTATATTGAAGGAGGGTGGTCTCTTTATTTTAGAGCATTCTGGTTCTTACTCATTTGATAATCACCCTAATTTTCTGAGATGTAAAAAATATGGAAATGTTCACTTCTCCTTTTTTGAATTAAATAGAGATAACAGTTTAAATTAAATTTGCAGAAAGGAAAAAAGTGACTATATTTGCACTCCCAACACGGGAACAATGGTTTGGTAGTTCAGTTGGTTAGAATACCTGCCTGTCACGCAGGGGGTCGCGGGTTCGAGTCCCGTCCAGACCGCCACATAAAAGGCCAATTATCAATAAAACAGATAGTTGGCCTTTTTGATTTTAAGTCCCTCCCTTTTTTCTATTTTTAGAAATATGAACAATCCTTTTGATTATACACCAGACACACTTTGTTTAAATACAAAGCAGACTCTATTCGATTATCTTGACTCAAAAACAGAGTGGCAAGAAGAGTTAAAAAATGGAAAGATGTTTGGAGTAATGATTGTAGAAGATGAGAGTGGAAATCGCTTCTCCATATGTGCTTTTTCTGGAACTTTGGCAGGATATAATTATCATCCATTTTTTGTTCCCCCAGTTTTTGACATGCTAAATAAAGATGGGTATTTTAGAAAACAAGAGGCAGTTATATCTAATATTAATAGTGATATTTTATTATTAGAATGCAATGCAGAGTATGTGCAAATACAGAAGGAGTATTACAATTTTCTCAAACAAAGCAATCTGATAATAGAAAGAGAGCGAGAAATATACAGACAGAGTAAAATTAATAGAGATCTCCTAAGAGGATCCAAAGAGTGCTCTGATGATATAAGTCATAAGCTAGAGAGGGAGAGCCAATATCAGAAGGCTCAAATAAAAAGGGCATTGGCTAAACATAAAGCAGAAAGTGAAATATTTGTAAACAAGATTAAAGTTTTTACTAGTAAAATTGAATTATTAAAAGAGAAGAGAGCTATTCTATCTGCAGAATTGCAGAATTGGATTTTCTCCAATTTTTTATTTTTAAATGCAAATGGCAAAGAGAGATCTTTATTAGATATTTTTTCTAAAACTGTATTTAAACTACCCCCAGCAGGTGCAGGAGAGTGCGCTGCGCCAAAGCTATTTCAATATGCATATAATAATAGATTAAAACCAATAAGTATGGCCGAATTCTGGTATGGAAAATCTCCAAAAACAGAGATGCGTATTCATGGCCATTTTTATCCAAGCTGTAAAGGAAAGTGTGAGCCCATTTTAAATCATATGCTAGAGGGTTTGGACATCTCTCTAAACCCAAACTATTATGAATCAAATGATATAAATTATAGTACTCAACTACATATAGTTTGGGAAGATAGATATTTAATGGTAATATCTAAACCTGCTGGTATGTTATCAGTCCCAGGGAAAAGTGATAAAAGTTCTGTTTATTCTGTGATACAAGAGAGATGCAATATAGAGACCCCCTATTTAGTACATCGCTTAGATATGGATACCTCTGGGCTTTTGGTAATTGCAAAAAGTATTGATATCTATAAAGCTCTCCAAAAACAGTTTATTAATAGAGAGGTTAAAAAGAGATACAGAGCAATTTTAGATGGTGTTATTGATAAAAAAAGTGGCCAAATATCTCTAAATATGTGTGCCGACATATATGACAGACCAAAACAGATGGTTGTCATGGAAGGGGGTAAAGAGGCTATTACTAATTATAAGGTTATTGAGGAGATAGAGCTTAATGTGGGCGAGAAGCTTAAAAGTTGTACTGTAATTGATTTTTACCCAATAACAGGAAGAACACATCAATTAAGAGTTCACTCGGCACATCAATTGGGTTTAAACTGCTCTATTTTAGGTGATCCACTCTATGGAAAACGAGCAGATAGGATGTACTTACATGCCATTGAGATAATATTTAATCATCCCGTTACACAAAAAACGGTTGAACTGGTATTAGCGCCTCAATTTTAAAATGTTTGTAATTTTATAAAAAACATTACCTTTGTGAGGTTAAAATAACTTTATGTTTATCAGTTATACATTTAAAGCGGATTCCGTTAAGTAAACAATCTGTTGATTTTCTACAGATTGTCCTTTTATTCATTCTCAAAATTCTTTGAGGGTGGTTTTTCTATTATATATATTATTAATTAAGTAAATATACCTTAGAAGGGATTGTTAAGTCCTTTATGTATATATACAATTATAAAACTATTGGTTACAGAATATCCAATAACTTAAAACAATTAAACAAAGAAATCATGTCAAACGATAATAAAACAATTCACGATTTTCAATTCGAACTTATTTGTGACTACTTCTCTCGCATAGACCGTCAAGGGCCTGGCAGCTTGGATGTAACAAAAAAGGCATTAAGTTTTATAACTGGTCTTTCAGAAAAATCTCGTATTGCCGATATTGGATGCGGAACAGGGAAGCAAACAATATATCTTGCGCAAAGCGTAGAGGGGCATATCACGGCTAGTGATCTATTTCCAGGATTTATTGATCGCCTACAGAATAATATTAAAAAGTTAGGTTTGCAGAACCGTATTAGCGCTATAGTGGCTGATATGAAAGAACTTCCTTTCTCTGATGAACAGTTTGATCTCATTTGGTCAGAAGGTGCAATCTATAATATTGGATTTGAGAATGGAATTAAGCAATGGAAAAAATATCTAAAACCTGGTGGTTATATAGCAGTTTCAGAAGCCTCTTGGCTTACCACCAGTCGTCCAAAAGAGATAGAAGATTATTGGATGGCAAGCTATCCAGAAATAGATGTTATATCGGCTAAAATAGCTCAAATGGAACAAGCTGGTTATAAATGTATAGCAAGTTTTATTGAACCCGAAGAGTGTTGGACTAAAGAGTATTTTGCTTTGCAATCAGAGATAGAAGAGGCATTTTTAAGCGATCACTCAAACAATCAAGCAGCTTTTGACTTTGTTGCTAGTGAACAAAATGAAAGGCTCTTGTATGAAAAATACAAAGACTATTATGGTTATGTATTCTATATCGGTAAGAAATTATAATAGGTGGAATAATGAATAATTTAGAATTATATGGTTGGAATGACAAACTATTTCAACTAAAACAAGAGTCAATATATAGAGGTTTATCACATGGACGCGTGTGCGTTGTTCATAAAACATGTTATCAAGTGGTTTGTCAAGAGGGAATATTTACTTGTGAGCTTGCAGGTAATATGCTATATGGTAAATCGCAGGATCAATTTCCATGTACAGGAGATTGGGTGCTTTTTCAACCATATGATGCATTTAAAGGGATTATAGTAGAGATGTTGCCTCGTGAGCGTACATTGTATCGAAAAAAGAGCGGAACAATTGCAGATAAACAAGTAATTGCTTCATGGCTAGATAAGGTATTTATAGTGCAAAGTCTAGACGATAATTTTAATATTCGTCGTGCAGAGCGCTTCCTTATTCAAATAAAAGAGGAGAATATTCAACCAATATTGGTGTTTACTAAAACGGACTTGGGTGTAGATATCACCCAAGTTCAGGTGTCTTTAAAGCATTTAGAAAATGTACCGATAATCTTTACAAGTATTTACGATCCAGAGTCAATTAAAAAATTAAAGGAGTCTATTGTAAAATGCGAAACGGCTGCTTTTGTGGGATCATCTGGTGTCGGTAAAAGCTCGTTGGTGAACGCTCTCTTTGGCAAAGAGTTATTTGCCACATCTGAGATAAGTAATTCTACAGGTAAAGGGAGACACACTTCCACAAGACGAGAGATGATTTTACTAGATGGCTCGGGAGTATTAATTGATACTCCAGGAGTCCGGGAGTTTGGTCTTGCAATGGATAATACAAATTCAATTTCTGATTTGTTGAATATTTCAGATTTTGAAGGAGATTGTCGTTATAAAGATTGCACTCATGTAAATGAGCCTGGATGTGCTGTTATTGAGGCCGTAAACAGAGGACTAATTGAACTGGAGGTGTATGAAAGCTATCTTAAGCTAAGGCGCGAAGCGTGGCATTTTTCAGCATCGGTACACGAGAAGCGAAAAAAGGAGAGATCATTTTCTAAGCTCATAGACCAGGTGAAGAATATAAATACCAACGAATATTAATTAGAGAGACGTGATTTAAATGAAATTTGATTGAGATATTTTAGTGATCTATTTCACATAACATGCCCACAAATCTATTTCGTTGATTTGCTGTGTTTTACGCTTTTGATTTGAGCTTCGAAACAAGGGTAATAATTATTTTTCAATTCCAAAAACACAGTTGAAAAACTAAACCAAAGTTGCGTTTTTTAACTTCCCAAGAATATAACTTCGTATCTCTTCTTTAGAGACCCTGTACTTTGGTTCGAGTTGCTCAAAGTTTTCATCACTCATAAATCTATCTGACAAAAGCATCATCACAATGTTCTTTGTTGTTAACTTAAGCTGGGATAGCTTTAGTGCCGCCTCAATCCCTTTTGAAATATCATACCCCTCTTTGAGGATGGCATAAATATCGTAATAATCCCTCATTTTCATACGGCGGAGCATCACTTCCAATTTCATCGCCATAATTGACTCTATATCTGCAAGGCGTATGTTTCCAAGATATGAAATAGGTTCTGCCACAGGGGAGTAATTGTTGCTTACATAGAACAAAAACTTAACCCCTGCTACAACAAACTCTACTTGGTGAAACCCAAGCATATTAAAACTCTCCACCGCACCTATCTTATGTGTAAGTTCCTTTTCGATAGCAGTCCAATTGACTTCGGGCTTTTCGGTTTTAGACTTACGCCACATCATAAAGTCCAAATCCTCACTCTTGCGATGACCAATCTGCATAGCAAGGGCAGTCCCTCCGGCAAGAATATAGGGTTTGATGCTCTCCATTGTTGCCACCTTTTCGATAATAGCATCGATTTTATCTGTCAACCCTTTACGCATAAGTCAATAGCTGTTTTATATGTTCACGTTCGACCCGTTTCAAGTACTTTTCAGGCTGTTTAATATCGAAATAGTAGAGAGCAATCATCACATTGAGGTTGAATAGATAATCGCCTTGTATAGCCAACTTTTCACGCCATACCTTTCGGATATAATCTCTGGTATATAGCTCGAAAAGTTTAGCTATATCTTTCATATCAAGATATATAAAACTCTTTTCTATTAACTCTTCATCTGGGATATTGTCTACCGAAACATTGGCATAAGACCAAAAGGCATTTGCTCGGAGTAGTTGCTCTGCCAATTCGTTTTTGAGTTGTTGTTTATAGTTATGGACACTATTTTCAGCTTGCATTTTTAGGAGTTTCCCCTCAGACAGGTTGAAAAATGACTCCAATTTCAGAGCCAATGGCATTGACAATTCACGCCTTCCAGCAATAACATAGCTGAGCAACTGACGCTGCACACCGATAGCCCTCGCAACCTCCGCTTGATTGTGTTCACTCCCCTTTATTAGAGAATCAATATATTGTCCAACGCTATTCATTTTGCGAAGATAGTAATTTGTCAACAAACTTGTTCACAAATATAACGAATATTTACTACAAATATCATACCGACCAATTTGGATACGACTGCAAATCAATTTAGCCCCATTGCTTTACTAAGACTCTCCGTGATTTTTGACTCTTCGCTATGCCCATCTGTTGACAAGCGAAGTAAAGGTAGTTCGTAAGCATTCGACAAAAACCCTTTTAATTTTTATAAAATAGAACGTGTTTTATAAGTTTGAACGATCTAGTACTTTTTGGTTAAAAGCTAACTAATGGATTTAAAGGAAGTTGATCAGAAGTATAAAACTACATTTGATCCACTTTGGACAAATCAGTACACAGTAGTGATTCTGGATGTTGCTCTATCCATCTATTTGGCATTAGAGAATCGAGACTCTCTTTTTTGTCGAGGATATAAGGTAATTTGTTTAGTACATCTTTGTACAGTAGTTGTATCTGTCCCAATGCATATTGTGCTAGTGACTTATCAATCAAGTTCCTGTTCACTTGATTTGCTGTCAGAAAGAGAATCTATTTGGTCTGAAAGTTCTGCAAAAAGGCCAGGAAGAGGCGTTATATTTGGGTACTTTTCACTTATAGAGCCGAACATTTTACGTTTGAACCATGCCAACTGAGAGAGGACTTCTTTTAGCTGCTTTTGTAATTC
>LUYZ01000078.1 GCA_001603425.1 Bacteroidales bacterium Bact_08
AGATTTAGATTATCATAATAGAAGTACTGTAGATCTTTATGGGTCTTTGCGTTATAGTTTTCCAATGAAATTTGTTAAAAAAGGAGCAATGAGTGGTTTTGCTAAAATATATGCAGGAAACATATTTGCTCAAGATTCAATGAATTGGACTCAATATGGAATATCAATAGGCATATTAACTTTCTAAAACAATTAAATATGAAACACTTAACAAAGAATTTTTTAACTAAAGCACTTCTATTTGTTGCTATTATAACTATCGCATTTTCGTGTGATAAGGATAGTGACAGCAGAGTTAAATTACCAATTGTATCTTTTGAATCTTCTCAAATAACAATAAATACAGATTCTGGTAAGTACGATCTAAAACTAAGATTATCTACAGCAGCATCTTCAAATTTTTCTGTTAAAGTAGATCTTTCGGGAACCGCAGTAGAGAATGAGCATTATACAGTAGCTTCTAAAGAGATTGCTGTTGCTCAAGGAGCAACAGAGGCGATATATCCTATAACTATTTTAAATGATAATATATGGGATAATAATTTAACGATTAAAGTTACAATTGCACCTTCTACAAGCTATGTTGTGGATCCTCAACTCTCTTCACAGATTGAGATTAAAATGACAAAAGAGATTGTACTGCCTGTTATTTCATTTTCTGATAATACCACAATTCATACAAATCCTTTTAATGCAGAGGAGTTAACATTTACTATATCATCATCCGAGATATTAAAAGCCAATACAGAGTTTATTATTGAGTCAGATAGTGACCTTAGAATTGGAGATGACTTCTTAATTAATGGCGGTAGCACCAATAGAGTGACTATTGATAAGGACTCAAATTCAAAAGAGTTTAAAGTAGCAATTAAAAAGAAAGATATCGGAGGATTTAATAAGAATCTTAAACTCAATTTAGTACCTGCAGATCCAAAGAGAGCAACTATTTCTCAAGACAAAGGCTCTGTTACAATTGAGGTTATTGATCCTTTAGTAGACTTATCTCCGATGTTAAGAACATCTGCACTTTTAGGTGGAGCAGGATTCCAAATATACCAGCAAGTTAAAGGAACAGATGGTTCTTGGGTTGGTAGAGTTACATTAAACTCTAGTTCAAATACTGAAAAGAGAAACTATTTAAGAACTCATAGAAATTTATCATTCATTGCAGCATTTGATTGTAATTCAAATACAGCTGGAGGAGATGTTTTAAGATTAGCAGATATGCTTACTTTTGGCTCTGCAGATACCGTTATTGCCGATTATGGTGCAGCAAGGACTGCTAGATACTTTTCTCCTACAGACTCTCTTTTAAGATTTGTTGCAGATGGAAAAAATATTCAAAAAGGTATTGTAACATCTCCAAAACAGAAGTTTACTGCTAAACTTATTTTAAGAGAAAACTGGGAGACAGGTACAAATACTAATAAACAATGGCATATAGATTCAAAAGCAACAGGTGGTGATATTACAAAAAGTACCGTTCCAACATTCCATACTATGGAGATTTGGTTAGAGAAATTAGAAGGTACTTATGATTTTACCGGAGATGCTGAGATCATTTTTACTGCTTGGTTTAAGAGTAGTTCTCCATATTTTATGAGAATATTGCCAGCAAATTTGGATGTTAAGAAAGATGGTGATATGTACAAGGTAACATATAGATACTATCCAAGATAGTTCTAGATATATTAGGTTAAGTAATGATTAAATAAATTCGTGTATGTTTAAGAAGTTAACGCTGTTTGCCTCATTATTGCTTTTGACAACATTTATCTATGCTCAAGATAGCTTTATAAAGGTTGTAAAAAAAGGTAGTGCTTATAAATTTGAGATTCCCGATTCTCTATTAGGTGAGTCTATTTTATTTGGTTCCAGAGTTGTAGATATAAGCTCTCCATCTGCAAAGGTCTACTCTGCTGGTCAAATGAGAAGACCCCCTGTATTGATAAGGTTTTCCAAACGTGATAAGTTAATAGTTATAGAAGAGGTAAATACTTTTGTGGATGTGAATAATAATGACCCTATTTATGACCCACTATCGGCAAATATGAGAGTAGGCGGCGTTAACTATTTTGACATTGAGTCCAGAAATGAGACTAATGATGCATCTGTTATCGATGTAACAAAATATTTTTCCGATGAGGTTCAGTTAGCATGGCCTCTTCCTGATAATGTTAAGAAGGGTAGGTTAGATAGTAAACTAAGTAAATTGCTTTATATTAAGGAGTTTAATGATAGAGTTAATATTAGAAGTTACTATGAGTTTTTGGGTGGTAAAGAGACATTTACTATTACTGTCCAATATTTTTTATTAAGACTTCCAAAAGAGGAGTTAAGGGCAAGATTTAATGATCCTAGAGTTGGTTATTTATCATATAATAGAAGGGCTTATAGCTCTGGAAGGGGTATATCTACTAATAGATATATTACAAGATGGAGAATAGAGCCAAAACCAGAAGATGTTTTAAGGCATAAACAAGGTGAGTTGGTAGAGCCTGCTAATCCTATTATAATGTATATTGAACCATATTTCCCAAAAGATTGGATTCCATATATTAAACAAGGAGTAGAAGATTGGAATTCTGCATTTGAGAAAATTGGGTTTAAAAATGTTATGCAAGCTAGAGAGTTTCCAAAAAATGACCCAAGTTTTGATCCTTATGATATTAAAACTAATGTAATAAGATATCTTCCTTTAGATGAAGCCAATGCTGCAGGTCAAGTTTGGACAGATCCACGAAGTGGAGAGATTATTAATGGAGAGGTATTATGGTGGAATAATGTTGTAGATCTTTTCTCTATGTGGAGATTTACACAAACAGCGGCAGTTGATCCAAAGGCTAGGGCAATTGAGTATGATAGTGAGATGATGGGTGAGATGGTTAGATATGCGATTGCTCATGAAGTGGGTCATGTTCTTGGATTACAGCACAATATGAGGAGTTCTTATGCATATCCAGCCGACTCATTAAGATCGGCAACTTTTACTCAAATATATGGAACTACTGCGTCAATTATGGATTATGCAAGAAATAACCATATTGCAAGGCCAGGAGATCTAGAGAAGGGTGTAAAAATGACTCCTCCAGTATTAGGCCCATTTGATTATTTATCAATAGAGTATGGATATAAATATATTCATGATGTCAAAACACCTGAACAAGAGTTACCAGTTTTAGACTCTATTTTTAAATCAAAGGGCAATGATCCAATGTACCTTTTTGCTCCATTTATAGCAGTACCTATATCACCAGATCCATCGGCACAGTCTGAGAGCTTAGGGGATAATGTACTTATATCTTCTAGAAATGGTATATTAAATACACAGATTATATTAGATAGTCTGATTAATTGGACTTTGGCACATTCTGGATCTCAATCTATTTTAGAGAGAAGATATGAGGCTCTTTCGAGGCAATATTTTAGATACATTACACTATCAATATCTTATATAGGGGGTAGATATACTTATCAAGGTCCTCTTGAGGCCGATTTTGTAAGACATGTGCCAATAAATAAGGAAAAGCAGAGAGAGGCCTTGAAGAGTGTTATATTTTGGCTTAGAGAGGCTCCAGAGCATTTAGATAATCCAAGATTTTCTCCTATAATGGGTTCTGTTACAGATAATGTGCTTAGGCGTCAATCCGAGATTATGGAATCTCTTGTAAGTGGAGGTTTTGTAACTCCAAGAGTTCTTCAAAATAGCTCCTTTGCAGGTGATGTATACACTCTGGAGGAGTATTTAAGAGATTTAGATACTTTTATTTGGAAGAGCTTTTGCACAAATAGCATTTACGATAAAAACATTCAAATCACCTATATTCAATCTTTAAAAAATTTATCTCAAATACCACAAAGGGGAGATAGTATGATGTTAGGGAGTTCTGCTATTATTGCAGATGCTGCCTACTCTCAGTTAATTAATACTAAAAAGAGTATTAAGAGAATGATAAAAGGCAATAGAAAGTCAAAAGAACATTATAAATTTTTATTAGAAATATTAGAAAAAAATTAAGATGAAGAGATTATTATTAGCTCTGATAGTAGCACTATTTTTTATTCCAGTAAACCTTGTTGCCGATGAGGGTATGTGGCTTCCTCTGCTTTTGAAAAATGAGAAGTATGCTAAAATGAGAAAAATGGGTTTAAGGCTTAGTCCAGAGGAGATTTATAGCATAAATCAGGCATGTATAAAAGATGCTGTGATTGGTCTTATGGGAGAAGGTGCAAATCTTAGGAGTTTTGGAACGGCTAGTTTTATTTCTGATAGTGGCCTTATTATTACAAATTACCACGTGGTATTGTCTCATATTGAGAGGTTTTCTACTAAAGAGAATGATTTTATTAAATATGGGTATTGGGCAAATAATCGTTCAGAGGAGTCTTTGTGTAGAGGATTACAGATGAAACAGCTCATAAAGATGGTTGATGTGACAGATCGAATTTTAGAGGGGACAGAAAATCTCACGGGAAGAGAGAAGAATAATAAAATAAATGAAAATGGTGTAGCCATTGCAAAAGAGTTGACAGCAGGCACAAGATATGAGGCAAAGACTCAAGCATTATTTGGAGGTAGTCAGTATATTATGAATATTTATGCTGTTTATAGAGATATCCGTATGGTTGCTGCTCCACCATTTGTTTTGGGAAAATTTGGAGGTAATGATGATAATTATTCATGGCCAAGACACACTGCAGATTTTGCAGTATTGAGAGTTTATGCCAATGATAAAAATGAGCCAGCCTCTTTCAATAAAAATAATAGACCATACTCTCCAAAACACTTTTTACCAATATCGGCAAAAGGGGTTAAAGAGAATGATTTTGTAATGATTGTAGGGTATCCAGGTTCTACAAGACAGTATGTTCCCTCTTTTGCTTTAGATAAAATAATATACTCAGAGACTGCAGAAAAAGCGGCTATTGCTAGAGAAAAAATGAATATACTTCAAAATGCGATAGAGCAAGATCCTTCTTCAAAATTTAGATATACAACAAGACTATCTTCTGTTGGAAATAGTTATCTAAGATGGAGCGGAGAGATTATGGGTGTTGATAAATTAGATCTTGTAAATGTTAAGAGAGAGGAGGAGAGAAGATTTAATGAGTGGGTATCTAAAGATGAGAAGAGAGTTGCTAAATATGGTGATATTTTAGAGAGAATGGAGAAGCTTTATGAAGAGGTTGCTGAATACAATTTGGCTAATGCTTATTTCTTGGAAGCTGGCATAACTGGTTCAGAAATAGTACCATTTATCGGAAAGTTTGAGAAGCTTGTGGCTATGTACAATAGAAAGAGTCTTAACTCCAGAGCTGCAGATTCCGAGGCTAGAAGATTGATCGGTTTAACTCATCAGTTTTTTAACAATTGGAATTATGAAGTAGATAGACAGATGTTTAGAAATCTGACCTATAGATATTACCAAAAGATGAGCCCTAAGTTTAAACCAGAGATTATGGATAAATTAATTCATAAATACAATGGTGATATTGAATTAATGAGTCAGACTCTATTTGCAAACTCTATATTTACTAATAAAGAGAGACTCTTAGAATTTTTAGAGACCGAGAGTGAAAGTAGAGATGTTGCAAATCTAATGAAAAATGATGAGCTATATCAAATGGCAATTGGCTACTATATGATAAATGTAGATAGAATAGCCAGACAAAGAGGAGATTTGCAGTCTAAATTATTAGAGTTAAATGCTATATATATGCAGGGCTTGTTAGAAATGAACCGTAAAAATACAATTTATCCAGATGCTAATAATTCTCAAAGGGTTAGCTATGGAAGAGTTACAGGTGTAAATTCTATTGATGGCTTAATTTATACTCCATTTACAACGCTAACAGGTGCTAATATCAAATACAAGAATAATTTAGATAATCCCGATTTTTATCTACCTAAAAAAATAAGAGACTTATATAACAAAAGGGATTTTGGAAGATATGGTTCAAAGAGTGGCGAACTTTTTGTTAACTTTTTGACTAATGCTCATACGACAAGCGGAAGTTCAGGTTCTCCAGTAATAAATTCACGAGGAGAATTGGTTGGCCTAAATTTTGATAGAATATGGCAAGGTGTAGGATCTGATTATAGATATGATAGTGATATCTCAAGATCTATAAGTGTAGATATTAGATACATATTATTTATACTAGATAAGTATGCTCCTAATAACTATGTTTTAAATCAATTACAGATTAAGTATTAAACAATTATATTTCTGTTCAGTTTAGAGGGTTGTCCATTTTTTTGGGCAGCCCTCTAATTATATTATATTTGTAGCCAACTTAAATATTTTAAATTATGAAAAAATGGGCTATTCCCTTTTTTGCCTTCATTTTGTTACTTTTTGGATGTAATTCTGGCAATAATTCTAATGATAATTCCATAAACGAGACCTCCATATCTCAAAATTGGGCTATTGCTCTTCATGGAGGTGCAGGCGGTAATGCCAAGGGCATTTCTCAAGAGAAAATATTGGAGTATGAAAAAGAACTTATAAAGGCTCTAGAGATAGGGATAGAGTTGATAGAAAATGGAGAGTCAGCTCTTGATGTAGCACAAAAGGTTGTAGTCTTTCTAGAGGATTCTCCACTATTTAACGCAGGAAAAGGTGCCGTAAAAACATATGATGGATTTTATGAACTGGATGCTGCAATCATGGATGGTTCTACACTAAATGCGGGTGCTATTGCTGGGGTAAGAGATATTAAAAACCCTATAAAAGCAGCACGTGCTGTTATGGATAGTTCTAAGCATCTATTATTGATTGGTCAAGGTGCATCACTATTTGCTAAAAGTTTAGGCCTAGAGATTGTAGAAAACTCCTATTTTTCTACACAGAGTAGAGAAGAACAACATAAAAAATTGATCTCTGGAAAAGAAAATCCAGATCCTAGGGGAACTGTTGGATGTGTTGTTAGAGATTTAAATGGAGATCTTGCTGCAGCAACATCAACAGGAGGAATGTCTGGCAAACGCTGGGGTAGAGTAGGTGATGTCCCTGTAATTGGTGCAGGCACTTATGCAAATAACTCAACAGTCGCAGTATCTGGGACAGGTCATGGAGAGTATTGGATAAGAAGAGTAGTTGCCTATGATATATCGGCTTTAGTAGAATATAAAGGGTTATCATTGGATAGTGCTGCTCATGAAGTTATTTTTAATAAAATAGACCCTATGGGAGGGTCAGGAGGAGGTATTATTGCCGTTGATAGCAATGGGGAGGTATCTTTGGTCTTTAATACAGACTTAATGCATCGTGCCTGGGCTTCTTATAAGGGAGATAAATGGGTGGGTGTCTTAAAAAATAAGCAGAGAGAGGTAAAGTAGAGTTATAATTTTAATGGATTTACAAATGAAAAGAATAATTAAACTATCTCTTCTGCCAAAGGTAATTATTGCTATAATTCTTGGATCACTTTTTTCTCTTTTTTTACCAGATTTTGTTGTTAGAATTTTTGTAACTATCAATGGTATCTTTTCCAATTTCTTATCGTTTATTATTCCACTTTTAATTTTGGGCCTGGTAGCTCCTGGAATTGCCGATATGGGTAAAGGTGCTGGTAGAATGTTGCTATTTACTGCTTTAATCGCCTATGGTTCTACAATAGCAGCTGGTTTTTTCTCGTTTTTTACTACGCAGTTTTCTCTTCCTCTTCTTTTGGATGTAGAGAGTTTGGATATATCTTCACAATTAAATGGACAGAGTATTCTTTCAACTTTTTTTGAGATAGATATGCCTCCATTAATGAGTGTTACAACATCTCTGATATTGGCGATGGTTTTGGGATTAGGAGTCTCTATTATCCAAGGAGAGAGTTTTAAAGCTCTATTTAATGAATTCCGTTCAGTTATTATTCTAATAATTAATAGCGTTATCATTCCGTTTTTACCAATTTATATTTTTGGCATTTTTTTAAAGATAGGAGCAGACGGAGAGGTAATTACTATTTTTTCTCTCTTTTTTAAAGTGATAGTTATAATATTTATAATGCATATTCTTCTTTTAATGACTCAATTCTTAATTGCAGGATATGTTGCTAAAGTTAACCCTTTTAAGAGTTTTAAGAACATGCTTCCAGCTTATATGACTGCACTTGGAACTCAATCTTCTGCTGCTACAATACCAGTTACTCTTAAGCAGGTTAAAATTAATGGGGTTAAGGATATGGTTGCCGATTTTGTAGTACCACTTTGTGCAACAATTCACCTCTCTGGTAGTATTTTAAAGATTGTAGCATGTGCATATGCTATTATGTTTATATTTGGGATGGATTGCTCCCTCTCTATATTTTTGGGGTTTATTTTAATGTTGGGAATAACCATGGTTGCTGCACCTGGCGTTCCAGGAGGAGCAATAATGGCGGCTGTTGCTTTATTGCAAAGTATGCTAGGTTTTGACTCGAATCAAGTTGGCATGATGATAGCGTTATATATTACCATGGATAGTTTTGGTACAGCATGTAATGTAACTGGCGATGGAGCGATTGCCTTGATTATGAATAAAATATATACAAATAAAGATGAAAGTATTTAGAGTGCCTTTGCATTGGCAGATATTAATCTCCATTCTTGTAGCAATCCCAATAGGGTTCTTCTTTTATGAATATGTGCCCTCAATAAAATGGATTGGCGACATGTTTATCAGATCGTTAAAGATGATCGCTATTCCTATAGTATTCTCATCACTAGTAATGGGGGTTTCTAGTTTGGGTGGATATAAAGATTTAGGCCGATTAGCAGGGAAAACTCTCTCGTTTTATCTTATTACAACACTATTTGCCGCTATTTTAGGGGTCTTATTAGTTAATATTATTTCTCCTGGGGTTGGTGCAGACTTAAATCTAAAACAAGATATAGAGCAACTTAATATATCAAAACTATCGTTTAAAGATCAGATGGTGGGCGTGGTACCTCAAAATATTTTTGAGGAGTTATCTAAAGGGAATCTTCTCCCAATTATATTTTTTGCAATATTACTTGGGTTCTTTATAACCAAGGTTTCTCAAGAGTCTCACAACTCATTAAATACGCTTTTTAAAGCTTTCTTTGAAGTGTTTATGAAGATGACGCTTTTTATAGTAAAATTTACCCCATTAGGCGTCTTTGCTATTGTTTCTAATATTGTTGCAGAACAACAGGCCGATACTCAGAAACTTGTAGGTCTAATGAGTAGTCTTGGACTATACACATCTGTTGTGTGGCTAGGGTGCTTCTTACATAGTACTGTAACACTTCCTGCATTAGTCTATTCAATTACTAAATATAATCCGTACAAGCATATAAAGAAAATGTCAGTCACACTACTAACTGCATTCTCCACCTGCTCCTCTGGTGCTGCGTTACCCTTAGCAATAAAAGATTCGCAAGAAAAGGTTGGTATATCTAATAAAATAGCCAGTTTTGTTCTACCTCTAGGTAGTACAATTAATATGAATGGAACAGCTCTTTATGAAGGTGTTACTGCTATTTTTATAGCTCAGGCATATGGAATAGATTTAAGTATAACTCAACAATTTTTGATTATTTTGACCTCAGTAGTAGCAGCAATAGGATCTGCAGGAATTCCGATGGCAGGATTAGTAATGATAGCTGTTGTTCTGGGTGTAGTTGGACTACCATTAGAGGGTATAGGTTTAGTTTTAGCTGTTCAGCAATTATGTGATATGGCAAGGTCTACAACTAATGTTCACGGAGATACTTGTGCTGCTGTTGTTATAGCACATACAGAAGGGGAGAAACTAAATCTATAGCATCTCCCCTAACTTTGAGCAATATGTTTTTATACTAGCTATTTAGCTCTCTTCCCGATTTGATTATTAAATCTTTAATTTTATTTACAAACTCCTGGTTAGAAATAAGTTCTTCTATGCTAGTGTGCATTCTGTATCTCCAATAGTGTTTCGGATTGGCTGGAATATTAATTCGTTCTACGTTAGGGTCTTCTCGTCTTAGATTTTCAAATATTGATAGCCAATCTTGTAGGGGTAATACTGCTAACATAGAAGGAGAGTGCAGATGATCCTCAATTATTCTTTGACATAACCAAGTTTCACAATAATATGGAGCCTCTCCATGAATATTTAGAACTTTATTATAATATTCTTGACTAGTTTGCCTATCCTCTTCCCACCATCCTCTTAATGTACTTGTATCATGAGTTCCAGTTGTACATACTGATAGGTATGGATATCTATTTGGATAGCCAAATTTGTCTTTTGGATCTTTTGGCATTCGTTGTATCTCTAAGCTAGTTATCTTTAGTCGATCCATTGCACTAGGTACACATGCTGGAATCATCCCCAGATCTTCTCCACATACAAGCATTCCAGTAGATGAGATAAGCGCTGGTAGTTTTTTCATGGCGTTAGAATACCAAAAATGATCATTTCTTTCATAGAAAAAATGGTTGTAGATTCTATTATAAGCCTCTTTTTGATAGTGATCTAAAGTTTGATATGACTTTGTGAATTGAGCAGATATTCTTGGATAATAGTGGCCTGGATTTTCTAGGTCTTCTATGAAAATTAGATCTGCGCAAATAGATAACAAAGCCTCTTTATGTTTAACAATTTCGCTTTCACATTTATCAATAAAGTCTTCTATTTTTTGTTGAGTATTTAAATGCTCTTTAAAGTGATATTTACCATCTGAATCTTGTACAAAGAAGATTGGTTTGATGAGGTCTTTATCATAGGCAAAATACTCATCT